>CAVGRW010000227.1:0-2077 GCA_963631735.1 Bacteroidaceae bacterium | reverse complement strand
ATCGGAAGATGCTGCGGACATGATTTTTCGCATTTGCCGCACTTTATGCAGTCCGATGCCTTGCGGCCCTCCGAGGTGTGGACGTCGGAATAATAATAGTCGGCATTCCAATCATGGTAAATCTGCTTTGCGTTCATATCGGCAAACAAATCGGGAATTGAAATATGCTTCGGACAGCCGTCCGTACAATAACGGCAAGCGGTGCACGGTATCAGGTTCTTGCTCTTGAATATCTCCTGAACCTTTTCGACAGCCGCAAGTTCAGCTTTGTCAAGCGGCTTAAAGTCCTTCATGAAGCCGATATTATCTTCCATCTGCTCCATGTTGCTCATGCCCGAGAGAACCGTCATTATACCCGGGAAGCCTGCGGCAAAGCGAAGCGCATAGCTCGCATAGCTTCCGCCGTTCAGCTTGTCAAAAACAGCCTTTGCATCTTCGGGCAAGTTGACAAGATTGCCGCCCTTTACCGGCTCCATAACAAGCACAGGCTTGTTGAATTTTCTGCAAACCTCATAGCAGGCTTGACTCTGAACTCCCGGGTCGTTATAGTCAACATAATTGAACTGTATCTGAACTGCTTCGATCTGCGGATACTCTGTCAATATCTGCTCGAGCACCTCCGCCTTATCGTGGAAAGAAATTCCCACATGGCGCACCTTACCCTCCGCTTTCAGCTCAAAAGCTGTCTCGTAAGCTCGGCAGGACTTGAACTTTTTATATGTCTCGGAATTTTGAGCGTGCATAAGATAAAAATCGAAATATTCTACACCGCAAGCGGCAAGCTGACTTTCAAAAAACGGACGGATATCATCTACCTTATTGAAGAAATTGCCTGTCAGCTTATCGGTTAAAATATAGCTCTCACGGGGATAACGGTCGGTAAGACATTCCTTGATCGCCGTTTCGCTCTTGCCCTGAATATAGCCGTGGGCAGTGTCAAAATAATTAAAGCCTGCGTTCAAAAACGCATCGACCATTTTCTTGGTTTCTTCGATATTAACGTCCTCGCCGTTCATCGGCAGTCTCATCATACCGAAGCCGAAATTTTTCTTTATTCTATCCATTTACGGTTACTCCTTTCCTCTTTGCATGTTTTCATTATATCACAAATAAATTCTAAGTTCAACAATGTTAATTATCTCTTGCTTAAAGATATTTTTTATGATAAAGTATATTCAGAAAATCGAAAGGAAAAGCACTATGAATATAAAATTCAACAACCCTATCTCCGAGGCTTGGCATGCCGACCCCGAAGCAAGAATTTACAACGGAAAATACTGCATTTACGTTACAAGAAGTCTCCCTTATGAGCAGCAACTCAATCAGGATATGTTCGTTTCAGATGACCTTGAGCATTGGAAAAAAATCGAATCAATTATTGATATGTCCGATTTTCCTTGGGTAAAAAGGGCTGTTTGGGCGCCGACAATTGTAGAGAAAAACGGTAAATATTACTACATCTTTGCCTCGAACGATATCCACGAGGATAATGAGGGCGGCGGACTTGAAATTGCAGTTTCCTATTCGCCGACGGGTCCGTTCAAAGGCTACCTCGGCAAATCCCTGATAGGCACGATCATCAACGGGGCTCAGCCGATCGACGCTCACCTTTTCAAGGATGACGACGGCACGGTTTACCTTTATTACGGCGGCTGGAAGCACTGCAATGTATGCAAGATGAATGAAGATATGACGGGTTTCGTTCCGTTTGAGGACGGCGAGACTTTTAAAGAAATTACGCCGCACGATTACGTTGAAGGCCCTTGCATGATGAAGAAGGACGGCAAATATTATTTCATGTATTCCTGCGGAAGCTGGGGCGAGGGAACATACCGTGTTGACTATTCTATTGCCGACAGTCCGCTCGGTCCGTTTGAAAGTCTCGGAACGATTCTTTCCTCTCAGCCCGGAGTTGCCGAGGGTCCCGGACACAACGGCTATTTCCTGCTTGAAAACGGCGAGATGCTGATGGTTTACCATCGCCGCCGTGAGGACATTAAAGACCGTGACGCAAGATTTCTTTGCATCGACAAGGTCGAATTTGACGGCGATAAAATCAAGCCGATAAAAATGACTT
>CAVGRW010000226.1:0-2094 GCA_963631735.1 Bacteroidaceae bacterium | reverse complement strand
TGTTCAACGGATCAAGACCCCTGTCAACACATTCGACAGAAGCATAGAATGATTTTAGGTCAATTGCAATGTATGTCTTGTCCGCCACCGACGGCACCTCCTTTTTTGTTTAATTCAAGGTCATTAGAAATTCTATTTAAATGTTGGCTCCACTGTAGGGGAGGCAAGATTGCTTTTTTGCTTCAAAGGCAATTTCACCTGACTTTCTCGGTGCGATGTGGGCATCGCACCCTACGATAGGTTGAGAAAAAGAAATGTTTTTGTATATGTGCAGTTGGAGCACAATTCGTAGGGGTCGATGCCCACATCGACCCAAGGATAGAAGGAATCAATCAAGGCTACCCTCAAGGGGAAGGCTGATAAAACTGTTTATGCGAAACGGATAAAATTCAAAATAGACTACAACCTCATAAAACAAACATATTATACACCGAACAAACGTTCAGGTCAATAAAATTACTTAAAATTTTCGTGATAAAAATTTAACAATCTTATAGGCTCGGCGACACAATGCACAAAAAGATATTTGTCAAGTTGTGTATTTTGTCGTATCGAAGCTTGACAATATAACATAGAATAATTATAATATTGTTGTATTTACATACCAAACGAAAGGGTGATACACATGAATGAATATATTGAAAGAGTTCTTGCTTCGGTAAGAGAAAAGAATGCGTCCGAGCCTGAATTTGTTCAGACGGTTGAGGAAGTGCTTAAGTCAATTGAGCCGGTGGTCGAAAGACATCCGGAATACGAGAAGAACGGTCTTCTTGAAAGACTTGTTGAGCCTGAGCGTATGTTTTCGTTCCGTGTTGCATGGGTTGACGATAACGGTAAGGTGCAGGTAAACAAGGGCTATCGCTGTCAGTTCAACGGTTCTATCGGACCGTACAAGGGAGGACTTCGTTTCCATCCGAGCGTATATTCGGGAATTGTTAAGTTCCTCGGCTTTGAGCAGATTTTTAAGAACAGCCTTACAGGTCTTCCTATCGGCGGTGCAAAGGGCGGTTCGGATTTCAATCCCAACGGCAAGTCCGACGGAGAGATCATGCGCTTCTGCCAGGCATTTATGAACAATCTTTACAGATTTATCGGTCCGGATATCGACGTTCCGGCAGGTGATATCGGCGTCGGCGGACGTGAGATCGGTTACCTTTACGGTCAGTACAGACACATCAAGGGCGTTTTTGAAAACGGCGTTCTCACAGGTAAGGGTCAGAGCTACGGCGGTTCAAACATCCGTCCCGAGGCTACGGGCTACGGCGCAGTTTACTACGCCGAGGAGGTTCTTGCACACTTCGGAGAGAAGATCGAGGGCAAGACAATTGCAATCTCGGGCTTCGGCAATGTTGCGTGGGGCGTTGCAAAGAAGGCGGCTCAGCTCGGCGCAAAGGTAGTTACGATTTCGGGTCCCGACGGCTATGTTTACGATAAGGACGGCGTTTCGACGGACGAGAAGATCGAATATCTTCTTGAAATGAGAGCGCACGGCACAGGCAAGGTCAAGGACTATGCCGACAAGTTCGGCGCTGAGTATTTCCCGGGCGAGAAGCCGTGGGGCGTTAAGGCTGATATCGTAATGCCTTGTGCAACTCAGAACGAGGTTGACCTCGAAGAAGCAATGAAGATAATCAAGAACGGCACAAAGTATTATGTTGAGGTTTCCAACATGCCGACAACGAACGACGCACTTGAATATCTCCAGGAGAATGCGGTCGTTGCTCCGTCAAAGGCAGTTAACGCCGGCGGTGTTGCGGTTTCGGCTCTTGAAATGAGTCAGGACTCAATGCGCTACAGCTGGTCTGCCGAGGAGGTTGACGAGAAGCTCAGAGAGATCATGAAGAACATCTACAACAATTCTGTTAGTGCCGCCGAGGAATACGGCTGCGGCTACAATCTTGTTGCAGGTGCAAACATCGCAGGCTTCCTCAAGGTTGCCGACGCAATGATGCAGCAGGGTATATTCTAAAAATAAAAATTTTGTGGGGCGGATAATTTCGCCCCATTTTTTTGTGCAGAGGTTTGGTTAGAGCACATTCCGTAGGGGTCGATGCCCACATCGACCCAAGGTCAGCGGAAGTTTACCAAGGCTTC
>CAVGRW010000225.1:0-2211 GCA_963631735.1 Bacteroidaceae bacterium | reverse complement strand
CGTTCATTCGGTAATCACCGACAGAGCGGTTGTTGACTTTGAATTTTAAGAGGTAAAAACAGAGAAACAATACACTGTTGACAGTTCGATAAATATAAAAAGGTTTTCAAAGCTTCAACTAAGATAATTACACAGCATGCAATTACCGAAGGAGGCGGATAAAATGAAAACTTCCAAAAAGATTATTTCCGTAATTTTGTCGGTTATCGCTGTTATTTGCATTTTGGGCGGAATATTTTATTCCGTTGATAAGAAGCGAATCGGCAGCAACGAAGACCCGATTTTCGCCGTTAAGGTCTTTACTCTAAAGGACGGCGGAACAAAGGAATATTACGGCTTGGGCTACAAAATAATCATTTACAACAAAATGGGCGAAAACGGCGAGATTGAAAGGGATAACCGAGAAATCGGCTCGTTTATGCTCAAATATGAATAAAAAACTGACCTGAACGAAAGCTTTATCTGACGCTAAGGTTAAATAATAAAATTTTAGCTGTCGCATAAGGCTTGCGAATAAATGCAAAATTGGACAATTTGTTTTGATGTTTCAGACTCGTTAACTCGCTAAATCAGCCTCCCCTTATTGAGTAAGGGGAGGGGGACCGCTTGCGGTGGAAGGGATAAGACTTTAAAGCCTTTCTTTATCCCCTCCGTCGCTCATGCGACACCTCCCCTTGATTCAACCAAGGGGAGGCTTGATACTAAAAAGTTAACGTCATGTTCTGAATATTCACATTGTCAATTGTTGCTTTATTTATGCCATATGCGGCAGCTTTCTATGAGGTGATAAATATGGGACTTAATGATACTGTTTCGGCTGAGAGGGTGCACATCAGTTTCTTCGGCATGAGAAACGCAGGCAAATCGAGCCTTGTCAATGCTGTTACGGGGCAGGAGCTTGCCGTCGTTTCCGACGTAAAGGGCACAACGACCGACCCCGTTCGCAAGGCAATGGAAATTCTTCCGCTCGGACCCGTTGTTATAATCGACACGCCGGGTATCGACGATGAGGGCGAGCTGGGCGAAAAACGAGTCCAAAAGGCAAAGCAGGTGCTCACAAAGACGGATATTGCCGTTTTGGTAGTCGATTCAACCAAGGGACTCGGCAAATTCGACAACATGATGATCGACTTCTTCAAGGACAAGAAAATCCCGTTTGTCATCGCTTACAATAAATCCGATCTGCTCGAAAGCGTACCCGATGCGGCGAAAAATGAAATTTACGTCAGCGCAAAGGACGACAGAAACGTTTATGAATTAAAAGAAAAAATCGCTTCATTCTGCAAAGTAAAGCAGATCGGCAAGGATATTGTTGCCGACGTTCTCGAAAAGGGCGACACTGTTATTCTTGTTATTCCGATTGACGAATCCGCACCCAAGGGAAGGGTCATTCTCCCTCAGCAGCAGGTGCTCAGAGAGCTGCTCGACAATAACTGTACGGCGGTTTGCTGTCAGGTGTCCGAGCTTGACGCAACAATTAAAAATCTCGCCAAAAAGCCGAAGCTTGTTATCACCGATTCGCAGGCTTTTGAGCAGGTTTCCGCAATCGTGCCCGAGGACATCGGACTTACCTCGTTCTCGATTCTTTTTGCACGCTACAAGGGTGATTTGAAGCAGCTCATCGACGGCGCAAGACAGCTTAAGGAGCTGAAGGACGGCGACACGGTTCTCATTTCCGAGGGCTGTACTCATCATAGGCAGTGCAACGATATCGGCACGGTTAAATTACCGGGCTGGATTCAGAAATATTCGGGCAAAAAGCTCAATTTTGAATTCACCTCCGGAACCGAATTCCCCGACGATCTGAGCAAATATGCCCTCGTTGTTCACTGCGGCGGCTGTATGCTCAACGAAACGGAGATGAAATACAGAATTGCCCACGCCGTTCAGGAGGGCGTCAAGATAGTCAACTACGGCGTAGCCATCGCCCAAATGAACGGAATTCTCGACAGAAGCATCGCCCCGCTGAAATTTTAATAACATTAAAGGCTGTGATGAATTCTTTCGTCACGGCTTTTTTGTACTTAAAGAAATGCTATGCAGAGGTTCGATCATAGCACATTCCGCAGGGGTCGATGCCCACATCGATCCAAGGTCAGAAGAAGTTAACCAAGGAGAAGGCTGATAAAATGTCAGACAAAAAATTTCGATAATTTATTATACTAAAAAACACTTTTATTTTCGTTGATAATGTGTTATACTAAATACTGA
>CAVGRW010000224.1:0-2227 GCA_963631735.1 Bacteroidaceae bacterium | reverse complement strand
CCGAAGCACCTTGAGCTTACACTCACAAGAGCAAAGTTCAATGAGCTCACAGCCGATCTCGTTGAGTCCACAATGGGTCCTGTTCGTCAGGCAATGAGCGACTCGGGTCTTTCAACCTCGGAAATCGACAAGGTTCTCATGGTCGGCGGTTCTTCAAGAATTCCCGCTGTTCAGGAAGAAATCAAGAAGTTCATCGGCAAGGAGCCTTTCAAGGGCATCAACCCCGATGAGTGCGTCGCAATCGGTGCAGCTCTCCAGGCAGGCGTTATGGGCGGCGAAGTTAAGGGACTTCTTCTTCTTGACGTTACTCCGCTTTCACTCGGTATCGAGACAATGGGCGGTATCAATACAAAGATCATCGACAGAAACACAACTATCCCCGTAAAGAAGAGCCAGATTTTCTCAACCGCAGTCGACAATCAGCCGTCTGTTGAAGTTCACGTTCTCCAGGGCGAAAGAGAATTCGCTAAGGACAACAAGACACTCGGTGTATTCCACCTTGACGGAATTATGCCGGCACGCCGTGGTGTTCCGCAGATCGAAGTTACATTCGATATAGATGCGAACGGTATCGTTCACGTTTCCGCTAAGGATCTCGGAACGAACAAGGAGCAGTCGATTTCCATCACTTCCTCAACCAACATGTCAAAGGATGACATCGAGAAGGCTGTTCATGAGGCTGAGCAGTTCGCTCAGGAGGATAAGCAGCGCCGTGAGGAAGTTGACACAAGAAACAACGCCGATCAGATGGTTTACCAGTGCGAGAAGCTCCTCTCTGAGGAAGGCGACAAGTTCGACCAGGCAGATAAGGACGCTCTCAATGCCGAGATCGAAGGCTTGAAGGAAGCTCTCAAGGGTCAGGATATCAACCTCATCAAGAATAAGCAGGAATCTCTCCAGAAGAAGTTCTATGAGGTATCCGAGAAGATTTACAAGGCTGCTCAGGGCGCACAGGGTGCGGCAGGTCAGCAGGCAGACCCGAACATGGGCGGTAACCCGGGTGCAGGCGCACAGGGTGCTGACGGCTTCTATGATGCCGACTATACAGACGTAACGGACGACGACAACAAATAATTCATTGTCCGCAGAATAAAAATATCAGGGCTATTGCATATATGCCGCTATGAAGCCTTCCCCTTGAGGGGAAGGTGGGCGGCGTAAGCCGCTCGGATGAGGTGTAAAACTCAAACGAACTTAATGCGATAGCCTCTGTTTTCAAGTCAGGGGCTTTAATTTATGGCTGATAAAAGAGATTACTATGAGGTGCTGGGCGTTGACAAAAGCGCAAGCGCCGATGAAATAAAAAAGGCTTACCGTAAAAAAGCCAAGCAGTACCATCCCGACCTGAACCCCGGCGATAAGGAAGCCGAGGCGAAGTTCAAGGAGGCTAACGAAGCTTACGAGGTGCTCAGCGACGAGCAAAAGAAGGCTCGTTACGACCAGTACGGGCATGCGGGAGTTGACCCGAACTTCGGCGCAGGCGGTGGCGGCTTCAACGGCGGTTTCGGCGACGATTTTGATTTGGGCGACATATTCTCCAGCTTCTTCGGCGGCGGTGCAGGCGGCTTCGGCGGTGGCGGCAGACGAGCCAACCCGAACGGTCCGAGACGCGGCGAGGATCTTCAGTCGAGTGTTACTATCTCGTTTGAGGAGGCTGCAAAGGGCTGCAAGCGTAAGATAAACATAAATCGCATTGAGGTATGTCCGGATTGTAACGGCAGCGGAGCGGCGGCAGGCACATCGCCTAAAACATGCCCCGAATGTCACGGTACAGGTCAGGTTACGGCACAGCAGAGAACACCGTTTGGTGTTATTCAGACCCAGCGAGCTTGCTCAAAGTGCGGCGGCAAGGGCAGAATAGTCGAAACTCCGTGTTCAAAGTGCCGCGGCAGAGGACGTATCACGAAGCAGAGTACGCTTGAGGTCAATATACCGGCAGGTATTGACGACCGTCAGATCCTCAATGTCCGCGGTGAGGGCAACAAGGGTGTCAACGGCGGCCCCGCAGGCGATCTTCATGTTGTTGTAAACGTAAGACCGCACCCGTTCTTTGAACGTGACGGCTTTGACGTTTGGTGTGAGGTTCATGTCAACCTCGTTCAGGCAACCTTGGGCGATACACTCATGGTTCCGACGCTTGACGGCAAGGTTAAATACGATATCCCCGAGGGTACGCAGCCCGGTTCTGTATTCAGACTCAAGGGCAAGGGTATTCAGAATATCCGCA
>CAVGRW010000223.1:0-2268 GCA_963631735.1 Bacteroidaceae bacterium | reverse complement strand
GCTGTGCTTTCCGATTTTACGGTAAGCATCGACTCCTGCTATTATAAAAACGACAGCGGACAGGACGTTCAGCTCGGCACGACCGTTATCAATGCGATACCTGCAACTCATACTCACGTTGAGTCGGGCGTTTGGGTCGAAACAGAGCATGCAACATGCCAACACAGCGGTCAAAGGGTAATGTACTGTTCCGAATGCAATGAAATCTGTACAGTGGAGTACACCACACAGACGGATCATACACCAAAAACCGTAAGGGTTGAGCCTACCTGCGAAAAAGACGGCTATATTTCAGAGGTCTGTACCTCCTGCGGTCAGGAGATAAGCAGAACGGTTTTGCCGAAAACAGGCCATAAAAATACCGTCAATCAGCATAAGGACGCAACCTGTACGGTGGACGGCTATGACCGCGTTGTATGTAATGATTGTAACAAAATAATCAGTGAAACCGTAATCAAGGCTCCCGGACATAAGACGGTTGTTGACGAAAAGGCGGCAACCTGTACCGAGGACGGATATTATATAGAAAAATGTACCGTTTGTGATGAGGTTATCATAAACGATGTTCTGAAAGCTCCCGGACATAAGATAGTTGTTGACGAAAAGCCTGCGACGTGCACTGAGGACGGTTATCATAAAGAAACATGCTCGGTATGTAAAGAGGTTCTTGTCAATAAGGTTCTCCCGGCAACTAACCATGCAAATACAGAAGTACAGCACAAGGATGTGACCTGTACCGAGGACGGCTATGACCGCATCTTTTGTAAGGATTGTAATAAGATTATCAGCGAGACCGTAATTAAGGCGCAGGGTCACAAGACTGTTGTTGAAGAAAAAGAAGCAACCTGCACCGAGGACGGATACAGCAGAGAGGTATGCTCCGTTTGTAAGGAAATATTGAAGAACGAAACAAAGCCTGCTACGGGACATCAGCATAAAAAGACCGATACCCTCGCCGCAACCTGCACCGAGGACGGATATATAAAGGAAATCTGTCTTGATTGCGGAAACGTAGTTAAAGAGACAATTCTTAAGGCAAACGGACACAAGTTTGTCAATGATATCAAAAAGGCAACCTGTACCGAGGACGGATATGTTCGTCAGCAGTGCTCTGTTTGCAAGATTTACAGCGATATGGGCAGAGTGCTCAAGGCTACGGGTCACGCATGGGGCAAATGGAGAGTCATCAAAGAGCCGACATACCGTTCCGTAGGCTTGCGCAGATCGACCTGTACAAACTGCGGAGAATTTATTGACGAAGAAATTCCGATGATCGTTGTTCCCGTTGAAAAGATAGTCATTTCTCCCGAAGAAGATTTCACGATTTACTGCAAAAAGAGCGACCGGCTTCAGGCAAATGTGTACCCGGAGGAGGCTGCCTATTCGGCGGAGATCGTTTGGACATCTTCTAACCCGAATGTGGTCGAGGTAGGCGAGGACGGAACAATTACCGCCAAGCTCAGAGGAACGGCAACTATTACAGCCTCAACGGCAGACGGTTCCGTTACAGCGTCAAGAAAAGTAACAGTTGAATATACCTTTCTTCAGTGGATAATCATTTATGTTCTTTTCGGTTGGATTTGGTATCTTTAATATTTAAATAATTATTAAAGAAGGGGGCAGTGATTATTGTTCACTGCTCCCTTTAAACAACCGAGGGGTTTTTATATTTTTGAGACTGAAAGACTGAATAAGGAATGATTCATATGAAAAAAGAATCGAAAAATAAATCTGAAAAAAATAAAAAAGCAATAGGCAAATTTGCATCAATATATATGCCGATCGGCATGTGCATTGGCATAGGAATAGGCACGTGCTTGGGCGGTTTGATTTTTGACAATATACCTGTCGGAATGTGTTTCGGTATAGCTATCGGTCTTTTACTCGGCTACACTTACGGTGCGTCGCTTGATAAAAAGGCACTGAACGTTGTTGAAATTATTGAGGACGATTTCGGCTGTGAGGGAGTTCCCGAGGACGCCGAGGCTATGGTGACAGTCGTTGTGACCGACGCCGAGGGCAAGGAACAGCGAATATCAATGGCGGATAAGCTTTGTTACGACAGAAATATCGAGGTCGGCGATTCCGTCATGCTCGATAAGGACGGCACGCTTAAACAAATCTACAAAATGCCGCCGAAAAAGAAGAAATAATATGTGATAGTAATATATGAGGAACTGCCGAGCGCAGTTCCTTTTGCTTTAATTGATTATACTTTAAAGTCAGCAGAAACATATCTCGGCGCCCCTGTAGGGGAGCTGGCACGGC
>CAVGRW010000222.1:0-2270 GCA_963631735.1 Bacteroidaceae bacterium | reverse complement strand
TAAGAGGGCCTGTTGTACCAATGAAATACTCTGTGTTGTTTGCTGCGTAGTTGTCACCTGATGCCTTCTTGCTGTCGCCGCCTTCTTTACCGCCGCAAGCGGAGAAGCTGAGAGCAATCAAGGCAAGAGCAAGAACTGCCGCAAGAACCTTTTTTACTGACTTTTTCATAAAATGACCTCCTTTAAATTTCCGAGCTGCTTTTGTAACTCGGTAAACATCATCTATGATGTGAATAATGATACACTCTTAATATTGAGATGTCAACAGGTAAATCATAAAAAAGCTGTCGGTTTTTTAATGAATTTAGCTAAAAAGCGTGGTTAGTTTTTGTGCACTTTTTACATTACAAGATGTAATGTCATTTTTTACAACATGAATTTATTCAGTCGCGGGTATAAATATACAAATTGACTAATAAATGTCATGATTTTGTCGCTTTAAAGCATTGATTTAAATAACTCAAAACTGAGCCTTCAAAGCATCGACCTTATCCGTGTGCTCCCACGGGAGATCAACATCGGTTCTGCCCATGTGACCGTAAGCCGAGGTTGCGGTATAGATAGGTCTGCGAAGGTCAAGCTCGTCGATGATTGCCGCCGGACGGAGGTCAAATACGTTTTTAACTGCCTTTGCAAGCTCTTCGTCGGAATGTACGCCTGTACCGAAGGTGTCAACCATTACCGAAACAGGGTGAGCAACGCCGATTGCGTAGGCAAGCTGAAGCTCGCACTTCTTAGCAAGACCTGCCGCAACAATGTTCTTGGCAATGTAACGGCACATATAAGCTGCCGAACGGTCAACCTTTGTCGGATCCTTGCCGCTGAATGCTCCGCCACCATGACGTGAATATCCGCCGTAGGTGTCAACAATAATTTTACGTCCGGTAAGACCCGAATCGCCCTGCGGTCCGCCCGTTACGAAACGTCCTGTCGGGTTAACATAAATCTTTGTGTTTTCGTCAATAAGTGACGGGTCGATCGTCGGCTTGATTACCTTTTCGATAATATCCTTGCGAATTGTCTCAAGCTCAACGTCTGCACTGTGCTGAGAGGAAACAACGATTGCGTCGATTCTTACGACCTTGTCGTCGTCATATTCAACCGTGACCTGAGTTTTGCCGTCGGCTCTGAGATATCCGAGATCGCCGTTTTCTCTCTCCTCTGTCAGTTTGAGGGCAAGCTTATGAGCGAGCGAAATCGGCATCGGCATAAGCTCGGGAGTTTCGTCGCAAGCATAGCCGAACATCATGCCCTGATCGCCTGCGCCGTTGAGGTTGTATTTGTCCTCCTCACCGCCCTTGAGCTCAAAGGAAGCGTCAACGCCCATTGCGATGTCGGGCGACTGCTTGTCGAGCGAGGTGATGATCGCGCATGTGTTGCCGTCGAAGCCCTTGTCCGCGCTGTCGTAGCCGATATCGCAGATAGCCTTTCTTGCGATAGCGGGAATGTCAATGTTAGCCGTTGTTGAAATCTCGCCCATGATGAGAACCATGCCTGTTGTACAGCATGTCTCGCATGCAACACGGCCGTTCGGGTCCTGAGCCATGATAGCGTCAAGGATAGAATCCGAGATTCTGTCACAGATTTTATCGGGATGACCCTTTGTTACAGATTCTGATGAAAAAAGATGCTTTGCCATTTGTTGTACCTCCGTTTTCCGAGCAACAGCCGATCAAGCAAAAAATCGGCAATGCTCTTCCGTAAAAAAACGCCCTCGGCAAAAACCGAGAGCGTAAATAGCCTTATCTTTCGGTTACACCGCAGGATTTAGCACCTTGCCAATGGCAGGTTGCCGAGCTTCATAGGGCCTGTTCCCTCAGCTGCTCTGAATAAGGGGTGTTTCGTTTCACGAAATCTATTAAATTGCATATGAAATTATATACTATATTACTGTAATAGTCAAGTATAAATTTTATCCAATAATTATATTCTTATTCCTGTCAAGGAACTGTACATCAACAACCGCCTTGACGTAAATTCCGTCGGCACGGTAATCCTCTTTTATCAACACACCCTCCTCACGGATGTAATTGACGAGACCGCCCTCGTTATACGGAATGAGAAGCTCCGCCTTTCTGCGTGTGAGCGGAAGCGAAAGCTGAATTTTTGCAAGAAGATTGCCGAGTCCCTCGCCTGTCTTTGCCGAGATCATAACGAACTCGCCCTGTGCAGGCAGAACAAACGAGCCGCCGCAGAGGTCGCATTTGTTGAGTACAGATATAATGGGCTTGTCGGCACAGCCGAGCGCCGCAAGCAGGTTCATCGTAACA
>CAVGRW010000221.1:0-2290 GCA_963631735.1 Bacteroidaceae bacterium | reverse complement strand
AACGGAAGCCTTACAGGCTATGCAGGCGGCATTGATAAAAAGCTTTTCCTTTTGCAGCATGAGGGCGTTGATATGAATAAATTTTATGTTCCCCGAAAGTAATTTCGAGGAACTTCTTTATTTTGTTCTTTTTATTTTCCACATAAGCTCATCATAAAAATGAAGAAGCATTTTTTTGTAATATACCTTTTGTGCATGAGGTTTTAAAATACGATAATGATATTTGTCAAAGTCTATCGCCTTTTTAAGGAGTTTTTTGTTTTTCGGATTTGAGACTCTTGCACTGTCCGATAAGCCGCCAATTGACTTTACGGTAATCTCACAGCTTTCGCCTTGGGGACAGGTCACGGAAATTATTTCGTTTTCAATAACTGCCGAGCATTTTTCGTTATCGCAGGCAATCGTATAGTTCTCCGTCGAAAGCTCGGGAGCATTATATGAATACAGCGAAAGTTTTGTTTTGTCTCCCGACTCAATAATATGATCGTAAATAAAATTCTCACACTCATCGGTCAGTTTAATAAACCTCTGCGGGCTTTCAATTTCCGTTTCAAAAGCTTCCAGCTCGGTGAGTCCCGGAGCATCACCGTCCCAATCGGTTATTCTGACAGTGAACGACGAAACATTTTCTGCGTCCGTTTCAATCAAGGCTGCGGACCCGTCCGGATTAAGCGGACCGGTTTCTATCGTTTTGCCGCTGTCAAAAACTATCTCGGCATTGATTATATTATCGGTTCTTGACGGACTGTCATAAAGGCAAATTGATTTTATATTTTTTCTTTCCCCCAGTTCTACCCGAATTTCCTTTTTTTCATCATCGGGATCGGGCTTCCATATTCCGCTTTCGGGAAATTTTGCAGAATTCGGAACATTCAAGCCCTTTATATTCAGCATTGAAAAATCGTGCAAAACGTCCGTATCAAAAAGCTTAAAATCATTCAGCAAATCGCCATTGCCCGAGCTGGCAGTGATTTTCGCATTGTAAAGAACAGAATCTGTTCTCCTGTACCAAAAGACCTTGTCACCGTTTATAATTGATTCGGCATAATCCGCCGCGTCCTGGGATTTATAAATAGACAACGCCTTGTAAACCGAACTGTTCTCGATAAACCTCGTTACCGCCTTAACCGAGACAGGAAAGCGAACACGGTCGTGCCAGTTAAAATTAACTCGCTTTTGCATGTAGTCGGTGCGTCTTTCATTTACCGTCGAAACAATATTTTCTTTGAAAAAATCCTTTTCTCCGAAGAAAGCCGTTTCATAGGCGAAGCCCTTATATACATTCGGATGATAATCGCTGCTGCTTTTAAGAACCTTCAGCAATGCCTCCTCAAAGAAAAGCGAACAGGCAATATGATCTGTGTGGCAGTCGTAATCTATGCAAAAAATATCGGTCGGCATAAATTCTTTAATAATATTTTTCATGTCGTCAACAACATTCCCGCGCTTATACTCTGCGCCGTCATTATATGCCGGATGATCGGGCAAAGCGTAGGTTTCTGTCTTTCCCGAAGCGGAGCTGATGATTTTTCCCTCGCCGCAGGTGTAAATATGTCCGTCGTTCCAACGGTCGCCATAGCCCATAAAAATTATATTTTCTCGGGGAATACCGTAAAAATCAGCAACATTAAGGCTCTCGTTCAGCCTTGTTTCGGCGCTTACTTCAAAGTCTCCGTTAGTGTAAAAGCAAATTCTTACATTACTTTTGTATCTGACATATTCCTCAATCATGCCGCCCATCAGGTTTATATCATCGTCCTGATGCGGCACAAAAAGAAGCACGGATTTATTCGCATATATTTCTGTCTTATCGTCCGTTTCGCTCAGTATTTTTTCGTCTCTTTTAAATTTTCGGCGCGTTCCCTCAACAATCAATAAAATAGCCGCCGATACAATCGGGACAATAATTAAATACAATTTTGTTTTTATAATCATCGCAATAATCGGCGACATAAAAAGCGGCACAAGTATAAGCTCAAGCTGATTTTCAAAATTATCGGCATGAATAAAAACCATACCCGCCGCAACAAGCTCGACGGCAAGCAAACAGACAGCCCCCAAAGAATACAATCCGTTAAAAACAACCAGAGAAAGAACAATTGCGACAATTTCTGCCGCGATTATAACCGCAAAAGTAATCTTATTTTTCTTCATCTTTTCACTGCCTGCCTTTTATATAATAATTTAATTATACAATATAAATTCAAGATGTCAACTTTATTGACATTGCCGCAGAATAATGTTATCATAAGTAAAACAGCATATCGGAGGGAAGTTCGGTGCAAATCCG
>CAVGRW010000220.1:0-2331 GCA_963631735.1 Bacteroidaceae bacterium | reverse complement strand
GGTATGTCAACAATCTCGAACGCCACGGAATCAAGCGTATTCCTGTCGGCAGAGATGCATATGCCGACCTCATCTGTGAGGCGAGAAGCGATGAAAACGAAAAGCCGAACGTAACAGTCAAATCAGATAAACCGATAAAGGTTACGGTCGTTTACGGCGACAATAAATTTGTGATTGGAGAATGATCATGAAACTCGGATTTACTCTTTATAATTTTCACTCGGTAATAAATACTCTCGAAGATCTCGACAACGTGCTTGCAAAGCTCGAGGACATGGGTGTTGATACCGTTCAGGTCTCGGGCATAGGCTTTCTCAATAACTATGATGTTGCAAAGCTCTGTAAAAAGCACGGTATGGAGGTTTGCGTAACCCACCTTTCCTTTGACAGAATAGTTAACGACACCGACGCAGTCATTGAGGAGCACAAGGCTCTCGGCTGCAAGACGATCGGCATAGGCTGGATCGAAGAAAAATACCGCGGCGAGGACGGCATCAAGAAGTTCGTCGAGGAGCTGACCCCTGCCGTCGAAAAGCTCCATGCGGCAGGCATGAATTTTGCATACCACAATCATCAATTCGAGTTCATGAGATACCCGAACGGCAAAACAGGCTATCAGATGCTCACCGAGCTTGACCCCGAGCTGATAAGCTTCATCTTTGACACGCACTGGGCGCAGACGGGCGGCGTTGATCCTGCGTCATATATAAGAAAGCTCGGCAAGCGTATCAGCGTGTGCCACTTCAAGGATTATCGTATTGTCAAGGACGCCGAGGGCAACTTTGTCCGTGACTTTGCCGAGATCGGCACGGGTAATCTTGACCTTGACGAGTGCTACAGAGCGTGCCGTGACTCGGGAATCGAGTACATTATCATCGAACAGGATTCGACACCGCTCGATGTTTTTGAGTCGGCAAAAATCAGCTGGGAAAATCTCAAAAAAATTGCCGAAAGAAACTGAATTATAAAAGATAAGGGTGATGCATTGCTAAGATGCACCACCTTTTTTACTGTATGAATTTATTAAGAATTTTATTATCAAGCTTCAGCAATACGAACGAAACCGCAAAAGCCAAAATTACCGTCACAAAATAAAGCGGAACGGAATTGATTTCTTCATTTGACGTCCGAGCATAAATAAACTTTATCAGCTCCAAAATGAGCGGATGAGAATAAAACGTGAAATTGGCGGAAGTTCTGAATATCGAAGCGGTCTTTGAGCAGTTCGGCAGAGGATATCGCAAAAGCAAAAGAAAAACCGAGATAAGCATGGGATAAAGTCCGAACGTGATAATAATATTTGCAGATAATCCGAACTTTAGGACCGCAGCAATTTCAACAAGCCATATAACAAACGACACGGCTGTCATAACAAATATTTTAGCATTTCCTCTTTTATTCAGCCTCTTTTCAAGAATATCGATCAATTTTCCGCATGAAAAGAACGGGAAGCCCATCATAAAAATTCTTCTGACGATCGTAAAATACCCTGATTCGTAAATAATCCGAAGCAACGGTACCCGAACACCGATCTTGTAATAAGCACAGCCGATACAGCCTATTACATATAGCAGCAACGATACGGGCAGCAACAGCTTTTTCAGATTCAGCTTGTAAAACACTGTTGTCAGGCACATCGATATAATCAAAGCCGGGAAGAACCAAAAATGATAATAGCTTCCCTTTATAAAAAAATTATAGACGCTTGACACGGCAAACCATTTTAACGCCGAATATCCGCCCTTGCAAAAAGTGAAAATAAAATATATTACGCTCCAAAGAATGTATGTTATTACAATTCTCTTTAAGTATTGAGAGAAGCAATGTTCTTTGCCCGATTCAAGCTTTTTGATATAAAAATATCCCGATGCCGCAAAGAAGAACGGAACCGCAATTCTCGGAAGCAGTGTTGAGAAAAAGAAATCGGCATTCGTTCCCAATTCGCAGAACGGGTGAGTATGAATGGCAACAACCATCAGCGCACATACATAGCGAAATAAATCTATCGAATTGTTTCTTTGCTTCAAAATCAACCCTCCGAATCAAAGCCTTCAATGCCTATATGTCAATTGATTTTTTATAGTTTAACACAAACAAAGACAAAGTGTCAACACGCAAAATGATTCGCAGAATCCCGGCTTTCAATAATAAAAGCTGTAATTCATTACAGCGAATTATTCTGCACATGAATTACAGCTTGATTTTATTTATATTTTCTGAGAATCTTAAGAGTAGTCGTTTTCGGGAATTCGGTATCTCTCGTCTTGACCCTTGCAACCTGCTTGTACGAAGGCATCTTTCTGTTGATCTCGTTAACGTCCGCCTTGATTC
>CAVGRW010000219.1:0-2332 GCA_963631735.1 Bacteroidaceae bacterium | reverse complement strand
TGTCGCACACAATAAATATATGCCCCGTTAAGAGCAAATAAAACTTGCACTATATGCTGTTTTGCTTTATAATAATGTTTTAGATTACCAAACGGAGCTGATGATATGAAAATTGCGTTTTACACCCTGGGCTGTAAGGTCAACCAATATGAATCCCAGGCAATGTCCGAGAGAGCGGCGGCAAACGGCTATGAAATAGTCATGACCGACGAGGAAGCGGACGTTTATGTTGTCAACTCCTGCACCGTTACCGCCGAGAGCGACCGCAAAACGCGTCAGGCTGTCAGAAAGTTCAAGCGCAACCACCCCGAAAGCATCGTTGTACTCACGGGCTGTATGCCGCAGGCTTTTCCGCAGGATGCCGAACGCCTTGAGCAGGCGGATATCGTGCTCGGCAACAAAAACAATTCAAGACTTTTTGATTTGCTGAACAGCTACTTTAGCTGCGGTCGGCGTATAATCGACATTGAGGAGCATCAGACAGGCGACAAGTTTTCGGGCAGTGACATCTCCGGCTTTGATCGCAGAACGAGAGCAGTTGTTAAGATTGAGGACGGCTGTAACCGCTTCTGCTCATATTGCATTATCCCCTATTCGAGAGGCCGTGTGCGCTCCAAGCCGATCGACGAGCTTGAATGCGAGCTTCAAAAGCTCAGCGACGCAGGCTTTGCCGAGGTCGTGCTGGTCGGAATAAATCTTTCGGCTTACGGCACGGATATCGGACTGAGCATTTGCGACGCAGTTGAGCTTGCCGACAAGATGAATTTTCGCCGTGTGCGTCTCGGTTCACTTGAGCCCGACCACATCACGGACGAGGTAATAGAACGCCTTGCGAAGCTCCCGAGCTTCTGTCCGCAGTTTCACATTTCGCTTCAAAGCGGCTGTGACAACACGCTTAAGGCGATGAACCGCCACTACAGCGCAGAGGAATATTTTGAGCTTTGTCAAAAGCTCCGAGCGAGCTTCCCCGACGCTGCGATTACAACAGATATAATGGTCGGCTTCCCGACCGAAAGCGAGGAGGATTTTGCAGAGAACGTTCGCTTTGCACAGAAGGTCGGTTTTGAAAAGGTGCATGTGTTCCCCTACTCTCCCCGTGAGGGCACAAAAGCCGCAAAAATGCCTCAGATTGAAAAGGCGGTTAAGGAAAAGCGCAGTCACATAATGATTGAAAAGACCGAGGAAGTAAGACAGGAGTTTCTCAGATCTCAGATAGGCAAGACCGTTGATGTTCTCTTTGAGACGAGACATTCCGACGGATATATTGAGGGCTACACCAAGAATTACACCCCCGTCAAAGCCAAGGGCGAGCTGCCCTGCGGTGAGATATCAAAAATAAAAATAACCGCTGTTGACGATGATTTCTGTGTAGGTGAAAAGATATGAACGAGCATAAATTTGACAAAAAGGGCGGAATTTATTCAAAAGCACGCCCAAGCTATCCCGATGAGCTTTTTGTGCATCTCAAGGAACACAATTTAATCTCGAAAAGCACCGTTGCCGCCGATATTGGCTCGGGTACGGGAATATTTACGAAAAAGCTATGCCCATATGTAAGAAAGATTTTTGCCGTTGAACCGAACGGTGATATGCGCTCGGTAGCAGAAGAAAAATATGCCGCACACGAGAATATTATTTCCGTCAACGGCAGTGCCGAAAATACGAAGCTGAGCGATAAAAGCGTTGATTTTATCACCGTGGCGCAGGCTTTTCATTGGTTCGACAGACAAACGTTCAAGGCGGAATGTCAGCGCATTTTAAAAAACGACGGCAACATTTTGCTTGTGTGGAACGACCGTGACACCGAAAGCGAGCTTATCAGGGCAAATTATGACATCAACCGTCGCTTTTGCCCGAATTTTAAGGGCTCGTCGAACGGTATTGATTTCAGCAAAAATGCGTTTACGGATTTCTTCAAGGGCAATTTTGACGTTGTTCAATTCAGGAACGACCTTATATATAATGAAAATGCTTTTATTTCAAGGAGCCTTTCCTCGTCATACGCTCCGAAGCCGGGCGAAGAAAAATATGACGAATACGTTGCCGAGCTGAAAGAGCTTTTTACAAAGTACAGTCAAAACAGCACCGTCCCCTACCCCTATATCACACGCTGTTATATCGGAAAAGTCTGAATTGCCGAAAAAAGTTGGCAGATTGATATTGATTTTTATTGACAAGAATAAAATTGTTTGGTATAATATGCGTTGCGATGTGCGATCGGGCATGTCGCAGCAAGTCAATAAACGGAGAGTTGTCCGAGTGGTCGAAGGTGCAGCACTCGAAATGCTGTGTACGTAATGTACCTAGGGTTCGAATCCCTAACTCTCCGCCA
>CAVGRW010000218.1:0-2364 GCA_963631735.1 Bacteroidaceae bacterium | reverse complement strand
AAACAAAGGGGGATACGGAAAATGTCATCCGAACAGCTCAGACAGACGGCAGGCAGAAATGCCGCAGTCTCAACTGAAAAGAAATCAAAAAGCAAGTTCAGACTGTTCGGTCTGGACGTGTTCATCGGCGGCGGTTTCGACATCGTTTATATGGTGCTTGTTCTGATGCTTCTGACTATCGGACTTGTGATGATGTTTTCCGCCAGCTATATCAGCGCAAAATACGATGCGGCGACAGGCTATGACGCAACGTATTATATTAAACGTCAGCTCGGCTTTGCCCTTGTAGGCGTTGCGCTCATGTTTGCTATTTCAAAAATCAATCCCGAGCTTATGAAAAAGGCTACGCCGATTATTGCGGCAATATCGCTTGTCTTGCTCATTTTGGTTCTTATTCACCCGTACCGCCTTGACGGCAAGGAGGAATTCAGACGTTGGCTCAAGCTCGGAATCGTATTCCAGCCCTCCGATGTTGCAAAGCTCGGTATTATAATGACCTTTGCATGGCTTCTCGAAAAGTACAGACATCAGATTGAAACAAAATGGTGGTTCGCTCTGGTCCTTTTCGGATTGCTCGGCTTCCTTTGCGTGCTTATCTATCTTGAAAAGCACCTTTCCTGTACGATCCTTGTAATGCTTATCGGCATTTGTATGCTTTATCTCGGCGGCGTCGATAACCGATGGTTTATCCTCGGCATAACGGCAGGCATAGTTTTAATTGCCGTCGTTGTGCTGTTCAGAGATAAAATCCTCGACCCCTATCAGGCACAAAGAATTGATTCGTTCATTCACAAGGACTACGAGGATACGGACACCCGCTGGCAGACGAACCAATCGCTGTTTGCTCTCGGCTCGGGCGGCTTCTTCGGTCTCGGTCTCGGCAATTCAAGACAGAAATATCTCTACATGCCCGAACCTCAGAACGACTTCATTTTCGCAATCGTCGGCGAGGAGCTCGGCTTCTTCCGCAGTGTGCTTATTATTCTTCTCTTTGCCGCACTCGTTTTCAGAGGCTTTGTAATTGCCTCAAGAGCAAAGAGCATGTTTGAACGTCTGCTCGTTCTCGGAATTTCACTTCAGGTCGGCTTGCAGACTATATTGAATATCTTGGTTGTAACGGACCTTATGCCGAATACGGGTATTTCGCTCCCGTTCTTCAGCTACGGCGGCACGGCGCTCGTCATGCAGCTGATTGAAATGGGAATCGTGCTCGCAGTTTCAAGGTCGGGCGACAGAAAAAAGAGGGCGAAAACAGATGCTTAACGGAAAAAGAATATTATTCGCAACGGGCGGCACGGGCGGTCATATCAACCCTGCGCTTGCCGTTGCAGGCTACATAAGAGAAAACTATCCAGAGGCGGAGATACTTTTTGTTGGCACTGCCGACAGAATGGAAGCGCAGCTTGTTCCTGCCGCAGGGTATGATTTTAAAACTATTGAAATTCAGGGCTTCAGCCGTGAACTCAATTTTGAAGGACTCAAGCACAACATTAAAACGGTGAAATTGCTTTTGAAATCCGAGGGTCAGGCGAAAAAAATTATCGAAGATTTTAAGCCCGACGTTGTGATCGGATTCGGCGGCTATGTCAGCGGACCGGTGCTCAGCGTTGCGGCGAGAATGGGTATTCCGACCGCCGTGCATGAGCAGAATGCTTTCCCCGGCGTTACGAATAAAAATCTTGCCAAAAAGGTTGATGTCGTAATGCTGACCGCTCCCGAGGCGGAAAAGCTTCTTAAACCGAAAAATCCATGCGTAGTTACGGGTCTCCCGATAAGAGGGGAGATAATTTCGGCAAATAAGGAGTTTGCAAGAGCCGAAATGAAGCTGGATTCACGTCCGCTTATTCTTTCAATGGGCGGAAGTCTCGGCGCAAGGGCGATTAACGAAGCCGTTAAATATCTCATACTTAACAGATACGAAAAAAATGATTGCTATTATCTGCATGCCACCGGCAAGGCAGGCGTCGCTATGATTGATGACATCGGCAAGGACGTTGACCTCAATGCCAATCCGCAGATAATGCTCAGAGAATATATAAACGACATGGATCGCTGCCTGGCGGCGGCTGATTTGGTCGTTTGCCGAGCCGGAGCAAGCTCACTGAGCGAAATTCAGGCTCTCGGCAAGCCGTCGATACTCGTTCCTTACCCGTATGCGGCGGAAAATCATCAGTATTACAACGCAAAAACAATGTCCGACAGAGACGCCGCAATTCTCATCGAGGAAAAGGACTTCACGGGCGAAAGACTTCTTTCGGAGGTCGAAAAGCTTCTCTCGGAACCCGAGCGTCTTAAAAAGATGGGCGAGAACGCAAGAGCAATGGCTATACTCGACGCATCACAGCGCATCACGGAGTGCGTTTG
>CAVGRW010000217.1:0-2412 GCA_963631735.1 Bacteroidaceae bacterium | reverse complement strand
GCGGTAACGATTGCTTCACCGTCGCCCTTTGCCGTGATAAATCCGTCCCTGTCAACCGAAACAATTCCGTCGGAGTCCGATTTCCATGTGAGTGTGCCGAGCGTTTCGTCATAATCGGCAACTATTCTCGCATTTGCCTTATAGCGCAGGTCGATTTTGTTGAAAGAAACCTTCAAGGGCTTTTCGGCCTCGCCGTTTATTTTCAGCATATCGCTTTGATTTATTGAGCGCATCCACGAAAGCGTCACATACGGCTGATGAACATTCAGCACGGTGTTGAGCTGACCGAGCAAAGCCTTGACGTCGGAGCGGTTGTCCTTTGCGAATTCAAGCAGGGCTATAATGACGTCGATAATACCCTGAATCTGCTTTTGATTGAGATTTTGGCTTGCATCGCTTTCCGCAACCTGAGAGGCAATATATGAGCGGAAGCCGTCGCTCTTGATCGTGTCCATGTTGGTCGGAATAATTCCGAGCGCAACAGCCGACAGAATTACACCGAGAGTTTTCAGCGCATTGCCTGCATTGAGCTTTTTACCTATATATTGACCTGCAATAAATACGAGTCCGTCCTCATACTTTTCGACATAGTTTTCCTGACTGACAAAAATATCCTTTGCCAGCTTTGACATCATTGAGTCGAACATCGCACCGACCGAGCGTGAGTCCTCCTCGCTGTAGAAATTTGAGCTTGATTTTTTACCCGTGTCGTCCATCAATGTATCAAACGTCTTGCAAACATTCTCATAATAATCCGAATAGTTTGCACAGTTCTCAGCCGACGGGAGATAATACTCTGCGCCATAGTGAGTGAAGCCCCAATCGTCCATAACAAACTTAGGCACATAATCGTTCGGGTTCATTATGTTTATGATATTGCCGTAAAGCGCATCGTCAACGCCATCCTTTTTGGTGCACTGCGGCGCTTCAAAGGTGTAAACATATATATCGTTCTTCGCAATGCCGACATTCTTTATACTGTCGGAATTTTTGAGACATTTTGCATAGCTTCCGTCATCAAGCTCTCCGCCGACAAGATTAGCTATCGAGCCGCCCCTGCTGTAGCCGGGAATAAGCAGCTTAACTCTGCCCTCAAGCTTTTCCGTACCGAAATAATCGTTGATATAATTAAGAATAATTTCTTTACCGATATCAAAGCCGAGGTGATTTTCGCCGCTGCCGACTCTGAGATTTCCGCCCCACTCCATGCCGTAGTTTCCGCTTCTTATTGCAGCGATGACAAGCGTACATTTTTCGCCCGAAAGCGTGACGGTTTTCTTTGCCATTTCAACTGCGGCGGTGTCGTAGCCCTCGGTCTCATAGCCGTATGCCTTGGTCTCGTAGCCGCAGTTTTTGAGCATAGCTCTGATATGCTCGTCTCTGTCGTTTGTGTTGAAAGAATTAAACGTTGCCATCGAGATATTCAAAGCAAGCAGGGCAAGCTTGTGATTATATTCAAAGGAGTTGCCCGAGAACCATTCGTCGTCGTATTCATAAGGATAATAAAGGCTCTCGTCAAACCAATCGCACTGATAAACACCGGCTGCTTTTTTCTCAGCCTTTGCCATGAACGGCATTGACGAAAGAGTTATAACAACCGTGAGCAATGCGGCTATTATTTTATTCTGACAGTTCAAGTCGTGTTTTCCCCATTTCATGCTATATAAATCTTTGCTGATATAATGATAATATCATATTAACGCTAAAAAATAAATACATTTCAACTAATTTGTAAAAAATTTACAATTAAGCAAAACCGTCGACATACCTGCCGACGGTTACTTAGCCCATATTTATTTCATAATTGCCGCTTTTCAGAATTCTGACGAGATCGGCATTTGTGTTTATCTTTTCTTCGGTGATAATTCCCGACGCATTTCCTCTTTGGCTTTCACGGTGATAATCCGCACCGCCTGTCACGATTTTGAAGTTCTCTTTCTTCGCCCACGCCTGCGCCTTTTGGTTAAGATCCTTGTCCTTATCCTTGCCGTTGAAAATTTCGCAGCCGTCAATGTATTTCGGGTTCGCCCTGTGAATATACGGGCGGAACGGGTGAGCCTGAACGATTATTGCTCCGCTCTCTTTGACAAGCTCATAAAATCTGCGAGGACCCTTGAACAGCATGTTGCCGTTTTTTCTGATGAAATCCTCGTCAATTCCGTAAACGAGATAGTCATTCGTCGTTGCGAAATATCGTATCTCCATTCCGAGCAGAACCGTGAAATCGTCACCTGCGGCTTCAAGGGCATGATGATAACCTCGCAGGTATTTGTCAACGTCGATCTGCCTTTTGAAGGAGCTTCCCGTTCCGAAGGTCAGGAACGAATAGTGATCCGTAACTACAAGGCCGCTGTAGCCTATTGACTTGTAAAATTCGACCGTGTCCTTTGCCAATGCCGCCGCACATTCGCT
>CAVGRW010000216.1:0-2475 GCA_963631735.1 Bacteroidaceae bacterium | reverse complement strand
ATGATCATGAGCCTCGCACAAAGGCAAGTCAGGCACTCGTTGTAACGCAGATCCTTGAAGCTATCTACGAATCCGCCAAGACAGGCAAGCCGGTTTATTTTGACTGAGAGAAACGGTCAATTCTCAGGTGTCGATGACCAAAAAGAAGCTCTATAGGCTCCCTTTTAGGGGCGCCAAACTAAATATAATTGAATAACCAACAACTCCAAAGGACTGATTATATGAGAAATATAGAAGATGTTCGCCGCTTCTTTGAGGGCGACAGATATGCCGTTGATGTCACGGGCGTAAAAATTGATGAGGTTGACGACTGCTATTCAAAGTGCAGTCTTGAGCTTGACGAGCGGCACTACGGCGCACACGGTCAGGTCATGGGCGGTGTTATGTTCACCCTTGCCGACTTTGCCTTTGCCGTTGCGACCAACACTCCCGAGAGCTTCACCGCCACAGCGGACAGCCATATCAGCTATCTGACCTCATCGAAGGGCAAAAAGCTTTTCGCCGAGTGCAAAAAAGTCAAGGAGGGCAGAAAACTCTGCTTCTATGAAATAACAATAACAGACGATCTCGGTGTCGAAATCGCCGTCATAAGCACAACGGGATTTCACATCAGCGCAAAATGAGGTGACTGAATGACACAGACTTTTTTATGTATCGTAACGGCATTTTTGATGCTCGTTGCCCCGATTTTCAAAATCGAACCGACTCCGATCGCTATGCCCGAAAATCTCGCACTTGAAAGCGAGCCGACGGCAGATATATCACGCACCTATGACCGAGTTGACGGCGTGAACGATTCGGTATTCTACATTGCAAGACCGAACGAGAAAAACTATAAAACCGTCAGCGCTTCCGATTTCGGCGTAAACACGGCGGCAAATGACAATTATTCGGCGTTTTGCAAGGCGATTGAATATTGCAAGGTGAACCCGAACACCACACTTAAGGTTGACGGCGGAAAATACTATTTCCGAACAGATGCGGCAATTATGCTCAGCGGGCTCAAAAACATTCTCATTGACGCCGACGGCGCACAGTTCATTTTTGAGCACCCGAATTATTTTCACATCACCGGCTGTGACTGCATTGAGATTCGAGGTCTCAGCATAACATGGAATTTTGAAGCATCCAGGCTTGCTTCACTTGTAAAAATCAGGAGTGTTAATAAAAGATCTCACACCCTTGAAATTGAATTCACGGAGCTTGACGAGGTTTCAGAAAATATTCCGATAATGGCGTTCACAAAATATGACCCTGAAACGCTCACTCCCGGAACAAGAAAAAATTTCAGAGAAAACTATGTCTATCAATCCCCCGGTTCGATTAAATCCGTTGAAAAGACAGATCACAATGTGCTGAAAATTACGCATGACGGCTCGCTTGACGACTACAAGAAGGGCGAAATTTATCTTCTCCGCCACCACGTTTACGACGGCAACGCATTCAACGTTTTCAACACATCGAACATTACTTTTTCCGACATCAAGCTTTATGCGATTGCAGGCATGGGATGGCTGATTGAAAACCGCACGGAGCGCTTCCAGCTTCTCAACTGCGTCATCGGTCTTGATCCCGAGCATGATGACAACAGAGTTTCTGCAACCGCCGACGGTGTGCACATTGCAAACACCAACGGTAAATTCAAAATAAGCGGCTGTGATTTCAGCTTCATGGGCGATGATGACGTTAATGTGCATGACAACGTTGCAATGGTAACAAATAAGCTCGACGGCAAAACGGTTGAGATTTACACCAACGCAAATAATTTTGCAGTCGGCGACACTGCAATTTTCAGCAGCAAGGGCTTTGACAGTCTCGGCTTTTCCGCAACAGTCACATCCGTTGACGGCAGCAGGCTTGCTTTTGATAAGGAATTGCCCGATTTTATCGACAAGGACTGCATCGTTTCAAACGGCAGTATCGACAGCGGCAATTACGTTATCAGCGGCAACTATTTCCATGAAAATCGAGCAAGAGGCTTGCTTCTTCAAAGTGACAACGGACTTTGCGAAAACAACAGATTCTACAAAACCATGGCGAACCCAATCAAAGTCATAATGGACATCTCGTCGGGTCTTTGGCTTGAGGGCACGGGCGTAAACGGACTTGTTATCAGAAGCAACAGCTTCGTTGAATGTAACGTCGTTGAATGGGACTCTCAGATAAACATCTCGACAAACATTGACGGCAATTCCGCCGGTTCAACTCTTTTCTATAATATAACCATTGAAAACAACAGCTTTGATAACTTCTACGGCAGGCTTATTGATGCGTCGAATGTGTCTAATCTCAGAATCTGCGGCAACAATATAAATAACAAGAGCGGCAGCTGGGAAGCGAGGCGCGGACGAATTATAATCCGTAAAAGCTGTGCAAAGGTAACGATCAGCGATAATGAATACGCAGCTTCCGCTAAAGCCCCGTTCCAGAGACTGATTGAGTTTAAGGACATTAAGTCGGCGATATAAAAAATTG
>CAVGRW010000215.1:0-2569 GCA_963631735.1 Bacteroidaceae bacterium | reverse complement strand
GTAGCGAAGTGTCGGCGCGGTAGTGAATGACAGTCCGGTGGACTGTCAGAGCCGCGACGTGACCGAGCCGCAGCGAGACGCCGGCATGGCTTGTCCGTGACTGAGGGAGTAAAATTTTATCAGCCTTTAATCTTTATCCACTCCGTCGCTCATGCAACACGGCAGATTGCGGTGGAAGGGATAAATATAATAAACATAAAAAATCAAAAAATCTCGATACTCGGTAAAAAAAATCAAATGAAGCTAAAAAAAGAAGCAGCCGAATGACTGCTTCTTAATTTTATTTACTTTTCTCAGATCTTCATTGCAACGTCGTATGCACGCCATACAACGGAACGAAGGTTGCCGATCGCAAGGCAGTCACCGACAAGGTGAACGTTGCCCGACTTCTCGGCAAGAGGAGCCGGAATGTAGCCTGCACAGCTGATGACTGAATCACAGGGAATCTCGATCTCCTTGCCGTCCTTCTGAGTGCAAACGATTGATCCGTCCTTAACTTCCTTGAGGGTTGTCTCAAGATAAACAGGAGTCTTGTTGAGTGCGAACCACTCTCTGAGGTATGAGGAGTTTGCAAGGCAAACACCCTTCTGGCTTACAAGGTCATCCTTCATCTCAACGATGATCGGGTTCTTGCCCTTGAGTGCAAGCTCGTATGCGATCTCACTGCCCGTAAGACCGCCGCCGATAACAGCAACTGTATCACCTACAGGTGTGCCTGTAAGGAACTCACAAGCCTCAACCATCTTCTCGTAGCCCGGAACTCTTCTGAGCTGACGCGGAGTTGAACCTGTTGCAACGATTACAGGTGCATCGCCGAATACGGCAACATCCTTAACCTCGTCATTGAGCTTAACCTCAATGTTGAGCTTCTTCATCTGAAGTCTATACCACTCGAGGAGCTCACGAAGCTTGCCCTTGTAGCTTTCTGCACTGGCAGGAATAAATGTACCGCCGAGAACGTCGCTCTTCTCGTGGATGATCGGGTTGTGGCCTCTGAGCTTGAGAACTCTTGCAGCCTCCATGCCGCCGATACCGCCGCCGATGATGTGAACGGTCTTGGGTGAATTTGTTTTCTTTATATAATGCTTGTTCCACTGCATTGTCTCTGCATTAACCGCACAGCGTGCAAGGTGGAGACTGTCGGAAAGCTCCTGATCGTTCGGAACGCCCTTGTAGTGGCACATATTGAAGCAGCCGTTGTGGCAAAGGATACAGGGACGGATATCGTCTTCCTGATCGTTCATCATCTTGGTTACCCACTCCTGGTCTGCAAGGAACGGACGTGCAAAGCCTGCACCGTCAAGCTTGCCTTCCTTGATCGACTCTGCCGCAACTCTCGGATCGAGACGTCCAGCGCAGATAACAGGGATATCAACAAAGTTCTTTATGTGCTCAACATCTGCAAGGTTGCAGTTCTCGGGCATGTAAACAGGAGGATGTGCCCAGTACCATGCGTCATATGTACCGTTATCGCAGTTAAGGCAGTCATAGCCTGCGTCCTGAAGATACTTTGCAGCCTTCTCGGATTCTTCCATGTCACGGCCGACCTCAACATAGTCCTCACCGGGAATAGCACCCTGACGGAAGCCCTTTGTCTTGGAGATAACGCTGTAACGAAGCGAAACAGGGAAATCGTCGCCGCAAGCTTCCTTGATTGCCTGAACAACCTCAACAGGGAAACGGTAGCGGTTCTCGAAGCTTCCGCCGTATTCGTCGGTACGCTTGTTAACATACTTGAGTGTGAACTGGTCAAGAAGATAACCCTCATGAACAGCGTGAACCTCAACACCGTCAACGCCTGCATCCTTGAGCATCTTTGCGCTCTTTGCGAATGCTTCAACAAACTTGTGAATCTCTTCCTTGGTGAGAGCTCTTGACGGAACCTTATCCGACCAACGGTTCGGAGAGGGGCTGGCTGTAGCTGTGATCATATCGAGATCCATGAACGGCTTGCTGAGAACCTTAAGCACGGGATTGGTGAAAAGGCTCTCCATCATGGAGCTGATCGTGAACGAACGACCGAAGCCTGCAGTAAGCTGAACGAAAAGCTTTGCGCCCGTCTTGTGGAACTCGGGCATCCACTTCTTGAGGTCATCGTACATCTTCTTGTTCTTGTACAGCCACTGACCGAACATCGGGTTGTAAACGGGCTGACAGCCGGGGAGAATAAGTCCTACATTGTTCTTGGCGATTTCCATAATGAACTTTGCGCCGTCTTTGTCGAAATGGTTCTTTTCCATCCATCCGAAAAGGTCGGTGCCGCCCATGCTCGTCAGAACTATACGGTTCTTGATTTCGCAATTACCGATCTTCCACGGCGTAAATAAAGGTTCTAATTTCTGATCCATATTTTACCTCCTGAATTGATTTAAAATCAGTTTCCGTTTAATTATAACACGTCATAATAAAAAATGGAAGTGGTTAAGCATAAATTTTGTTAAAAATTTCACCCATTTTTGAATAAGCTTTTTACGCTTTTAAATATGCTGTTGCAAACTTGTTTCGAATGTGTTATACTAACTGTAACTGATTTGAAAGGTGATTATATGGATTTTGAATATCAGGCATC
>CAVGRW010000214.1:0-2582 GCA_963631735.1 Bacteroidaceae bacterium | reverse complement strand
CATACTCACCGTCCCTGCCGCAATTCTTTTCGGATTGATAGCGCTCATCCGTGCCATGACCGATTTGATAACAAATAAACTTGATAAATAAAACAGGACTGCACAGCCTCTCACGGTTGTACAGTCCTATTTTTGTTCTGTAAAAAAGTCTCAATAAAATTCTGCCGGCATTTAAACTAAACGTTCATTGTCCTTTATTTGACTTGGCGGACGAGCAATACTCGCCATACAAAATTCAGTTAAATTTCATCAGCAGCAATCTTTCAGCTTTCAAAAAATCATTTAAAACAGTTTAATTCCACCGAATGGTCTTACGGAAAGAACATAGCATGAGCCCTTTGAAAAAACGGATTCCATCTTCTCGCAGAATTCATCGAGCATATCGAGCGGAACAAACGCCTGAATCGTTCCCGCAAATCCGCCGCCATGAACTCGCCATGCGCCCTTGCCCTTGAGCAAATATTCGCACATTGCAAGCGCAACGGAAACGCTCTGATGCTCAACGTCCTTTGACGTAAACACGTTCTGATTGTACATATATGACGAGCGGCCGCTCTCGGTTACAAGCTCCTTGAACTTCTCAAAATCTCCGTCCTCAAGAGCCTTGACCTCAGCCTCGGCACGTCTGTTTTCGCCGTAAAAATGCATCGCACGAAGCACGGCACGGTCATTGACATTTTCACGGACAAGCGAAATATTCTTCATAAACTCGTCCTCGTCAACCTCACGGAGAACACTCTTGCCGAATACTGCCGCCGCCTTTTCCATTTCGCCTCTTACAGCCGCATAATCGTCCGTAAGGTCGGCATGATTTCCGCCCGTGTCGATAATGCAGAGCGCATGTCCGCAGGAAGCAAAGTCAAAATCAACTTTATTGATAATCGGCTGAGTCGGGTCCTTAAAATCAATCGTTATAAAGCTGCCGACGGAGCTTGCGGTCTGATCAAGAAGTCCGCACGGCTTGCCGAAATATTTATTCTCAGCGTACTGAGCAATCTTTGCGACCTCAACGGGCGAAACCTTGCCGTCGTTATAAAGATGGTTGAGAATCGTTCCGATGAGCACCTCGTAAGCCGCCGACGAAGAAAGTCCTGAGCCCGAGAGCACACGGCTCATGCTTGCGGCATTGAAGCCGCCTATGTTGTAGCCGTGCTCCTTAAAACCGGCGCACATTCCTCTGATAAGTCCCGAGGATTTTCCGAATTCCTCCGTATGTACCTCAAGGTCGTTTATATCAACCTCGAGAGCGTCAAACTTGAACGACTTTTCAACAATAATTCCGTCGTCTCTCTTTGCAGCAGCGGCAACCGTATCAAGATCGACACTTGCAGCAAGCACCTTGCCGTGATTGTGGTCGGTATGATTTCCGCCGACCTCTGTTCTGCCGGGTGCGCTGAAAAGCTCGATCGAATCGTTATCGCCGAAAAGCTTAACGAACTCGTCGATTATAACCGCATCTCTTTCTTTCTGATCTTCAACAGCCTTGTCGCTGAGATAAACCTCTTTTAATCTTGCGTCGAATTCACCCGAAGCAAGCTTTGCTTTCAATGTTTTTGCATCAGCCATTGTTTTTCCTCCTCCTTGATTGGATCTGAACTATTTTGCTTATGGCAAGCATTGATACTCCCACTAACAGGAACAATAAAATGAACGGCAACAGGAAAGCCGTTGATAACGGGTTAAACACGTTACGACCGATGAACGTGTAGGAAACCAAAAGCGGCGAATAGCCGACAAGCGATAGCAAAAGGAAATATTCGTATTTAAAGCCCATTGCGCCGTAAAGCTTGCTGACCTGATTTACGGGAATTCCCGGCACAAGTCTGAACAGAGCCAAAAGCCACGGATTTCCCCTGCCGTCACGCTCAACGAGATACCGCACGGTCTCGCTCTTTTGAAGGATATTCTGAACACCGTTTGCGCCGACCTTTGTGCCCCAGAAATACTTAATTGAATAGAGAGCCGAAAGCCCCAAAAGATTGATCGGAATTGAAAAATATGACGGAAACACGGCACTGGTTACGGCGCAGAGAGCCGAAACGGGATAGAGATAAATCGGGAAAACCGCCTTGAACGCATAGAGAAAAATAACAATCAAAAAGACAGAAAATTTCTCATCCATGTGCTCAACCTTGTATTCCGCCGAGGCGAGATATTCGAGATATCTTGAATACCAAAGCTGTATATCACTGTTTCTTGAAAGAATCAACAGAATGATAAAAACAACGCAGAGAACAAAGCTGATTGCCGAAACGATCTGCAAAAGCTTTATAATGCTGTGGTCACGCTTATATTTATCCATCATTCTGCCCCCTTTCATACTGTCCGATTTCAATGTGTACACATCAAATTGTGCAGCCTTGCCTTAACTATATTATTATACTTTTTTTCAGCGTTAAGGTCAATATTTTTCTTTATATTATTTGGATATTTGCGGAAGCAGTGGATTGCAACGCAAAGTCACCGTTTCTTTTCATTATTTACTTTTATCTTGTTTTCACTCTCTCAGTCAAGGACAAGCCGTGACAGCGTCTCGCTGCGGCTCGGTCACGCTCCGGCTCTGAACGTCCACCGGACGTTCA
>CAVGRW010000213.1:0-2592 GCA_963631735.1 Bacteroidaceae bacterium | reverse complement strand
TTGCCGAACTCGACCGTGTTATAATCACAGCCGCCCCACGGAATAAGCGAAAGACCGTTCTCGTCCTCATATGTATCATAGTCCGGTATATCGCCCTTGCCGTCAAAGGTTAGAGTTTTGTTCTGATAATCAAAGCTCCATGTAACCTCTGAGCCTTCGATTTTTTCCGCCGCCGAAGCGGTTATTGTCACAAAACCGGCGCTGCATACCGTCAGCAGAATACATAGGCTCAGTAATAATGATGTGATCTTTTTCATTTCAACTTCTCCTATATTATTTTTTAAATAAAACCCCGCAAAGGTCTTACTATACACCGTAATTATAAATCATTTTGCACCAGGTGTCAATACACAGAGATCAAGCCAAAAAATAGTAAAGACATCGTCCGAAAGCCCGAACAATGTCTTTTTCTGTCGCATTTTTGCGTAAAAAGGGGGAACGGTCCGACGTGTGCAACATCGAACCGTTCAAGGGAAAGAGAAAATAAAAATGAAAATAGAGATAACTATCTCCACAAGTATAATATTATATCTCTGCTGCGTAATTGTTGAGAATGTGTGAACAGTTTGTTAACAATTGCGCTTTTTCAGCACTTTTTTATTCTTTTCTGAGGAATATCAGCTTTCAAAAGAGAAATAAGAACCTTTTTGTTATAAATTCAAGCCAAAAAATTTTAAGATATTCTCATAAGAAGCAATAAGAAAGATATATATCTACCGTTTTGTTCATTGACAACCGCTTTTTTCACTGATAAAATAGCTATATAAAGGAAAAGGAGAGGTTTTATGTTAAAGAAATCTTTAAGCATTATTCTATCGCTGACTTTAATTTTATGCTCGTCTCTTGCACTGACCGCTTCGGCGGAAAACAGCGGAGATGAATTTGGCTTTGCCGTTGCATCGGACATTCATTATGTCCACCCTGTAAAGCAGGCAGGAACTACCCTTGCCGATGAGGGCTGGGTCACGACATTTAAATCGGAAAGCGAGTCGCTTACCAATCAGAGCGGCTACATAATCGACGAATTTCTTAATGAATGTGCGGAAAACCCGAACTGTCAATTTGTTCTTGTAACAGGCGACCTTGCGACTCACGGCAGAGACTATGTTTTCGAGCATGAGACCGTTGCCGCAAAGTTCAGAAAATTTGAGCAGGAAACAGGCAAACAGGTCTATGTTATCAACGGCAACCATGACAACGCAAAGGACATGCCTGTTGACCACAAGAAATTCACCGAAATCTATCACGAGTTCGGCTACGACGAGGCGCTTTCGACCGACGAGGGCACATGCTCCTACAGCGCTAATCTCAACGATGAATATACCCTTGTTGCGCTCGACACCTGCGACGAAAGATACCGAGTTGTCCCGAACAACGACGTAACAAGAATGGATTGGGCGGTAAAGCAGATCAAGGCGGCAAAGAAGCAGGGCAAAAAGGTCATCATGATCATGCACCACAATCTTCTTGAGCACAACCCGTTCCAGAAGCTGAACGAAAAGAGCTACGTTGTTGATACGCCGTATTCATTCGCAGGACTTCTTGCCGATTTGGGCGTCAAGCTCGTTTTCTCGGGTCATACACATCGCAACAACGTAAAATCCTACACAAGCTTCCTCGGCAACACGATTTACGATTTCTCAATGTCGAGTCTCGGCAACTTCCCTGCCGAATACAAATATTTCAACGTAACCGACAATGAAATCAGCTACGAAACAAAGAAAATCAATCATATTGACGCCGACAAGCTTGCCGAGGTTTGCAAGGGCTACTCAGCCGAAGCTCTTGAAATGATGAAAAATAATCTTCAGGAATACACTTGGAGCATGTCTTATAAGGAATATTCCGAGGATCTCAGAGAAAATATCTCCCCCGAAGCGCTCGGCGTTGAGGACTCAAGCGCACTTTATGCAAAACTCAAGCCCGTTACGGACACCATAAAGGAGATGTCCGATACTCCGATTTACGGCGAGGGCGGAATTCAGGAGCAAGCGGCGGCATACGGACTTGAAATTCCCGACAGCGAATACACTACTCTTAACGACGCCATAACAAAAGCTATTCTCAGGTGCATAATCGGTGACAAGCGATATAATCTCGGCTCGGACGACTTCACCGTTCTTATCAGATTGATTGCCTTCACCGTTCGCAAGTCCGTTGCAGTGACAGCCGACAGCGATATGCTTGCAAGTGCAAACGAGCTTCTCGGCAAGCTCGGATATAAGGGCAGCGTTGCCGATAATATGCTTCGTGATTTCAGCGAAAAATACGGCTTTGCCACTCCCGAGGAGAAGGAAGCCCTTGCAATCGCCTACAGCCTTTGGGGCGGATATATCGGCGAGGTTGACGGAGTTGACAACCGCAACGGCACTATCCCGGGCTATGCAGTCAAAGAAGCGAACACAAATCAGTTTGTTGTTATAGCGCAAAAGCTCGTTAAGCTTGCTATGGATATCCTCAACAAGGTGATTATCTCTGTTTACCCTGTTTTCGGCAAATAATTTGCTTAAAATTAAAAATAAGTATTGACAAAACACAAAACGTGTGCTAATATATCTAAGCTGTTCTTTTCAAAGACAGCAGGTGCAAACA
>CAVGRW010000212.1:0-2594 GCA_963631735.1 Bacteroidaceae bacterium | reverse complement strand
GCGCTTTCAAGCACAAGGGTATATGTAATCGTTTCAAAGCTTATCTATTATATCGGAAAAGCGATAAGCAAATAAGAATATAAAAATAAGGGACTGTTCCGAAAATGCACGGAGCAGTCCCTGTTTTTATTGGTGTTTTATTTTGCCTTCTTTTTATATCCGCAGTCGCAGTACGGTCCGCCCGAGGCGAGGGTGTATTCACGGACGAAATCCGATGCTTCGCCCGCCTCACTCATCGTGTAATCAAGGTGGCACAGCGCAGGTGTCAGGTCGTAAAGCCCAAGCTTTTTCATAAGCGTGCAAATTCCGCACTTGGTAAAACGACCTTCATAGCCGCTGCCGTCGGGGTATTCGTAAAAGTCCATGTTCCATGAATACGGGTTGCGGTCGGCGGCTTTGAGCTTCGCCGTAGCTTTCATTCCCTCAATATCCTTTTCGGAGAATTTGTTCTTTCCGCTCTTGCGGCAGAACCATTTCATCGGCTTCGTCATCATGGATTTTGCATAATAATCCGTCAGCTTGTCCACCTGCGGACGATCGGGCATTGAGAGAATAAACGCCGCAATCATTGCACAGTTGACAATATTCATTTTGAAGCGGTCGGCTTTTTCAAACTCGGGAATATCGGCAATAATTTCCTTGTATTTCGGCTTGGCTCTTGCCGTAATTTCCTTTGCCGTCTCTGTGTCATAGCAGAAAATCTCGGTCAGATGAGACCTGAACGAGATTGCGAACAGCGTCCACATTCCCATCGGCATACCCATGTATTTCATTGAAATCCCTCCGTTTTAAAAGCGTTTTTGTTCAAAATCAAGCCGAACGATCTGCATATTCATTGCCTTATCGCCGACCTTTGACAGAAATCTGAAAAAGCCGCTGACTGACGGATCCTTCAAATTGTTATAACCGAGCATATAGCCTCGGCTCGAAACTCTGAGCTTCGGAGACCACGCCGAAAGCTCGGATTTTGTATCGGAAACAGAGAAATAAGCGTTGATATCCTTGATTTTTGCGTCCTTTATCCATGTTTTGAGCATGAGCTTTACCGCAGATTTTCCTGCCGCATCAAATACAAGCTTGCCGTCGGGGAAGGCTTCCGCCATAGCCTGAACAAGAGTCTTGACCTGTTTGGTCAGGAAATAATAGAACACGCCTGCGGCAAAGAAAACAGCGCCGTCCGAAGCGTCTATCTTACCGAACCATTCGGTATTATTGAGGTCGCAGGGGATATTTTCTTCACGCTCACCGGGAGGAAGAAGCTCATTTCTGACGGTAATAACGTCAGGAAAATCGAGGTTGTATATTTTGCACGTTCCGTTATCGCAGTGCCGACCCGTGTTGTCAAGTCCGCAGCCGAGGTTAACGACCGCCGCATTGGGGTGAGATTTCAGATAGTCACGAACCTCCCATGCAAGGTCGTTTTGGCGCATTGCAACCTCCAAAAATCCGAAGCGATGCATCAGACTTTCGGAATTTTTGGCAAGCTCGGAAAAATCATAATCTATTTCATTTATAAGACGAATCGACGTTTCGTCACGGAAAAGATTGGGATAAAGCTCCGAGCACATTTTGCGTCCGTAGAGCGGAATAATCAGCGTTTCCTGCACGGAATTTCTTTCAATATGGTGTTTCATTTATATTCCTCGCTTTCTTCAACGGTTTCTTCTGTAGCCTGCCTCGTCACGGTATTCGGGGTGCTCCTTGAGATATTCTTCTCGGTCGCCGCAAATCGTGTAGTCGCATTTACAGCCATTTGAACAGGTCGTTGTGCGAACCAAACGGGCGTGAATAAGCTCCATAGCAGTGAAATCGGGATTACACAGCGCAGGCATGACCTCAAGCAGATCGTGTTTTTTTGCGAACTCCGCCGTCGGGCACTCCGTGAATTCGTAGTAGATCGGCTTGTCCTTGTCAAACGGCGCAACATTCATTTTGAAATCGCCCCATTTGTCGCACTGCTTTTTGGCATTCATGAACGAAAGATACATCAGCTTCTTGAAAAACGGCTTGTTGCAGTCAACAAACTTCAACTTGCGGAACGCCGTCAGAAACAGGTTGCCCTCCATTTCCTCGATTTCGTCGAGGCTTGTAATGTCCTTGCAGACCGAATAATACGCCATCAGGGCAATGCAGTCATAGTTGCCGCCTCTGCCGTTATGGAAATTTTTCTTTCCGCCGAGGTCGGTGCGCCAATCGGAAAGGAATTCAACATATTTACGCTGAACCTTCTCCCAAACCTCCTCGCACTGAGACGACGGATAGTGCAGTGCGATTTTTTCCTGTATCTGCTTCTTGCACTGCTTCGTATAGAGCACATGGCATGTGCGGTCAAATTGCAGCTCGTTATCGTTCATGACATTTCACCTCGTTTTGATGTTTTGAATTACTGCGCTTCGTTGCGATTAGCCTCCGCTAACTGCAACCCTTTATAAAAGCCGCCACTCGGCAGCAAATTTCTTTTATTTAACTTTATTATATCACAAACGTTTTAAAATGCAAGGCTTTTGCAGAATGAAGTTTTTTAAAAAGGAACCGATAATCTTGACAAAATATGTTAAGAGGACTACAATGGCATTAGCGGTGAAACGTTAATT
>CAVGRW010000211.1:0-2617 GCA_963631735.1 Bacteroidaceae bacterium | reverse complement strand
GAACGGCGAATTTGAATTCACCATGAAACCGCACGAGGTCAAGACCTTCAGACTTATCTAAATAACAGCACAAAGGCTGCGGCAAAACATACGTTTCGCCGCAGCCCTATTTTTGCTTTTAAATATTTATTTTTACCAATCTGAGTTTCGGCGTACAAATGCCGAGATGATGCTTTCAAGTCCGAAAAGCACAAGATACACGGCAACTATATATGCGCCGACTCTGAGCGTTACGAATGACATTGCAGGGCTGAAAATCATAATCACACCGATAATCAAGCCTAAGATGTTCAATATCAGCGATAGGTAATAATAAAACGTATTACCGACCAAGCGAATAAAGTTTGTTCTCGTAAGCCCTGCGATGCTGTGTGCGATAAACCAAATCGGCATGAGAATCGTCAGCGCCCATTTGCCGATATTCGGGTTGGCAATGAGCATAACGCCGCACATAACGCTGAGAATACCGGAAATCAGCGCAAGCGTCGGACCGAAGCCCGTAAAGCGCGACACTCTCGCATAAACGATAATATCATCAATTCCCATCACGGTTATAATAATTCCGTACACGATAATTGCGCCCGACAAAATGTTTTCGGGTTTAATGAACGTGAGAATTCCGAGCACGGTCATGAGCAGACCTATAATCAGTTCGCTCCAGCCGAAGTTTGATTTTCTGTTCATACCGCTGCACCGTCCTTTCCGTTCAAAATAGCCATGAATTCATTGCCCGTAATAGTTTCTTTTTCATAAAGATAATTTGAGAGCTCATCGAGCTTCTCACGATTATCCGTAAGCAGCTTGCGAGCCTTTTCATGCTGCTTTTTGACCGTTTCGACGATCTTTCTGTCAATCTCTTTTTGCGTCTCAGCCGAGCATGCAAGCGACGTATCGCCGCCGAGGTACCGGTTGCTGACCGTTTCCATTGCAACCATATCGAAATCATCCGTCATTCCGTAGCGTGTAATCATCGCACGGGCAAGCTTAGTTGCCTGCTCAATGTCGTTTGACGCACCCGTTGTGATTTGACCGAACACGATCTCCTCGGCCGCACGTCCTCCCGTAAGCGTGGCAATTTTATTTTCAAGCTCCTCCTTTGTCATCAGAACCTTGTCGTTCTGCTCAACTTGCATAGTGTAGCCGAGAGCACCCGAGGTACGGGGAATTATTGTAATCTTCTGCACGGGTGCGGAAGCCGTCTGCAAAGCTGCGACAAGTGCATGACCTATCTCATGGTAAGCAACGACCTTCTTTTCTTCATCGGTCATGATTGCATTTTTCTTCTGATATCCTGCGATAACAACCTCGATGCTTTCCTCAAGGTCGGCCTGTTCAACGACTGTACGTCCGCTGCGAACAGCACGCAGAGCCGCTTCATTGATGATGTTGGCAAGCTCGGCGCCCGATGTACCCGAAGCCATACGGGCAATCGTATGGAAATCGACGTTATCGGCAGTCTTGATTTTTTTCGCATGAACCTTGAGTATCGCCTCACGTCCGGCAAGGTCGGGCAGCTCAACGGGAACACGACGGTCAAATCGGCCGGGACGTGTCAGCGCCGGGTCAAGCGATTCGGGGCGGTTGGTTGCGGCAAGGATAATAACTCCGTTGTTTCCGCCGAAGCCGTCCATCTCGGTCAAAAGCTGATTGAGCGTCTGCTCACGCTCGTCATTGCCGCCGATCTGTCCGTCACGCTTTTTGCCGATGGCATCAATTTCATCAATAAACACGATGCACGGAGCCTTTTCCTTTGCCTGCTTGAAAAGGTCACGAACCTTTGAAGCACCTATGCCGACAAACATCTCAACAAATTCCGAGCCCGACATCGAGAAGAACGGCACACCGGCCTCACCTGCTACGGCTTTGGCAAGCATTGTTTTACCTGTACCCGGAGGGCCTACGAGCAAAACGCCTTTTGGCATTGATGCGCCGACATCGGAATATTTCTTTGGATTGTGCAAATAATCGACAATTTCCGCCAAATTTTCTTTTGCCTCGTCCTCACCTGCAACGTCGGCAAAGCGTATGCCGTCGCTCGACGGAACATAGACCTTTGCGTTGCTCTTGCCCATGCCGAAGGACATTGCGTTCGGTCCGCCTGCCTGCGACATCATCTTCTTGCCCACATACTGACCGAGTGCGGCAAAAATCAAAATCGGCAGGATAAACGAAAGGAAGAAGCTCAGAAGCGGCGACATTCCTTTTTCAATGTTTCGGGTGAATTTAGCTCCCGACGCATAAAGACGGTCAGTCAGGTTCGGGTCATTCATTTCGCCCGTTTTGTAAATCTGCTTTTCGTCCTTATCCGTGAAAATAATTTCGGAATCATCGACCTCAACGCTGCCGATACTCTTTTCCTCAATCATCTTCATAAACGTGCCATAGTCCACTTCTTTTACTCTTGCATTCGTAATAAGCGGCGCAACAACCATGTTGAATACAAGAATAATCAGCAGAACTATTCCGTAGTAATAGATAATCGGTTTTTTGGGTGATTTAACTTCTTTCATAGCCTTACTCCTCCGCAATAATAAACCTGTTTGCAAGGTTATTATGATGTTGAAACCATGGTATTATGAATATATAACGTAAAAAATAACCATTTGTGAACTTTTTT
>CAVGRW010000210.1:0-2682 GCA_963631735.1 Bacteroidaceae bacterium | reverse complement strand
GCGAAGCGGCGCGACGGTAGTGAATGAACGTCCGGTGGACGTTCAGAGCCGGAGTGTGACCGAGCCGCAGCGAGACGCTGGCGGCGTAGCCGACTGAGGGAGTACGGACTTATCAGAGTTTAATCTTTATCCCCTCCGTCGCTTAGGCGACACCTCCCCTTAAATCATTTAAGGGGAGGCTGAAATGTGACGGGAATTCTATGATTATGTTTTAAAGACAGAAGAAATTTAGCCTTGCTCCCCTGTAGTGGAGCTGTCACGGCTTGTCCGTGACTGAGGGGTTTATTGAAAGTCTGATGAAATCTATTTTGAGCATGGGCTCCTCCTTCGCTACCCTGCAGGGGAGGCAAGAAATTATTCTTTACCGAAAGCAATTTCATCAGATTTTCTCGTCACCTTTTTTAGGAAAGCCGTTTCCAAGCTCTTGATTTTTTCGCTGTTATTACCGTTTCGTTATAATCAACAAAGAAAAAGGGAAAAACATAGAATAATCTATGTTTTGACGGAATTATAAACTGAAATTCGGTTGAATAAAAAATATGAGCATGTTATAATGTATGACAAAATGGGACTGTTGTGTATTCCCAAAAATAAATTTCAAAACAAGATTTTGAAAGTGAAAATTGATTTGAATTTTTTATGAGGTGAAAACATGAAAATCAATCGGTCATTCGCCCGTTGCGGACGAAAATTCATCAGCGTGGCATTATGTCTTGTCATGATGTTCACGACATTCTTCATCTTTGAACCGAGTGTCTTGAAAATTACGGCAAGTGCGGCGGCTTGGAGCGGCAGTACAAGCGCAAGCTCGGGAACCGACTATACTGTTTCGGGTTCAACCATGCATATTAAAACCCCTAACGGTTTGGCATGGTTTATGAACAGCCTCGGTACATATGCATCGTACACTGTTTACCTTGACAATGATATTGATCTTGGAGGCAGTAATCAATGGGTAAGAAACGGTACGGAATTTAAAGGTATTTTTGATGGACAAAATCACACCATCAGTAAGATGAATGCCTACTGCGGTTACAGAGAGGATTTAGCCGGATTGTTTTTAAAAGCAAACGGAGCTACCATTAGAAACCTTAAGTTTGATGATTGTTTTGCAGGTACAACAGATGGCGGATACGGCAAGGATACATGGTACGGTAAATATGGCTTGTGCGTCGGTAATGTTGTTACAAGCAAGGTTACTTTAAGTAATATTACAGTAACGTCAAGCCGTGTAAGCGGACGAACAAGAATCGGCGGTTTGGTCGGTGAGGCAGAAACAGATATCGAGTTTGCAAACTGTAATGTTTCCTGTAGAGTTACAGGTGTCAGATTATCCGGCAACGGCAGCAAATCGCTGACCTATTGGAGCGGCGGTTATGTCGGCAGGGTATCGGGTAATTTTACCGCTACAAACTGTACATACTCTAATGCAACGCACGGCGGCGAGACCTCAGGTGTTGTCGGCAGACAGCAAAGCGGCGGTTTGGTCGGTTATCTTGAAAACGGTACGACTGTCAGAGTTGAAAATTGCTATAATACCGCAACTATCAGCAATACGGGTGATAGTCCAAAATGTTCAGGCGGTCTTTTCGGCGAGGTCAAAGCAACAACGATACAGTTCATAAACTGCTCAAACAGCGGTGCAATAAACTGCAACGGTGTTTATTGCGGCGGACTTGTCGGATATTCCGAGGGTTCGATAACAATTAGCGGAAAACTTGCATCACAGGCATATACAAATAACGGCGTTATCACATCTTCTAACAATTGCGTAGGAGGCTTGATAGGTCAAGCTCAGACGGTTTCCCTTACAAACTGCACCAATAACGGTTCGGTTACTGGTACGGACAGAGTCGGCGGTCTGTTGGGTAACGGTACTGTCAAGCTTACGATCAGTCAGTGTAATAATAGCGGAGCGATAAACGGTCAGCAGTATGTCGGCGGATTGAACGGTTCGACCGAGTGCAGTGACGCAATCAGTATAACGAACTCAAATAACACGGGTAATATCTCGGGCGGACATAAGCACATCGGCGGTATTGCGGGAATTTTGAGTTCAGGCAACGACGCAGGTATTACAATAAGAAACTGCTCCAATACTGCTCAGTCCTTTACGGCACAAAATGAAAATGTCGGCGGTATCCTCGGCAAAAACAGCTCAGATAAAACGCTGACAATGGAAAATTGTCACAACACCTCAACCTTAAACGTAAATGCAAATTGGGTCGGCGGACTTGTCGGTTATGACAAGGGCAAGCTTGTTATGAATAACTGTACCAATAAGGCTAACGTAACGGGACGTCAGCACACCGCAGGTCTTATCGCCGGTATTGAGGACGACGGCTGTGAGATTACAAATTGCCTTAATACAGGTAATGTTTCAACCGGCGGCAACTCAAACGGTGCAGGTATTCTTGCAACGGTGGAGAGTCAGACCGGTTCATCCGTTTGGACGATCAAGAATACGGTTAATACCGGTAACGTTTCGGGTGCCTCGGCTCTCGGCGGATTTGTAGGATATATAGGCAACTTGGACAAAGCGGCTGAAGTTAACATTTCAGACTGCGTTAATAAGGGCAGTCTTACATCAACAGGTAATGATGTCGGCGGTTTTGTCGGAAATTTGTATAACCACGGTTCGACAACTCAGCGTCACAAATATACAAACCTTTATAACTACGG
>CAVGRW010000209.1:0-2684 GCA_963631735.1 Bacteroidaceae bacterium | reverse complement strand
AATTTTTTAATAAACTAAAAAGAAAACATTTCGCAGAAGGGTTTATTCTGCGAAATGTTTTCTTTTCATCAATGATATTTACATCTTTTCAGCATTTTTAATATAATTCGTCATCATCCGAATTATCAAATAAATCGTCATCTAAGCCATCATCGTCAGAATTTTCATTGTCGGATTTTTTAATATCGTCCATAAGAAGCATGAATGCAGTCATATCGGACGCCTGCTCAAACGAATCCAGCTTACCGTCAAGATTCCAATCAAAAAATCCTCCGAAAAGTCCTTTTCCAAGCATAAAAATTACCTTCCTTTTTAAGTCAAAAGCTACCTTAAGTCTAAATTTGTAATTATCCATCATGAAAACATTTTACAAGCAATTCAAGAGCCTTGTTTTTTATATTTAAGCCTGTTATCATCATTATAGTATCACGGAGTTAATGTTATTTCAATCATAAAAAATTAAAAGCAAGCATTTACAGTACCAAAACAAGTACTCACACAATCAAATAAACCTAAAACAAGGCCGCATAAGGCAGACAGTCTAAATTACATAAGATATTAAACAAGAATTAGGTGCAAAAAAGCACTGCGCCGTCCGCACGTTCTCTCTCTTTGGCAAGCGCCTGCTGAATTTGCGACATTTCCTCGCCGGTACCGTTGTTCTCCGAGTTTGCCGCTTCCTCAGCTGCCGCCTTGGAAAGGATTTCCTTCGCTTTGACCTTGTCTGTGATGCCGAGTTCTTTGAGAACCTTGGCAACAGCCTTTTCGCTGTTTTTCTTGGAGATACCGTTCATCTCCTCCTCGGAATACTTCTTCTCCGGCTCTGTATTCGCCGCACCTGTATTTGTGTCCTGCTGTACATTGCCGTTTTCTGTATTCTCTGTGTTGTTGACTTCTTCAGCCATATACTCTCCTTTTTTACGGATAAGGACATCCGCACCCCGTTATTTCAGATACGGGCAAACTGTATTTTTGATATAAAAACAGCGTCACCATTACGGCAACGCTGAAATTATAGGCATGAAAAAAGCACCTTGATTTCTCAGGGTGCTTACAAGTATTCAATTTGAATATTATTGTTCAATTATTTCCCATTTCCCGCCTTTTGAGCTTCCATCAAGAGGCGCAGGATTAGTCATTGAATATAAATAATCTTCGCCGCTGTCGTCTATAACACGATACATTCCATCCTCTTCAACCGCATTATATATTTTTCCGTCAGTCAGGCTATCAACGCCAAAAGATTCACCTTTATATCTTAACTTCACGATCATAATTCCTTTCTGTGTTTGAGCTTCATTTCATACTGTATGCCATCGCATTCGTACCAATGCACATCGAACAAATACTTGTCACTTTTAATTGAAGCAACTTTCTTTTCCCACTTTTCAGCAGTACCGCCATATTTTTTTATCAAGCTGTCAACACATCTTATTTTATCTTTTGCAGTTTCACCTGCAATAACCTTAGCTTTTGAACTAAAAACAGTGTGCTTCGGAATAAAGCATTTTTCGCCGTTATAAATATAAGCTAATTGTTCTTGTAGATAGTTCTTGCTATTGACAAGAGCTTTTATCTTATTCCATTTATCCGAATCGGTATATTTAATTTGCAGAAAATCCTCAAACGTCTTTGGAGCATCTTTTCTAAGTACATTTCTATATCGTTCAAACTGAGCTCGATCAGTGCTAACGGCATATATGCTTTGCTCTTTTATTGTATCACTATTTTCAGAATTTGCAATACTTAATTGGGCTTTTCTGCCCTCCCACTCATTGAGCTTCGCCTGATATTTCGCAATGTTATCAGGATCAAGGCTTCCGACCGTCAGACGCTTGTATTTTTGGATCATGTTCTCAACGTGTGCCCGGTTTAACTCTTCCGTGCCGTATTCGTTCAGCTTGTTATCTTCCGTTTCATAGTGGATGATATCCTCAAGCTCAGGGTAATACGTTCCGAGGCCGTGACGGCAGCGAGGGTGAAACAAGCCCTCTGCCATAGCCTGAGAGAGCAGCATATAATCTCCGTCGTCGGGCGTTCCGCCCGAATAAACATCATCAATCAAGACTTTATTCTCAAACGGCTTGCAAAGCTTACACGACGTCGCATGGCTGGATATAATAACAAGCGTTTCGCCGAGCTCCTTTCGGAATTCGCCCTCGCCTGCCATATATGCACGCTGATTGACCGTCCTGATCGCCATTGACGTGTAATCGGCAATGTTGACCCTGCGCCCGTCCTTGTACTCAATACAGTTAATTCCTCGGCTGAGGAAGTCCTTGACCGCCGCATCGTATGCCTGCTTCTCGGTGTAAACGCCGTTTGTGACATACATTCCGTATTTAAAAATCGTGCTTCGGTATGTATCGTTCATCATTCGCAGCACGGCTTTATCGGCCCTTGAAAAGTCCGATTGAACCGAATTTATCAGCGCATCGACCTTATTTTACAGCAGAATCTCCTTGGCCGTATAGAGCAATTAGTGATTTTAATTCACTGCACATGACAAAAAGACCGCACAATGTGCGATCTTTTCTGTTTGGCGCCTCAAACAGAGATTCCCCTGACAGGGGAAATGACACGGAGTGACAAAAGGGTGACTGCGAGGCACGAGCAGCTCGAACCTGTGACTTTGAATATGTTGTCGGCAACTGCCGTTGCCTCATTGTATCGCAACGCCAAAA
>CAVGRW010000208.1:0-2865 GCA_963631735.1 Bacteroidaceae bacterium | reverse complement strand
TTGGAAAGGAGTCGTAATTTCGGCAACCGTGCACGGCTTTATGATACTATGTCCACATCGGTATAAAAGAACATAGATATCATCTTTAATAATATAAAACACCATGTGACTCTAATTCACTCAACGTGCTCAGATATACTTTTCGTAGGATGCGATGCCCACATCGCACCTTGGAATTTTGATAAAATTGGTTTCGATGCAGAAAATTCTCTTGCCTCCCCTGCAGGGAAGGTGGCTTCGGCGGTCTGCACCGAAGTCGAAGGGGTTAATTTAAATTTCATCAAACTTTTTGCAAAACCCCTCAGTCGGCTACGCCGACAGCTCCCCTATAAGGGAGCCGAGAATAATTTCTTCTAAACTTGAATCGATGTAGACATCGACCCCTACGGTTTTGATATTATTGTGGTGCCGCACACGGTTGTGGTTACGTTGGAAAGGAGTCGTAAATTCGGCAACCGTGCACGACTTTATGATACTATGTCCACATCGGTATAAAAGAACATAGATATCATCTTTAAAATATAAAAGACGTGTGATTTCATTTCACCTTACAACTTTTTCATTTAAGGGTGTTTTCGCAAAATTCTACTTGTTTTCTTTAACTCCCTCAGTCGCTTGCTTTTCTATCTTTAAAAGCCTTTGTACATATATGACGGTTTTCTCGTTTTGTGACAAAAAATCGGAGAATTATTTTCATTTCTCCGATTTGCACAAATATTCTATTGTATATCTGTTGATTTTAACTAACGGAAATTGCGATTTTCAGCAATTCTTGACTTTGTATGTTACCGGACAAGACATATTGGTATCCGTCTTTTTCCCACACAATACCCTGTCCGTGTTCCGTCTCTCCGAATTCGATATAATCTGTTCCGCCGATCGCCGTCACTTTACTGTCTTTGTATTCCGTGTTTATTTCAACTTTTTTGCTGCCGGATTGTTTTGTAATTGTAAAGTGTACCTCTCCGTTCGTGTATTCCTTTGAGCATCCGTACTTTTTGTTATCTTCATAGGTTAGGACAAAGCCCTCGGGTATGTAATCTGCTTCCAAATCGCCTACCCTCTTGCTGTCGGTATGGCTGAACATTACCGTCGAATGATCCGAAAATTTGAAAATATTATACTTATACTGAGCAAAGCCAAGCGAACCTATTACAAGCAAAGCTGCAATTATTGCCGCAATGAGCAGTATCTTTATCGGCTTTGTCAGTTTCGTAGCGGAGCTTGATTTTTTACCGATTATCGAGTCGATAGATTTTCTCACTTTTTCCTCGGTGAGCATATACCGATCCGTGTTTTCCATTCTCAAGAGTCCGTCGCAGCATGCCATGACCAAATCGCCGTCAATCTGCGAAATATTCTTTTCGAGCTCGGTGTCAATTATCCTATTTAATTTTATTTCCAACGCTCTGATATTTTCTTCCATTTTTGCCTCCGAATCAATGAAAAATTTTGAAAGAAAAAACAAGCGCAAAGAAATACAAATGCTTAACTGTTTGCGTTACCTTTCTTTTAAGTCGGCTTTTCCTCGTTCGGAAATTATCGTATGTAATATCCAACTCTTTTATTATTAAACTGACTTCCTTCTTTTCGATATACAGCTTTATGAAAAGCTCCTTTTCTTTATCGGTCAATATGTTCAGTATCTTTTTCTGAACGTCGTCGAACATCGTTTCAACATCGGCTTCGTTGTACTCGACATCGTCAAGTGAGGAAATATCAATATTATCCGCACAGACAAAATTAGTCTCAACCTTGATCTTTCTGAAATGTTCGTGCAGCTTATTGTTTGCAACTGTGAAAAGCCACGAACGGATATTGGCATCCGAAAGATTATCAATTTCGTTCATAAAAAGCAGAAAAGTTTCCTGCGTTATGTCCTGTGCGGTATCTGCATTCCTGCATCTTGAGCAGCAGAATTTATATATGTCATGATAATATTCCTCCGCTATCCGCTCCGCCGATAACGACATTTTTCATCAGTCCTTGTGTTTTAATAATCCTTTTCTTTCACAAAATACAGCACTTTCTTTGAGCAGTAATGCAAAAACACAGTGTATTTTAAGCAAATTATTCACCTGAATTTCTCGCATCGGACTGTTATTTACTTGAACTGCGTAAAAGAAAAAGTTTAAATCATAATATCATTTTTTAATGAAAAGAACAAGTCATTGAAAGAATTTTTTAAAAATTTTTTGCTTTTTTACCCTTTCCTCGCCGGTACCGTTGTTCTCGTTTTAAATGCTTCGGTTTTTGAGTCATGTTTTAAACCTCAAGCAGAAATTCCCTTGACAGGGGAAATGTCACGGAGTAACAAAAGGGGGTGACTGCGAGACACAAGCAGCTCGAACCCGTGACTTTGAATATGTTGTCGGCAACTACCGTTGCCCCATTGTATCGTAACGCCCAAACAATTCACCGGATTGTTTTGACTGCGACAGATAACAGCCGCGTGCTCTGCCAACTGAGCTATTGAGGCATATTTAGTTTTGTTGCTCTTAATCAGGTTATCGAACCTGTGACCGTTCAGAAACATAGTCGCCTTGCTCGCTTGGAGCGCTTCGCAATTCTCCTTGTTTCTTCTTACTCGATGGATCAACTTTTCGTCCACCGGACGGTTGATCCCTCTCGTCAGTTAACAGCCGCGTGCTCTGCCAACTGAGCTATTGAGGCATATTCGGTTTTGTTACTCGGAATTAAAAACTCAAATCTTTAATGCTTAATAACAATGTATCAAGCATATCCAAACAATAAATCATATTCGGTAGTGCGTTGAATTTTGTGTTCTCTTTTTTCTGAGCAATTAAAATAAAAAATGTCGGCGTCGCCTTATCTTCCCGGGCGGCTGCCCGCCAAGTATTTTCA
>CAVGRW010000207.1:0-2881 GCA_963631735.1 Bacteroidaceae bacterium | reverse complement strand
TAAGCGGCACCCCACAAAGGTGCCGTTTATCATAGGTGATATTTATGAAAAAAATATTTGCAATTGTTCTTTCAATAAGCCTGATTGCTTTGTCGGCTTCCTTTTCGATAAAGGCGGTCGGCGAGAGAACGGTGCTGTATCTTGACTACGGCGATGTTCAAATCGGTGACGGAACCGTTTCAGGCTATGATGAAATGGGAAAGCCCGTGACAGAGGTTAATTCCGTAGGCTATACGGTAACGCAGATGCATCCGTCAAAATCTCTTGACAGGGGCATTACCGTTACGTCAGGCGAGCAGGACGTTGAAATTGAAAATGTAAATATTGCCCGTTCCGGCGAGAATGACTACGCTTTCGCTGTTCTTCAAACCTCCTCGGCAAAGCTGACTCTTGTCGGTGAAAATCACCTTACGGCAGGCACATATTGCGCCGGCGTAGAAATTGCCTTGAAAGCGTCCTTGACAATTGAGGGCGACGGAATTCTCTATGCCCAAAGTGAAATTGAGGCAGGCATAGGCGGCGGCAGCGGACGCTCAAACGGAACGTTGACGATAAATTCGGGAACGATATACGCAACGGGCGGCATTGACGGCTACGGCACAGGTATAGGCGGCGGCTCGTCGGGCAGCGGCGGTACGATAACAATAAACGGCGGCAATATTGTTGCTGTCGGCGGCGAGTGCGGCGCAGGTATAGGCGGCGGAATGCTCGCAGGCGGCGGAAAAATAACGATAAACGGCGGTACAGTCACTGCAACGGGCGGCAACAAGGCGGCAGGCATAGGCGGCGGCTTCACCGCTAACGGCGGAACTGTCGTGATCAACGGCGGCAGTGTTAAGGCTATCGGCGGCACAGGTGCCGACAATATCGGCAACGGCAATAATTGCAAGACAACGTTTGCGGGAATTCATAATAGTGACGGCGAGTCCGTTTCAATGCTGACTGTTCCCTTGAGCGGATATGACCGTGTTTATCAGAACAGCATAGAAAATGCACCCATAACGGCAGGACATCCCGATGACGAAAATCTTTATTTCTATGCGGCTTCCGCTGAAAATATCGCAACGCTTTATATGAGCGACGGCAATGTGAAATTTCTGAGCTATAACAACAGCGGCTTTGAGAAAATCAACCCGTTCACGAACGGCGACGAAAGATATTTAACTTATCTGATAATTTCGGATAAAAATAACATTTCCGTTGCCGACGGATTTTCGATAGAAAAAGAAAACTGCCGTCTTATTTATAACGGCAGTTGTGTAGATGAGTTTAAAATTGTCGTAAGAGGAGACGTCAACCTCGACGGAAATCTCGATGGCATGGACGCAGTCGAAGCAGCTTGCGTCGACAGCGGCATGAATACCGATAAGCTCGCTTTGATGCTTGCCGACACAAACGGTGACGGGGTAATAAACGCATCCGATATCAGCTTGCTTGAAAATCTCGGAATTGCGGTAAACAATTAAAAGTCGTTATCTATCGGGTTTTCTCTCAATTCGTTTATCTTTTTCATTCCCTCTTTGAAATCCATGGTTTCACGGATTTCGGATTCTTCTGTTTGCGCTTGAGATGAAAGAATATTCTCGACAATTTCGTTTTCCTTAGCGTCATCAACGATTATATGCTCTTTCATTTGGCTTACGGCTTCCATACCCTGTGAAACATCGGCTGTTTCGCTTTCAAAGCTTTCTTCATCAAGCAGCTTCAGCGGGTTAAGCTCCTCGTCCGGTTTTTCATGGGGCTCGGCAAGGAATTTATCAATTTTTTTGTCGTTGTTTATGTCTATCGTTTCTTTCGGAGTCAGATATTCGTTTAGCTCCTGAATGTCGGCTTGTGCGGACTGAGTCTTGATTCTTTTTCTGACAACGGCAGTAAGAATGAGCATTACAATAAGAATTATCGCGAAAAGCACAACAGAAATTCGGCATGAAAGAACGAAATCATTGGAAATCATTGCGATAAGAACGTTTGCGATTTCCATAAGTATAAAGTAAAGAAATGCAAATATTTCGGCTCCGCCGCAAAGCTTTGTCGGACGTGATCTTGAACTGCTTTGAATCCCTTTAAAGTAGAAAAAGAAACGAGCAAACGGCGGCAGAATCACTCTGTTATCCTTTTTCCTCAACTCTCGGTCATATGTAAAGCCGAAAAGATAGCAGGTCAGAAAAACGCCGAAATTAAATGCCGTAAATATTATGCAATAACACATAACAAGCAAATTATAATTTCCCATATAAATCTTCCTTTAATTTTTTATGAGTTAATTATACTATATATTTAATCAAAATTCAAATGTTACAGCACTTGAAAAATGTAAAATTTTTGTTGCAAAAAGAATGGCAAAGATGAATTATCAAGAATGTCGTTTTATATAACCGCAAACGGCATTATATTAGAAAAAATTAAGGAGAATGAAAATGACAGAACTTGAAAAGATGCAGAGAGCAAGAATGTACATTGATAAGCTTGCAAACGGTGTGGATCCGCTGACGGATGTCGAAATAGGAGACGACAGTACACTTAACAATGTTCGCATCAGCAGGTGTCTGTTCTATGTTTCCGATGTGCTCGGAAAAGTGATTGATAACGGAGGAGAGGTCGGAAGAAGGAAATCCGAACCGAAGCCGAAATTGTCACCGTTTGAAATAACGGCGGAGCAGGCGGCAATGGTTGAAATAAGCGAGCAGCCTGTCGGTGTAGCTATTATCGCCAAGAGAATAAATGAGGTCATTGATGAAAATATGAAAAAAGCGGCGGTTACTGATTCTATTCTTTCACTTCATTCTTTGACGATAAAAACGAAAAAAGCAATTCCAAGTAAAATAATTTAAAATAGGCATAAAAAAGGCATTACCGACTGCAAAATTCGGTAATGCCTTTT
>CAVGRW010000206.1:0-2894 GCA_963631735.1 Bacteroidaceae bacterium | reverse complement strand
TCGGGCAAAAAGAGAAACGAGGAGAGGGAGCGCATTATCGCCGACCTCGAAAAGGAAAAGGCACTCAGAAACGAGTTCAGAAATCCCGACGAAACAACATTTCTTCCCGAAAAGGAAGATTACAGGCTGATTGTCGGCATGTGCGCCAATATTCAAATGAAGCTTGAAAAGGCGCCGAACATGAACGAGGCGTTTTTGGAGCTTTCCGATGTCAAGAAGAATGTTTACTGTCTCGGCTACGTTTTTGAGGACAGCAAGAAAAAGCTTTCGGAATTTTTTCGCTCAAACGGCGAACCGCTTCTTTCCGCTTCAAGGGCGGCGGTCAATGAGGCGATAGGCGGCGAATTCTCCGAAATATTCAATAAGGAGTTTATCATGCTCGACGATAACGACGAGACAACGTCCGTTGACAACGAGCTTTTGGCAAAATACGATGCAGAATTTGAAGGTCTCATGAATGAAAAGGGGAATGAAATCTGCAAGTCTGCGGCGGACTATATCCGTGCGAATAAATATGAATTATTTGAAAAATAAAAATTTTAAAAAATTTTCCATTTACCTATTGACAAAGTAGGTAAATGGTGTTATTATATCACCAACATAAAGAAAACGACGTAAGAAACGGAGGATTTGGCAATGAGAAAGTCATTTAACGCTTGTTCAATGTGTATCGAGTGCTGTATGTGCGCTCTTGTTGTCATGCCATCGGTTAAGTTTTGATTAAACTTTATTCAGTCGAAACACCGAAAGGCTCCCAAGCTTTTCGGTTATTTTTTTTAGGAAGTGATATTGTGAGATTTATTTACGGCAAAATGCTAAGAAGTAACATCAGATTCGGACGATGTATGAGCTGACATTCTTATTCATCAACAAAACGAAAACAATTTTACTATATTAAATATTTAATTTTAAGGAGATAATTATTATGTCAAAGATTTATACATCAGCAGATCAGCTTATCGGAAAAACACCCCTTCTCGAACTCACACACATTGAAAAGAAATACGGACTCAAGGCAAAGATTCTTGCAAAGCTTGAGTATTTCAATCCCGCAGGATCGGTTAAAGACAGAATCGCAAAGAAGATGATCGACGATGCAGAGGCTGCGGGCAAGCTTAAAGAGGGCTCGGTAATCATTGAGCCGACCAGCGGCAACACAGGTATCGGTCTTGCAGCTGTCGCAGCGGCAAGAGGATATAAAATCATCATTGTAATGCCCGAAACAATGTCAGAGGAACGCCGCAGACTTATCAAGGCATACGGCGCAGAGCTTGTTCTGACAGAGGGCGCAAAAGGCATGAAGGGTGCAATCGCTAAGGCTGACGAGCTCGCAAAGGAGTATCCGAACAGCTTCATTCCCGGCCAGTTCGTCAATCCGTCAAACCCGAAGGCTCACTACGAGACCACAGGTCCCGAAATCTATGAGGATACCGACGGAGAGGTTGATATCTTCGTTGCAGGTGTCGGTACAGGCGGAACAGTTACAGGCGTAGGCACATATCTCAAGGAGAAGAAGCCGGAGGTCAAGGTCGTTGCCGTTGAGCCGCTTTCATCACCCGTTCTTTCGCAGGGCGTTTCGGGCTCACATAAGATTCAGGGTATCGGCGCAGGCTTCGTTCCCGATGTTCTTGACACAAAGATTTATGACGAGATCATTCCCGTATCAAACGAGGATGCATTCGCAACAGGTAAGCTCATCGGCAGTGAGGGCGTACTTGTAGGTATATCTTCAGGCGCAGCAGTATATGCGGCAATCGAGCTTGCAAAGCGTGAGGAGAACGAGGGCAAGACCATCGTTGCACTGCTTCCCGATACGGGTGACAGATATCTCTCAACAGCACTTTTTGAATAATAACATGTGAGGTTGTTAAAATGATTTCAACAAGAGGAAGATACGCACTGAGGGTCATGATCGACCTTGCCGAGCACAAGGACGAGGGATATATCCCGATGAAGGACGTTGTTGCAAGGCAGGGAATTTCCAAGAAATATATGGAGCAGATCATGCCTTCGCTCGTAAAGAACGGCTTTGTTGAGGGCGTTCACGGCAAGGGCGGCGGATATAAGCTGACCAGATCGCCGAGCGAATACACGGCAGGGGAAATACTCCGTGCCGCAGAGGGCGACCTCGCTCCCGTTGCGTGCCTTTCGTGCAATGCAGAGGAATGTCCGAGAAAGAAGGATTGCAAGACTCTGCCTCTTTGGGAGAAATTTAACGACATGACGAACGAGTATTTTGACTCGGTCACACTTGAAAGTTTGCTGTAATATAATATAGATAATGTAATATAATATAGATAAAAAGACCTCTCAATTTTGGGAGGTCTTTTGCTGTTCTGCCTTATTTCTTTATCCCTTCCGACTCTCCGAGCCACCTCCCCTTAAATCATTTAAGGGGAGGCTGAAACAAACGCAAATTGGTGTGTTAATTTCGGTAAAGCAGAGAAAGGAAGAAACTTTTCCGAGCCTCCCCTTGTTGCAAGGGGAGGTGTCGTCCTTGACGACGGAGGGGATAAAGAGAATTAAACTAATTGGAAAAGTCAAATGAAATTAACTTTGATTTAGTAGGGGCGTGCATTGCACGTCCGACAAAGTCTGTCGAAAATAAAAGCGGACGACCAATGGTCGCCCCTAAAAAAGGCAGCGGATTTTATATGACATTTTAACCCTTCCGTCGCTCCTTTGTCGCGCCACCTCTCCTGCAGGGGAGGCAAGTAAGGTGTCTGCCTCGAAAGCAAATTTCATCAGATTTTCAAGGTGCGGTAAATGTACAATTCGTAGGGGTCGATGAACACATCGACCCAAGGTTAGAAGAAAATGGGCTTGGCACCCCTGTAGAGGAGCTGGCACGACCTTGTGTCGTGACTGAGGGGTTTTGTTGAAAGTTTGCTGAA
>CAVGRW010000205.1:0-2942 GCA_963631735.1 Bacteroidaceae bacterium | reverse complement strand
GTGATGTTGGTTGACGTCTTTATCGTCTGCGAGGACGCCGCTGTTCCTGCCGCAGAATACCAGCCCGATATGGTTGTTCCCGTCGTTGCATTGTCAGGATCAACGGTTATCGTGTATGACTGTACCTTGAACTTTGCATAATATGTGCGACCTGCCGTAAGAACGGATTCGCTTGTTATGCTTGCGCTTGTGCTGTACAGATTCGTAAGGTTAGCGTCCGTGTACCAGCCGACGAAGGCATAGCCCGCTGCGGCGGTTGCCTTGAGCGTTGTTGTTGAACGGTAAGCAATATTCTTGCTGACCGATGTGCCTGATGCGTCGGATGCAATCTGAACCGTGCCGCCTCTGCCGAGTGCAAATGCCGCCGAATTATAGATATCGCCGTAAGCATAAGCCTTTACGGGATAAGAGTTCCTCGACCAGTTGGCAGTCAGCGTAACTCCGCCTGCACCGACACGGTATGCCGATGCGCTTGTGTTGCCGTTGTTCGTCAAAGAAGCGTAGGCAGGTGTTGTGTTCACCGTCCAGCCCGTGAACGTGAAGCCTGTTCTTGACGGGATAGGCAAGGTGAACGACGTGCCGTAAGCAGCATTTATTGCGGTGATATTTCCTGCCGAGGTCTGCTGAGACGATGCTGCGCTTGAAAGCGAAATACTACCGTTCGATGTGTTGTTGTTCGCCTTGCTGTAGGTGAACGAACCGATTGTAGCCTGATCCGTGCTGTCGGCATTGAGATTGATTACGATTGCGTAATCGTTCAGCTTCCACTGTGCATAAAGCGGAAGATCCTTTGCCGGCATTGCGGTTGAGGTCGTGAACTGAGTGCCGCAGCCGTTGCCGTTTGAGGTATTTTCACTCTGATACCAGCCGTTGAACGTATAGCCCTGACGGGTTATTGCTGCGAGCGGGTTCTGAGTTGTGTTGTAGGTTACGGTGTCAAAATTCCTGTTGAGTGACGGATTCTGAGAGTCACTCGCTCTGTAATTCATCGGATCGGTGATATCCTGCAAGCAGATATTTGAATATGTAAGCGAAACATCCTTAGGAACATTTGATGAACCGCCGTAAATGCCCAATCTGAAAGTAGGATAAGTATATCCCGCAGCGACTGTGAACTCTATTGATCCTGTTTTCTTTGTGTTAGCCGCTATACTGATACTGGCGTTTTTCTCTCCGTTATAATCGGTGCTCGACGTTGAGGGGAACATAAACAAAGAAACATGAGCTGTCGTAGCCGCTGTACCGATAACATCATAAGTAAATCTGTATGTATGTCCCGGAATAAGCTGTGTTGTCGAATCGGATCTGTGGCCTAAGAAAGTCCATCCGCCTTGATTGCCGTTAAATCTGGGCTGAGACGAGGTACCGTCCGAGGTTATGGTATAAGTGTTTTCTTTAAAATCAAAGCTTGAGGTACCTCCCGTGGTTCCGGTATTGGCATCTAAAATTCCCTGAGCCCAAGAATCGAAATTAAACTCATTCTCATACATGAGCTTATACTTGTTGATAGTCCAATGAGCGTAAAGGGTCTGATCGGTATTATTAAGATCCCATTCGCTGTAAAGCAGACGGTCACCGACATTGACCTTTGTGCCGCCCTCCGCTTTAGTGTACCAGCCGTCGAAGGTGTAGCCGGTACGAGTCGGAATCGGAAGCTCTTTAATGTAAGAATTATACTGAATATAATCGGCAAAAATGTTGTTATATTCAGTACTGCTCGTCGGAACTGCAGTGCTGTTGCTCTTTAATTCTATACGAGGCTTAAACGTATAGTTATTGAACGTCATATAGCTTCCGGCACCTTCATTATGCCAGATCCAGAAGCGATAGCCCGCGTAGGTCGAATCGGGAACAATAGTCTTTGAACCGGTTCCGCCAAAATCAAATTGATTCCTCGGCGAAACATTGTTTCCGTCCGAAAGTGTCGGATCAATAACCATGGAGCCGTTAGTAAGACTGCCCGAAATGTGATTGTTGCTGAAAACATATTCCTTGCCGTCATCAAAATCCATCGGAACGAATCCAATCGTGTAGTTTCCGGCAAGAGTTCCGTTAATTTTGATTGTACCGTCATCAAGCTTTGTAATTGTAAGATTACATGCTTTGTCGGTTGTGACCGTTTCTCCCGCTTCATTTTTTGAAGTGATTTTAGCGGTTGAAGCGTAGGAAATAGTATCGTCAAACTCCGGGTTGAACAAGTTCGGCGCCAATTTATCATGATTCTCGTTATAATAAACGTTTATCATGTTGTATTCCCACTGAGCCGTAAAGGTTACATCCTCGAGGAACTCCCAATTGATAGTATCGCCCGCGTTATAAACCAAACCGTCGGCACTGCACCTCCAGCCCATGAATGTACAGCCCGGTCTGGTCGGATTGGCAGGAGTTGTGCCGCCTATTGCTCCGACAGTATATTTCGACTGAAACAGAACGGAGGATGAGGTCAAGCCTGCTGATCCGTTATATGTGCCGCCGTCCGGATCGTATTTGATATTGTAGGTGTTCGGCGTGTACCAGAATTTCCACTGGATAGTTGACGTGTTGGCGTTAGGAATATAATAGTAATTATTATATGTGCTGTCCTGAAGAATGCCGCTTGTCTTTGTCGTTGAGACGTAGGTTACAGAGTAATTGCTCTTTGTAAATCCGGGAATTTCATTATAGTAGCCGTAAACTCTGTCGCCGTAGGTATAGTTCTTCGACTCGGTTGTTGTGCCGATGATTGCCGAACCTGTATTTCCGTTATAGTCCGCCGAGGAACCGCCACGGAGATGAACAGCCGTGGTCGTACCTGTTTTTGTAACAAGATCCTTGGTGTTTACGGTTGAATCGATAGTTGTTCTCGCCGGATGCTCAAGATTGAGAGCCATTGCAAGAATTGAATTCTGATAGTTGTCATAGCCTGCGGCATACCAATCCTGCTGCTTTGAAAGGCTGATAGC
>CAVGRW010000204.1:0-3005 GCA_963631735.1 Bacteroidaceae bacterium | reverse complement strand
CCGATATTTGAGGGCAAGGTTACTTACACATTCCTCCCGGATTCAAGCGTTCTTGTCAACGTCAACGGCAAGAAGGCTGAGAGAATGGACATTCTTCCGAGAATCGGACTTCAGCTTATCATGCCGGAGGGCTTCGAGAACTATGAATATTTCGGCTACGGTCCCAAGGAGAGCTACATCGACAAGAAGCGTTACACTTATGTTGACGACTTCACAACGACGGTAACGGAGAACTTTGAGCACTATGTCCGTCCGCAGGAGAATTCAAGTCATTACGGCTGTAAGTGGGCAAAGGTAACGAACGAAAACGGCATCGGATTTATCTGCCGTGCCGAGGACTTTGACAGCTTCTCGTCAAATGCTCAGCACTTCACGCCGCAGATGATTCGTGAAGCAAAGCACGATTACGAGCTTGAACCGATGAAGGAGACTGTGTTCAGCATCGACTACAAGATGACGGGAACAGGCTCGGGCGCATGCGGTCCCGATATCGACCCGAAATACAGCGTGAACGATAAGACCTTTAACTTCACATTCAAAATCCTTCCGACAAACACGAACGGCATCGACCCGTTCACGGTATAAAAAATTATCACCCTTCGCTTTAGCTGCGGAGGGTGATTTCTTGTCTTATTCTGTTATTTTATATCCGTGACGCTGTAGCCGAGGTCCTCGACTGCGGATTTGAGCGCTGTGTTGTCAACGTCCTTCTTGAGCTTTACGATAGCTCTTTTATTTTCAAGGTCAACCTTTGCGTCTGCAACTCCCGAGACGGAAGCGAGCGCCTTTTCAACCTTGGCGGCGCAGTGCATACAGCTCATGCCGTCGATATAAACTTCCTTTGTGATTTTTTCTTTGTTGAATAACATATGGAGTCCTCCTTATTTTTTCGACCCTCTCAGACGGAGGGCGTTGATTATTACCGTGAAGCTTGAAAGCGTCATTGCAAGACTTGCTATCATCGGATTGATGGTTATATTGAAATGCTTGAGCGCACCGATTGCGATCGGAATCATCAGGCAATTGTAGAAGAATGCCCAGAAAAGGTTCTGCTTGATGTTTCTGACGGTCGCCTTGCTCGTGCTGATGAGCTCGGGAATTTTCATCAGATCGTCATTCATCAGTATAACGTCGGCTGAGTTCATTGCAATGTCGGAGCCGCTGTTGACGCTGACGCCGATATCGCTGAGTGCCAGGGCAGGGGAGTCGTTGATGCCGTCGCCGATCATCATGACCTTGTCGCCCTCGGCTTTAAGTTCTTTAATGACGTTACCCTTTTCGGCAGGCAGAACGCCCGAAATGACGTGCTCTATGCCCGCCTGTGCGGCGATCTTTTTCGCCGTCTGCTCGTTATCGCCAGTGAGCATTATCGGCTCAATATTGAAGCTGTGGAGCTTCCTGATAAGCCCGTCAACGTTGTCTCTGATAACATCGTTGATACCGATGATTGAAAGTATCTGCTTTTCGTCCGCAACATAGACAAGGGTGTTGCCCTCGTCGGCGAGAGCGTTTGCGTCGTCAAGGCGGTCGTTCTCGATGCTGTATTTTGCAAGCAGCTTCGCATTGCCGAAATAGTATGATTTGCCGCCGATAACGGTGCGGAGTCCCATGCCGTCGATGTTTTCAAACTGCTCGGGTTCGCTGAGCGTGAGAGCATTGTCCTTTGCGTACTCGGCGAAAGCCTTTGATATCGGGTGGCTCGACTTCGCCTCTGCCGAGCAGACAAGGCTCATCATATCCTTCTCGGGCATTTTGCCGCAGTCAACGATTCGTGAAATTTTGAGATTGCCGTAGGTGAGAGTACCCGTTTTATCGAATACGACTTTATTGATTTTTGATGCTGTTTCGAGGACGTCGCCCTTCTTGATGAGTATGCCGTTCTTAGCACAGCGACCCTCCGAAACAACTATCGCAAGCGGGGTTGCGAGACCCAGACTGCATGGGCAGGCAACGACAAGAACCGTTACGAACGTGTTCAGCGCAGTGTTGAAGCCCTGACCTGCGATAAGATAGCCTATGAAGCTGAGAACTGCGATTCCGATAATTGTCGGAACAAAGTAGGAGCTTATTTTGTCGGCAATTCTTGCAAGCGGAATTTTCGCCGACGAAGCCTCGGTGACGATGTGAACGATCTCGGAAATCGTCGATTCCTTGCCGATTCTCTCGGCGGAATATTCGATATAGCCGTCGTAGTTGATGCTTCCTGCGATGACTCTTGCGCCGATCTCCTTTGCGGCAGGCTTGCTCTCGCCCGTGATGAACGATTCGTCAAGGTGAGTCTTGCCGAGGGTTATCGTGCCGTCAACGGCAATTCTTTCGCCGGGCTTGCAGATGACCGTATCGCCCTTTTTGATTTCGTCGATCGTGACCTTTTTCTCGCCATCTGCCGTCTTGATAACTGCGTCCTTGGGCGTGATCTGAACAAGGCTCTGAATAGCTTCCTTGGTCTTGTCCTTGCTGACGGAGTCGATATAACGTCCGAGCTTGATGAAGTAGATAACGATTGCCGCCGACTCAAAATAGAGCTGGTGGATATAGTGATGATGTCCTGTGAATATCATTACTACGGAGAAAATGCTGTAAAAAAGGCTTGTCAGAACGCCGAGTGCGACAAGCGTGTCCATGTTCGGCGTGCGATGGAACAGATTCTTGAATCCGCTTTTGATGATGTCGAAGCCGTAAACAAGGAACGGTACCGTCAAAATGAGCAGTGACGATGCGAACGCCTTGTCGTGGGTGTGCATTGCGAGGAACGGGATTTCGGGCAAGCCTATCATCGAGCCCATGGAGATATACATAAGTATAACCGCCAAAGCCGTCATTATGACAAACCATAATTTTGACATCTTGGGCGAGCTGTTCTTCTCGAATTCGTCATAGAGACCGAGACTCTCAAAGCCTGCTTCCTTTACGAATTTTTCGATTTTTTTCCTATTGAGAACGCTCTCATCATATTCGATGAGAGCGTTAGCCATAACGAGGTTAACGCTTGCAGAAATAACCCC
>CAVGRW010000203.1:0-3017 GCA_963631735.1 Bacteroidaceae bacterium | reverse complement strand
AACAGATACCAAAAGTAAAACACAGCTCCCGATTGTTTTTAGGTTGGGAGCTGTGTTTTGTTATATCTAATTAAAATGAAAAATATTTCTCTCTCATTTTCTTCATTCTGCCGTTCATGAGCTTGAGCATTTCGATTGCGGCTTGCTTTTCGTCGTCTGTGCCGTAAATAGCCTGCTTCATCATTCTGCCTTCCTCGAAGCATGCGTCATCATGAATCGGGAAGTAGTTTTTGAGCAGGAAGCAGCCATAGCGGACATATCTCATTTCGCCTACGATGCGGAATTCCTTGCTTATCGTATCGACGGCAACGCTTCGGAAATTTTTGATAGAATCAATTATTGCCTTGCGCTCATTCTCGGGAGAATAAACAATCGTAGAGCAAATATAAGCGTTTCGGTTTTCTGGCGTGCAGTTATGGCTGTCGGTACTGCCGACGACGGGATATTTGTAGCCCCTCGCCTTGTCCTCATAATAGCGGACGGTCTGGTATCCGTTCTGCTCAAAATAATTCTCGCCGCCGAGAACCTCGAATGCGTCAAAAATTTTGTTCTCAACAAGCCAATCGTTAAGCGCATCGGAATCATGGAAGGTGTTGCCCGTTATCCAGGTCGGGTGGACAAAAATCGCAAGTCCGTTTGCTTTTCTTATTTCGTCATAAATCCATTTGAGGGTTGAAGCAACGAGCGGATCAACGTTATCGGGACCCTTGAAATTCTTTGCAAGCTCGGTCATTTTATCCTCGAACTCCTCACGGGTCATAACCTCGGGACAGTCATCACGGGTGGCACGGACCTTTTTGTCCTTGCCCACTTCTTCAACGGCTTCATCCTCAACGAGAGAGTTGATGCTGTATTCGCCACCGAAATTTATCGTATGCGGACAAACTCGGAAGCCCTTTATCGGCGGAAGGTGAACCTCCTCACCCATAACCAAATTCATTTCGGTCGGAATGTTTTTAAACTGCTCAATCGCATAGAGTGACGGATAATAGCGTCTGTGATCGGTTATCGAAAGAAAATCGTAGCCGTGCGCACGGTAGCTCGCAACAACATTCGCGGGGTCGTGATCACCGTCGGAATAATTCGTGTGCATGTGAAGATCGCCGATAAACGGATAAACGTCAACCAAATCGTCCTCAACAGCGTAGACGGCAAAGGTCAAATCATCGTCCTCTTCATTGGTGAACTTTATGCGGTATTCGCCCTCGTAAGGAAGCGTTACCTTTATATCAATTCCGTTCTCGGCTGCGGTGACGGGAATTATGCGGCGGTAGCCCGTTGAAGGGTACTGATCCTCAGCGCCGCCGTGAAGCCAAGTCAAAACAGCGGTGTACTCGCTGCCGACTGTAAAAAACAATCTGTCGCCGAACGGCTGAATATGTATTGTTTTTTCTTTGCCTGCCGCCATAACCTTTGGAAATATATCAAAGGTCCACAGCTCGTGTCTTCTTTCAAATGCCATTTGAATACTCCTTTTTTAAAAAAAACGGCGGCAATTTCACCGCCGTTTATCTTATGCTTTTATTGTTGCCAAGGTATATCCGTCCTCATCAACGTAAACGGTCATAACCTTTTCGCTTGTTGTCTTTTCGTCGGTCACGGTGTCCATGGAGAATGTGACTCTCCAAATTCCCTGTGTACGGTCAAAAGCAAAGTTGATTTTGTTGAATTTCTCGCTTACCTCTTTCTTTGCGATATCAAGGACAGCGGATTTTGTATTGACCTTGCCGACAGCGTTGCTCTCATTTGTAACAAAGCCTTCGGTTTTTGCATTGGGATTTTTCTTTATTTCTTCCTCATCGTCGTTATATTTGAAGGTCAGAACCTCCTCGACGAGGGTATAGCCGTTTTTCTTGTCAACGGTTGTCTGCTTGCCGAGGTCTCCCTCTTTTTTGCCGCAGGCAAAGAACGACATTGCAATAACGGCAGTAAGCAAAACAGCGATTATTTTTTTCATAAATTCATCCCCTGTAGTTCTTGTATTCGCCGCTGAGTATCTTCTGCCACCATTCGCGGTTATTGAGATACCAGTCAATCGTTTTCTGAATTCCCTCGTTAAAAAGGGTCTCGGGCTCCCAGCCAAGCTCGGCATGAATCTTTGCGGGATCAATGGCATATCTCATGTCGTGACCCGGGCGATCCTTAACGTATGTGATAAGGCTTTCATCCTTGCCGACTGCTTTGAGAATTGTTTTAACTACATCAATGTTTGCCTTTTCATTATGACCGCCGATGTTATAAACCTCGCCGATCTTGCCGTTCTCGAGGATCATGTCTATCGCCTTGCAATGATCGTCAACATAGAGCCAATCACGAACATTGAGTCCCTCGCCGTAAACGGGGAGCTTTTCATCGGCAAGAGCCTTTGAAATCATGAGCGGAATAAGCTTCTCGGGGAACTGATACGGTCCGTAGTTGTTGGAACAACGGGAAATCGTTGCAGGAGTGCCGAAAGTGCGGTGATAAGCCATTACGAGCAGGTCAGCCGATGCCTTGCTTGCCGAATACGGCGAAGAAGTGTGAATAGGCGTTGTCTCGGTAAAGAAAAGGTCGGGTCGGTCAAGCGGAAGATCGCCGTAAACCTCGTCGGTCGAAACCTGATGATAACGGGGGATATCAAACTTGTTGCAGGCATCAAGCAAAACCTGAGTGCCGAGGATATTGGTCTTGAGGAAAACCTCCGGGTTTTCAATCGAGCGGTCAACGTGGCTTTCCGCCGCAAAGTTGACTATTGCATCAAACTTTTCCTCCTCGCAGAGTGCGAAAACAGTTTTTCTGTCAGTTATGTCACCGAGAACAAAACGGAAATTACCCTTGCGTGCTTCGTCAAGAGTATAGAGATTGCCTGCGTAGGTCAGAGCGTCAATGCACACCAATCTGTAGTCGGGGTGCTTGCGCTGCATATAATAAATGAAATTACTGCCGATAAATCCGGCGCCGCCTGTAACAAGAATATTCTTCATAAAAAATCTCCTTTGGAAATTGTCATAGATATTATACACTATATAAATTAAAAA
>CAVGRW010000202.1:0-3059 GCA_963631735.1 Bacteroidaceae bacterium | reverse complement strand
CAGATGTCCGACCATTTCCGCACGGCGCTGTTTATCATTCTTTCGGGCGGATTTCAGGACGCATATACATATATATCGCGCGGCGGCGTATTTGCCAATGCACAGACAGGCAACATTGTGCTGATGAGCTCGGCGATGTTTGACGGCGATGCGAGCAGGACTTTTAAATATCTCATTCCCGTTGTTTCGTTTATATTCGGCATTGCTACCGCCGAGGTTATACACATGCACTTCAAGCATTACGAAAAAATTCATTGGCGGCAGATAATACTTTTTTCTGAGATTATTTTGCTGTTCGTCGTCGGATTTCTTCCGCATAGGGTTGACTATCTTGCAAATGCGCTTGTTTCGTATGTGTGCGCCTTGCAGGTTCAGACCTTTCATAAGGTAAGAGGTCACGCCTACGCAAGCACAATGTGTATCGGAAATATGAGAAGCGGCACCGAGGCACTGTGCGTATATTATCACACGCACGATAAAGAGGTGCTCAAAAAAGCGCTGACGTATTTCTCGGTAATTTTGGTTTTCGCCGTAGGAGCGGGAATCGGAGGTTTTGTAACAAAGATTGCAGGCGACAAATCAATTTGGATTTGCTGCGTCCTGTTATCAATAAGCTTCGGTATGATGTTCGTACCGGAAAAAGAATAAAAGGAGTTTTTGAAAATGGGCAAGATTAAAAAGGTTGTATTGGCTTATTCCGGAGGTCTCGACACCTCAATTATCATTCCGTGGCTTAAAGAAAATTATGACAATTGCGAGGTCGTTGCGGTTTGTGCAAATGTCGGTCAAACGGGTGAGCTTGACGGACTTGAGAAAAGGGCAAAGGCAAGCGGAGCTTCAAAGCTTTACATTGAGGATCTGACTGACGAGTTCGTTGATGATTATGTAATCCCGACCATGCAGGCAGGCGCAGATTATGAGGGCTATCTCCTCGGCACAAGCTTTGCAAGACCCGTAATCGCAAAGAGGCTTGTTGAAATCGCTAATGCTGAGGGCGCAGACGCTATCTGCCACGGAAGCACGGGTAAGGGCAACGATCAGGTTCGTTTTGAGCTTGCCGTTATGCACTTTGCGCCGAAAATGAAGATCATTACCCCGTGGCGTGAATGGGATATTCAGAGCCGTGATGAGGAGATCGACTATGCCGAGGCGCACAATATTCCTCTCAAAATCAGCCGTGAAACCAACTATTCAAAGGACAAAAACCTTTGGCATCTGAGCCATGAGGGACTTGATTTGGAGGATCCGTCAAACGAGCCGCAGTATGAAAAATACGGCTTCCTTGAGCTTGGCGTTTTCCCGACTCAGGCTCCGAACAAGTCGGAATATGTCGAAATCGAGTTTGAAAAGGGTGTCCCCGTCAAGCTGAACGGTAAGAAAGAGAAAGCTTCCGAGATTATCAAGGAGCTGAACCAGATCGGCGGCAAGAACGGAATCGGTCTTTATGATGTTGTTGAAAACCGTCTTGTAGGCATGAAGTCAAGGGGCGTTTATGAGACCCCGGGCGGAACGATTCTTTACCGTGCCCACGAAGTCCTTGAAACGCTTGTTCTTGACCGAGACACGCTCCACAAGAAGAAGGAGCTTGCAGTTACCTTCGGCGAGCTTGTTTATGACGGCAAATGGTTCACGCCGCTTCGTCATGCGCTCTCTGCTTTTGTTGAGGACACTCAGCAGAACGTTACGGGTAAGGTTCGTCTGAGACTCTATAAGGGCAATATTATAAATGCAGGCGTTTGGTCACCGTATTCACTCTATCGTGAGGATATTGCAACGTTCGACGCAGGCGGAGAATACCGTCAGTCCGACGCAACGGGATTTATCAGCCTTTACGGTCTGCCGACAAGAGTTCAGGCAACCGTTGATGAGGAAAACAAAAACAAATAATCAAAGGAGAAGATCAATATGCTTTCGGCAGTTGTAGGAATTAACTGGGGTGACGAGGGTAAAGGACGAATCGTCGATTACCTCGCACCGAAATACGATGTGGTTTCAAGATATCAGGGCGGCAACAATGCAGGTCATACCGTTGTTAATGACAAGGGCAAGTTTATTCTTAATCTTTTGCCCTCGGGAATTCTTCAGGACGGCACGGTAAACGTTCTCGGAACGGGAATGGTAATTGACATTGAGCATCTCGTCAATGAAATCGGCAAGCTGCGTGAGGGCGGAATAAAAATTTCTCCCGAAAATCTCAAAATAAGTGACCGCGCAACGATCTGTATGCCGTATCACCGTTTGCAGGATTGCCTTGAAGAGGATAGACTTTCAGATAAAAAGTTCGGTTCGACAAGACGAGGTATAGGCCCTGTTTATTCTGATAAATACATGAAAAAGACAATTCGTATGGGCGATCTCTTTGATCTTGAGAGCATCAAGGAGCATCTTAATGATATCGTTGAGTGGAAAAACCTCGTAATCGTCGGCGGTTATCATCACGAGCCGATTGATGCAGAGGAGATGTACAATTGGCTCAAAACCTACGGTGAGCCGTTGCTTCCGTATATCTGCGATACGTCGGAATATCTCACAAAGGCTGCAAACGAGAACAAGAATATTCTTTTTGAGGCTCAGCTCGGCGCAATGAGAGATATAGACTTTGGCATTTACCCATACACATCATCTTCAAACAGCATTGCTGCGTTTTCGACTATAGGCGCAGGTATTCCGCAGTGCAAGCTTGATGAATGTATCGGTATCATGAAAGCTTATTCGACCTGTGTCGGCGAGGGCCCGTTCACCTGTGAGCTTTTCGGCGATGAGGCGGAGGAGCTTCGCAAGGCAGGCAACGAATACGGCGCCGCTACGGGCAGACCGAGAAGGGTCGGCGGATTTGATATCGTTGCTTCAAAATACGGCGTAAGGGTTCAGAACGCAACCTATATCGCACTGACTAAGCTTGATGTGCTTTCATATATGGACAAAATTCCCGTCTGCGTTGCATATGAATATGACGGAAAGATTATTGACAGCTTCCCGTCGGGCAAGGTACTGAACAAGGCGGTTCCTGTTTATGAGTACCTCGACGGCTGGAAAGAGGATATTTCAAAGTGCCGTTC
>CAVGRW010000201.1:0-3064 GCA_963631735.1 Bacteroidaceae bacterium | reverse complement strand
GAAATCCGCCCGAAAGAATGATAAACAGCGCCGTGCGGAAATGGTCGGACATCTGACCGTGGAAATGCTTAATTTCACTCACGCATGGTCACTTTCCTTCAACATCTTATCAATCGTGACAATTTTTGTACAAAGGCTCAAAATAGTGATAGCCTTGGTTATTTCTTCAGTCGTCGCAAAGGACGGTGCAAGTCTGATGTTCCTATCCTCGGGATCAATGCCGTACGGATACGTCGAGCCTGCGGGGGTAAATTTGACTCCGCAGTCGGCGCACATCTTAACTACCTTTGACGCACAGCCCGGCATAGTGTTAAACGAAAGGAAGTATCCGCCCGTCGGCTTTGTCCAATCGGCAATTCCGCTGTCTCCGAATTCCTTATCAAGCGTTTCAAAGACCGCATCAAACTTTGGTTTGAGAATAGCGGCATGCTTTTTCATGTGAGTACGAAGTCCCGTGCTGCTCTTGAAAAATCTTGCATGCTGAAGCTGATTGAGCTTATCCGGTCCAATCGTCGCATATTTAAGGAACGATTTCAAATCAATAAGATTTGCGGGACTTGAAGCGACCGCCGAAATGCCTGCGCCGGGGAAAGTGATCTTACTCGTTGAGCAGAATTCATAAACCAAATCGGCATTTCCCGCCTTCTGACATTCCTCGATTATATCGGGGATCTCGGCGCACTCACCGTCAAAATTGTGAACACAATAAGCGTTATCCCAGAAAATACGGAAATCATCTGCCGCCGGCTTCAGATGAGCAAAGCGGCGAACGACTTCATCGCTGAAAACAATTCCCATCGGGTTCTGATACTTTGGAACACACCATATACCCTTAACCTTATCGTCCTTAATAAGCTCCTCGACCTCATCCATGTCGGGTCCGTCATCGTTCATCTTTACGGGAACAAGCTCAAAGCCGAAATGCTCTGTAATCGCAAAATGGCGGTCATATCCGGGAACGGGGCAAAGAAATTTGCGGCCCTTGACCTCCTGCCACGGAGTATTGCCGCATATTCCGTCCGTCATGCCGTGGCTGATAACCTGAAACATGAGTGTCAGACTGCTGTTGCCTCCGACGATCGTATTAGCGGAGTGGGTTCCCATAATGTGTGCCAAAAGGCGCTTTGCCTCGGGAATTCCGTCAAGTCCGCCGTAGTTGCGGCAGTCCATACCGTTCTCACTGTCAAGAATACTGCGATGATCCAAAATATCGAGCATTTTCAGCGACAATTCAAGCTGATCTGCTGACGGCTTGCCTCGTGAAAGGTCAAGTGAAATACCGCTTTTAACATATTCTCCAAGCCTTTTAATACACAAATCCTTCTCTTTTTTCAGTGTCAAAACATCGGCACGTTTATAATCCATAAGTAACACGACCTTTGAATAATTGCTCTTGACTTTCAAGTACGGCTATATTATAATGCGTGTAAGTCTATATGTAAAATCTATGTTTTATATGTTTATCATATCATTTTTGTATATACGAGGTGGCTTCATGTATATCAGCTATGACTACTACAGAATTTTCTATTATGTTGCAAAATACGGCAACATTACTCAGGCGGCAAAGCTTTTATTAAACAATCAGCCGAACCTTACCCGTTCAATAAAAAACCTTGAGAGTGAGCTTGGATGCCCGCTGTTTCTGAGAAGCCACAGCGGAATGAAGCTGACTCCCGAGGGAGAGCGGTTGTACAGCCATATTCGCATTGCTTTTGAGCACATCGAGGCAGGCGAAGCCGAGCTGACCGAAAGCCGAAACATGCAAACAGGAACGGTCTATGTCGCTGCAAGCGAGGTCGCACTGCACTGCCTGCTTCTGCCCGTCCTGAAAAAATACCGTATGCTTTATCCGGGAATACATATTAAAATCAGTAACCATTCAACTCCGCAAGCCGTTGCGGCGCTGAGAGAGGGAACCGCCGATATTGCCGTTGTCACAACTCCGACTGTTCGTTCGGCATCTCTTTCCGAGACAACCATTAAGCCTGTTAATGAGGTTGCCGTCTGTTCAAAGTCATTTTCGTCGCTTATCGGCAGAAAAGTCTCGCTCTCCGAGCTTCTTGATTATCCGCTTATCTCACTCGGCACGAATACAAAATCATTTGAGTTTTATTCCAAGCTTTTTACGGCTCACGGTCTGCCGTTTCAGCCCGACATCGAAGCCTTCACCGCCGACCAGATCCTGCCCATGGTCGAAGCGGATCTCGGAATAGGCTTTGTCCCCGAGGAATTTTTGCAGGAGAAAAACAACGTTTGCATAATCGACCTGAAAGAAAAAATTCCCGAGCGAAATGTCGTTCTCATAAAAAGAAAGGATCAATCGCTCAGCATGGCTTCAAAAGAGCTCGAACGAATGATCCTTGAACAGAAGAATATGTGAATGTGTAACTTTATACTTGCCGACAGTTACTTAATAAAAGAAAAAATAGTCTTAATATAATTCCAAATAGTTATCAACAGTATTTCAAGTTTGCTATGTTTCGGAGATTCGGGATTTTTATTGCTTGCCTCATCTTCTTTGCCGTCATCGCTTTGAAATATGAGATCGCTATACTCGTTATATTCCGATGAAGTCTCAATCAGCTCCTCTGTTTGCTTGGTCTGGTCTACGCTTGAAAGGAGGACACCTGCCTGATTGAGCAAATCGACATCGGCTTGGTCAATATTACCGTCGTGGTTACAGTCAGCCGCCATCCAAACAGCCTCGCCAACCTGTTCACGGGTCAGCATACCGTTAGCAATCATATTGACCATAACTGCATCCTGTCCGTCATACCAGCCGTCACCGTTAACGTCACCAAAAACAATAACCGTATATGTTGCGGCAACATCGTTCTCATACATAACGTCTATTTTGCTTAATGTTCCGAAGCCCAGTTTTCCTGCTGTTTCGGAAATTGTAAATCCGTCACCCGCATAGGCATAAGGAGTTATTGTTTGCAATCCCGCATCAAGTCCATATACAAATTTATTGCTATTATCAATAACCGTGTTCTTATCCTTTTCAGGAAGTAACAAATCACAGGCAAAAACTTTTCCGCTATTGCAAATAAGCTCTAAC
>CAVGRW010000200.1:0-3080 GCA_963631735.1 Bacteroidaceae bacterium | reverse complement strand
AAAAAATGCACACACTCAACCCGAACGTACTCAAAAATCAGATAAGGCAGATTGAGCCGTACTGCGTGACAAATCGCCTTGAAATCAACTCGTGGAAAAGCTACACGGGTATGCACGTCAGCCCGAACAACATTGTTCTTGACGAAAATCCGCCCATTCAGATGTATCTCGGCGACAAATGGAGAGTCGGCTACGATGAGACGAGATATTTTGAATCGGAAATCACCGTACCCGCCGAATTTGAGGGCAAAAAGGTATATCTTTCGATTGATTTCGGCGGCGAAGCAATCGTCAGAATCAACGGTCAAATCGTCGGAGCAGTCAGCTCGGAGGAGAACTTCGGCTGGGTTCATCGCACGGAGATTCTTTTCAAGGACGGCGTTAAAGCCGGTGAAAAGCTCAACATTCAGGTTGAGGGTGCGGTCAACTGCGCAGGCTTCTGCGACCGTGCGATTGCAGGCGCAAAATATATGGAATATACGCTCAACAAGGCGGAGCTTATCGCTGTTGACAGACTGACGGAAAGCTACTGGTTCGATATCTCGACCGCCTGGGACGCATATGAGCACTGCGAGGACGAATACGTTAAATCCCGCCTTTTCAACGCTATGGACGATTCGGTTCATCAGCTTGACTTTGACCTCGGCGGCGAGGCTTTTATCGCTTCCGTACCTAAAGCGGTCAATGTTCTCTGGGGCGAAATTGAAAAAATTAACTATTCATCCCCCGGCGAAATCATCATGGCAGGTCACAGTCACCTTGACGTTGCGTGGCTCTGGACGGTCAGAGAGATTACAAGAAAAACGGCAAGAACGTTCTCGAACAATCTTGCACTTATGGATAACTACCCCGACTTCAAGTTCACTCAGAGTCAGGCGGTTCTCTATGACTTTATGAAAAAGCACTATCCCGATATTTTTGAGCGTGTTAAGGAAAAGGTCAAAAACGGTCAGTGGGAAATCGTCGGCAACGCTTGGGTTGAGGCCGATACAAACATCGCCAGCGGTGAGGCTCTCATTCGTCAGCTTCTTTACGGTCGTGAGTTCTTTATGAAAGAATTCGGCGTTTCGTCCGATATTTACTGGCTGCCCGACTGCTTCGGCTTCACATGGGCGCTTCCGCAGATCATCAAGCGTTCGGGTATGAAGTATTTTATGACTTCAAAATTATTTTTTAATGATACAAATGAATTTCCATATAGCATTTTTCGCTGGAGAGCACACAGTGGAGACGAAATTCTTGCTTACATTTGCAAGAGTCCATACCAAAGCGAATATGATGCTGCATATGTAAAAAATATAAGGAAAAACAACCGTCAGAACAGCATCGTTGACGTGTCCTGCGGTATGTTCGGCTACGGCGACGGAGGCGGCGGATGCACGTTTAATCAGGTTGAGCGAGGCAAGCGTCTTGAAAAGCTCCCCGGTATGCCTAAGACAAGAAACGGCAAGGTTTCGGAGTTCTTCCACGCTATTGACGGCGATTTTGACAAGCTCCCTGTTTACGACGGCGAGCTTTACTACGAAAACCACCGAGGAACATTCACGAGTCAGGCATTCATCAAGAAGAACAACCGCCGCGGCGAGTTTATGATGAGAAACGCCGAGATTCTCAACGTTTTCGGCGGAGATTATCCTGCCGAGGATATGGAAAAGGCATGGAAAATTCTGCTCATCAACCAGTTCCACGACATTCTCCCGGGCACCTCGATTCACGAGGCTATGGAGAACACAAGAGAGGAATATGCCGAGCTTCGTGAGCTTGGCGGCAGACTTGTCCGTGACGGTAAGAATAAGATTCTCAACAATGTGAGCATAAAGGACGATTCGATTCTCGTTTGGAATATGCTCACCTGGCAGACAAAGGGTCTCGTCAAGGCTGAGATCCCGTATGCCGCAAAGGGTATCAAAAATTCCGACGGCAAGCTCCTTGCAAGCAAGGTTTACGACGAGGACGGCAGGCATTATATCGAATTCTACGCCGATCCCGTTCCCGCATTCGGCTACGGCGTTTTCACTCTCTGCGATGAAACTGCTGAATTTGATACAATCAAGGCAACAAGAAATTCACTTGAAAATAAATATCTCAAGGTCACTCTTGACGATAACGGACTGCTCAACGAGGTAATCGACAAGCAAACAGGCAGACAAATTCTCACGGGCAAGGGCAACCTGCTCACAATTTCTCACGACAAGCCCGTTCACGAGAGCGCATGGAATATGGAATTTGACTATCAGATGAAATTCTGGGCTCTCGATAAGGCTGAGAGCATAGAGGTCGTTGAAGCTTCGCCGCTCAGGGGAGTTATCCGTGTTGTGAGAAAGTTCCACGAGTCGACAATCACTCAGGATATCATTCTTGAAAAGGACAAGCCGACGGTTGATTTTGACACGACGGTTGACTGGCACGAGCGTGAAAAGGTGCTCAAGGCAGAGTTCCCGGTTGATATCAGAAGCCGCAATGCAAGCTGTGAAATTGCTCACGGTGCGGCGGAATATCCGACACATTACAACACAAGCTACGATCAGGCGAAGTTTGAGTTCTGCGCTCACAAGTGGGCTGATCTCTCCGAGGGCGGCTACGGCGCAAGCATCATCAACGACTGCAAATACGGCTACAACGTACACGACAATGTGATGAAAATTACACTTCTCAGAGGCCCGATCATGCCCGATCCTGTCGGCGATATCGGAATGCACTCGTTCAGATATTCGTTCTATCCGCACTCGGGAACATGGCGTGACGCCGACACCGTAAGGCTCGGCTTTGAGGAAAACGTCAGACTTGACGGCGAGTTTTTCAAGGCAAACGGCGGCAGCGATATCGGTCACACATTTGCAAAAATCGACGGCGACAGCGTTATTCTCGACGCAGTCAAGCCCGCTCAGGACGGCAACGGCGTAATCGTCAGAATGTACGAATCCGAAACACGTCACTGCAAGGCGAAAGCATGGTTCGACCTCGGCTATTCAAAGGTTATCGAATGTAACCTCATGGAATGTGACGAGCACGAAATCCCGTGCGAGAACGGCGAATTTGAATTCACCATGAAACCGCACGAGGTCAAGACCTTCAGACTT
>CAVGRW010000199.1:0-3137 GCA_963631735.1 Bacteroidaceae bacterium | reverse complement strand
GCAGAACCATCATAACAATTACAAGGAGTACGGATATGATTTTCTTTTTCATGTCGAATCCTCCGTTTTCGGTATCGGTTTATTTCGCTTCTTCAAGCCTTTTTATCATAAGCTTTGCGGCTTTGTAAATATCGCCGCAGCCAAGCGTGATAACAAGATCGCCGCTCTGAGCGTGAGCGAGAACATAATCGGCAACCTCATCAAAGGTGTTGAACCAAACACTGCCGGGGATTTTTGCGGCAAGCTGTGAGGTGTAAACTCCCTCTGTGTTGACCTCTCTCGAGCCCATGATCTCGGTCATAACGCACTCGTCTGGAATTTGCAGAACCTCGGCAAAGTCGTCCATGAGCTTCTTTGTTCTCGAATAGGTGAACGGCTGGAAAACAGCCCAAACCTTTCTGTATTTCATCTGCATTGCCGCCTCGAGCGTAACTCTCAGCTCGGTCGGGTGATGAGCATAATCGTCTGCAAAGGTGATGCCGTTGAGCTTTGCGAGTATTTCAAATCTTCTGCATGCTCCGCCGAACTGCTCGAGAGAAGCTATCGCCTTGTCAAACGGAATTCCGCAGTAGTCCGCCGCCGCAAGAGCCGCAAGAGCGTTTGTGACATTGTGCTTTCCGGGAACCTTCAGCTTTACACTGCCTATCTTCTCGCCCTTTTTGTAAGCGTCAAAGTGAGCAAAAGCGTTCACCATCTCAACGTTTTCGGCATAGAAATCATTGGACTTGTCAAGTCCGAAGGTTATCATATCCTTGCCGCCGACATCGGCAACCGCCTTGAGCGTGTTAGCGTCGTCGCCGTTATAGATAACCGCCTTGTTCGCCATTTTTGCAAATTTATTAAATGATTTTATGATGTTTTCAATGTTCTTGAAATATTCAAGGTGATCCGCATCAACGTTGAGAATAATTGCGATATCGGGATCGAGCTTCAAGAAATGATCCTTGAATTCGCAAGCCTCGCAGACCATGTTCTGCGTCTCGCCTACCCTGCCGTGGCTGTGGATGAGCGGAAGCTCGCCGCCGATTACGGCAGAGGGGTCTCTGTCGCACTGAATCATGATCTGAGTGAGCATCGACGAAACCGTGGTTTTGCCGTGAGTGCCGCAGACGCAGTAGCAATCGGAATAGAGCCTTGTTATCGCACCGAGCAGGTCGGCACGCTCAACGGTCGGGATACCCGAATTTTTCGCCGCAACAAGCTCGGGGTTGTCGGGAAGAATAGCCGCCGTATAAACGATAAGCTCGGCGCCCTCTATGTTCTCCGCTCTCTGACCGAGAGTTACGGGAATTCCGAGACTGCGAACTCTCGCAAGCGTGTCGGTCTCGTTGTTATCGGAGCCCGAAAGCTCATATCCCTCCTTGTGCAATATTTCTGCAAGCGGGCACATGCCCGAACCGCCTATTCCTATAAAATGAACTCGTTTAACCTTTTTGAGTAATTCATCTATCTCGTACAAGATATCATCTCCTATCAGTCTGTTACATTTTAATTATAAGGCATAACAGGAAAAAAATAAATAGTAAATTGAAATATTTTAGCACCTGCACAAAAATTTGTCATATGATACAGTGGAGGCAGAAGTACGGCGTACTCTGCGCTTCATAATACAACGAAAGGAATGACCGTAAAATGCAGGCAGAAAAATTTCTTGTAATCGGCAGTGACAAAAAGATGCAGGCATGCCGAAACAGGCTTAATGAGCTCGGCTTTGACGCTTCATGCTGTGACGGCGAAACTTTAAACGAAATGCTTCCGTTTTACCGCAACATAATTTTGCCGATACCGACACTTGCGAACGGCGTTATTTCGGGGACAGGGATATCCGTCGGCGAGCTTTGCGAAAAGCTTTCAAGGGATCAGCTCGTTTTTTTCGGAAATCTCGGTAACAATCCGTTCGGCGAAAACGGCAAAAGCTATTATAACGAAAGCTTTCTTATAAAGAATTCACGTCTCACGGCGCAGGGCACAATGCGAATTATACTTGAAAGCACCGACAGAGATATCTATACTCTCAAAGCCGCTGTGCTCGGCTACGGGAGGTGCGGCAGGGCGATATGCAAGTCGCTTCGAGCGAACGGCGCAAACACAACGGTTGTCACGAGAAATCCGTTCAGCGCTGCCCTTGCCGAAAACGAAGGACTCAAATCAATCAATTTCAAAGAATTTTGCAAAAAAGCCGCCGATTTTGATGTCGTTGTGAACACGGTTCCTTATAATATATTAGGCAAAGAAGCCATGGAAAAGCTGACAAAGCGGAATTTGTATATTGAAATTGCGTCAAAGCCCTACGGCTTCAATATAAACGAAATTGACAAATACAACTTCAGATATGTCCTTGCCGAGAGTCTGCCCGGTCGCTTCACGCCGACAAGCGCAGGCGCAAACATTGCCGATACGGTCATTGAGATGATAAAGGAGGATAAGAATGAATAAGGTTGTGGGCTTTGCCATGTGCGGTTCGTTCTGCACCTTCAAAGAAGTGATTCCACAGATTGAAATGCTTAAAAAGCTGAACTACGATATAGTTCCGATAATGTCGGAGATTGCATACGAAACCGACACACGCTTCGGCAAAGCCGAGGAATTCAGAAGCAAAATAGAAACAATATGCAAACATGAAATACTGCACACCATTCCGCAGGTTGAGCCGATTGGACCGAAAAAGCTGCTTGACGTGCTCGTTATTGCACCCTGCACGGGCAACACCGCCGCCAAGCTTGCCAACGGAATAACCGACACCTCGGTAACAATGGCGGCAAAATCGCACCTGAGAAACGGCAGACCCGTTGTTATCGCTGTTTCAACAAACGACGGGCTTGCATGTGCGGCAAAAAACATAGGAGCCCTGCTCAATTACAGAAATATATGGCTTGTTCCGTTCAGACAGGACGATCACGAAAAGAAGCCTCGTTCGCTTGCCGCCGACTTCACGCTTATACCTGCCGCCGTCGAAGCGGCACTCAAAGGCGAACAGCTCCAGCCCATAGCAAGTGAACCGAAATAAAAAAATCTCCACGGAACAACTACCGTTCCGTGGGGATTTTTATGTAAATTTTCAGTTACACAATATACAATTCTCTCTCGTTTCCTTTGCTTAAAAATAAGCCTGTCGGCATACCCGGCAGGCTCGCTTT
>CAVGRW010000198.1:0-3152 GCA_963631735.1 Bacteroidaceae bacterium | reverse complement strand
TGCAAGATTTTAAAGAAAGCGGATTTATGTACGGACTTGCGGCAATGGTTATTGTTTTTGTCCTTGTTCAGTCATTATTTTTCCTTATCCGCGCATGGAAGCACGGTAAAGAGGTTGGTCTCACGACCGCGGACATGAAAAAAGCTGTCACATCGAGTGCACTTTTTACAATTGCTCCCGCAATCGCAATTTTTGCAACTGTTGTTACACTGGCGAGCACACTCGGAATTGTTCTCCCGTGGATTCGTCTTACCGTTGTCGGTAATCTTCAGTATGAAGTCACGGCGGCTCAGGCGGCTCTTGAATCATTCCAGGACGGCACAAGTGTTGCTGTTTTCGGTCAGAACATAACCGATCCGAAGATTTTTGCCGCTGTTTCATGGGTTATGACAATCGGCGTTATCTTTTCACTTATACTTATTCCTATTTTTCTCAAGAAAATTCAGAGCAAGGTCGGCAAGGTAACTAACAATTCAAGCGGTGACAACAAATTCGGTGATATAATTTCCGCCGCAACCTTTATCGGTCTTATTTCGGCATTCATCGGTAATGCAATTGCAGGTACTGCGCCGACGATCAAGGAAAACGGCAAGCTCACTCCTGTCGGAATGGGTGCAGGCGTTATGTCTGTTGCGGTTCTTGTTACATCTGTCGTAGTGGTCGTTATTCTTCAGGCTCTTTGCAAAAAATTCAAGTGGGAAAAATTTGAACCGTTCGTCATGCCGCTCGGTATGTTTGCCGGCATGGGTATGGCAATTCTTCTTCATTATGTTCTTCCCGAAAGTATATCAACGTTTGAATGGAGGCCGATCGTATGAACAAGACAAAACGTAATTATATGGACACTACCCACACATGGGGACGTATTTTTATGGTTACGGCGATCTGCGTTCTGGTCGCTGTTCCAGTTGCGATATGTATAAAGTTTAACGCATGGCCGACATTCAATCAGGTCTTTAAAGGACTCTTGAAGGTTATTCCGATTTTCTGGACATCGGCGGTTCTTGAGATCATCGTTTACGCTCCGATGCTCGGCACGGGCGCAACATATCTTTCATTCGTTACAGGTAACATCACAAACCTTAAGCTTCCCTGCGTTCTCAATTCCCGTGAGCTTGCAAAAACCAAGCCGGGCACAGAGGCTGACGAGGTTATTTCAACAATTGCAACCGCGACTTCATCTATTGTTACAACAATAATTCTTGCTGTCGGCGTTCTTGCGCTTACGCCTGTTCTTCCTGCTCTTACGGGTGAGGACTCGGCACTCAAGCCTGCATTCGATCAGGTTCTTCCCGCGCTTTTCGGTGCGCTCGGCGCAGGATACCTTGCAAAGCATTGGAGAATTTCGTTTGTTCCTGTTATTGCAGCTGTTATCGTGCTTATGTTTGACGGCAGTCTCGGTACGGGTACACTTATTCCGATTTGCGTAGTCGTTTCAATTCTTGCGGCATATCTTATGTATATCAGCGGATTTCTTACAGGCGGCGTAAAGCCCGAAAATCCATTAAAAAGGAAGAAGTAAAATGAAGCCGACAACAAAAAGAAATTACGAAAATATTCTTTTGGTTCTTTTTATTTACGCGTTATTATTTATTGTTTTTCTCTTCAACTTTTTTGATACCGATGATTATTCAATGCAGACCTCATATTCGGCTTTGCCGATCGCAAACGGTCTTGACTTTTCGATTCACTACGGCAACGGAAGATTTATCGGAAATCTTGCACTTTATTATTTCAATTTTTATCCGATAACAAGAATGATTTTGAAGCCGTTGGTTTTAACCGTATTGATCTGGTGCATGATTTATGTTTTTGAAATCAAGAAGCTTTGGCAAAAAATTGCAACGGCTCTCCTTGTGATTATGCCGTCATCGGGATTTTATGCCAAGTGCTATTCTTCAAACCCGTGTATCATGAATTACGTTGCACCGCTTGCAAATGTTTTTGTTTGCTTTGCATTGATGAAAATAATCGAAGGCAAAAAATCAAAAATTAAATTTCTGTTGTATGCCGTTCTTTTTATTGCGTCGATATGCATGCAGTTTTACAGCGAAAATGCAACGATAGTTTTTATAACCACGGCGGTTTTTCTTATTGCCTATAAATATTTCACCGAGAAAAAATTTGCGGCAGATCAGATTATATTTTTGACCGGGGGAATTATAGGTGCGGCGCTGATGTTTACCGTACCTAAGCACATAAGCTACAGTGTTATAGGCGAAAATGTCATGTCAAGCTATCGGCAGATAATTTTCAACATTCCGTTTGCCATAGGTGTTGTGGCAAAGTTTGCGGAGTATTTCAGCACGGCGGCGGTTTGGATAGTTATCTTCGGCGCTGTATTAACTTATATTGTAATAAAAGAATCGCCGGACGATAAATTTAAGCTTTGGCACATAGTTTTTTCAACTGCATATCCGGCGGTATGCGTTCTTTATAAGTTTACTCAAACAGAGGAAGCAAAGGTAATTGCAAGCGTTAAGCTGTTCCTTATGGTATTGATGTTTGCTTTCCTTCTTAATGCTCTTATAATTATCTTCAGATTCATCGGAGATATAAAGATAAAAGCTTATTCCGTCTTTGCAATATTTGCTCTTGCAATGTCCGTCGGAATGTTCATGATTCTTAATCTTCACGGCTACAGAACCTTTTATCTTTCTTTGATAATATTTGTTTCGCTTACAATTTATCTCGCAGGCTATGCTGCAAAGAAATACGGCATCGAGATTGAAGGAAAATCCTTGCGTGTGCTCAATGTTACAGCTGTTTCGGTCTTGCTTTGCTTTGCGGTTTTACTTCCGCTTCAAACAATTCAGAATTATGACGTTTTTGCAATGAGGCAGGAATATGTCGATGAAAAGATTTCGCAGGGCGAAAAACTTATTTATGTTCCAAAGGTCCCAAATAAGAGCCTTGTGAGAGACGAATTCCTGCATTTCTATAAAGATTACTTTACCGCCGAGCACCCGGACGTCAATATCGTATTTATTGATATTGAGGATTGGGAGAGGTTTGAAGAATACCAGTCAATGATGGATAATCCGCTGACCTCTATAACCTATGCGGTGAGCCATCTTCAATACAGCAACTGATTCTCAAAAAGAAATAATAAAAAACACTTGATATTTACATTATAATGTGGTATTATATGT
>CAVGRW010000197.1:0-3177 GCA_963631735.1 Bacteroidaceae bacterium | reverse complement strand
GCGCCTTTGCCTTTTCGGTCACTTTTTCGGGTGTATAAATGTCAAATATCATACCACTTGCCTCCTGTTATCAGGTTGATACTATGTTATTTTTTGTTTTTAAATATCGTTTATTTAAAGAGATCTTTTAGCCATTCGGCGTAACGTTCAAACCAATATATTATTGGTTTACAGTTAATACGGTTTTATTGGGTTGAAAAGACAACGTCCGTTGCAAGCGAAAATCCATGTCCACCGACAGAATATATATGCATTTCAAAGCTTACGCCGTTCCTGTCGAGAGCCTCTGCATATTTAAGCGAGTTTTCTATCGGAACACATCCGTCACACGAAGATGCAATTATAAATGTAGGGGGAGTGTCCGGTGTTACATATTTATCAATTGATTCCACAGGTGCCGCTAAAATGTCGCTTGTTGAATCAAGAATGCAAGGATAACCGAGAATACATGCATTGGGTTTTTCTTCGGACATTGTAGAAAGAGCTGCAGCAAGATGTCCGCCGGCCGAAAAACCGATTACGGCTATTTTGTTGGGATCGGTGTGAAATTCTTCGGCATTCTTTTTGATGAAATCAAAAGTTTATTTAACATCATTTAACGGAGTGGGAAATGCAGCCCTCTCTTTCAGAGCAATATTTAATAAGCTCCGCCCGGCGAAATAAGAATTGTGGGTTTTATTTTCATATGTTCCATTTCATTGGAAAGATCCGAAATATATGCAGTCAGTGTAACTCCCGTATTATCGGAAATATTGTAAGTTTTAATGAACATAGCTTACATCTCTTTATCATTATTGATTAAAGTATATTACATGAATCCTTTTAAGTCAACAACATAAACTGCATTTTAAATGTGTTTACAAAGCAATTTATATTGCTTGTTTTTATATTCGAAATAAAAGCGGAAAGACGGTGAAAAAATGAATGAAGAAATAAGAAATCAATTCATTTATCTTGTGACATTGGGATTGATAAGACGATTTTTCAGAGAAGGTAAAATTGATATAACGCTTGCTGAAAAGCTGAACAGGAGGAATGCCGATGAATTGTCGTGTGATTGTATCCCGATAGCATAAATCGCACATTGGATTTTTGAGGAACAAACTGATAGAATGTTGATGCAAACGGAGGTGAAACAATGGCAGAAAGAACCGTAAAGGTTATTGAACCGACAATAGGAATTTTAAATCAGAGTAAAATAATAAAGGCGGCGGCTTACTGCCGTGTAAGCACCAATTCCGAGGATCAAGTCAATTCTTTTTCGGCACAGCTCAAGTATTACACCGAATATATTTCGTCAAATCCACAAATGGAGCTGGTTGATATATATGCCGACGAGGGAATAACGGGCACTTGTGTATGTAAAAGAGATGAGTTTAAAAGAATGATGAGAGATGCTTCTAACGGAAAGTTAGATCGCATCTTTGTTAAAAGTGTTTCGAGGTTTGCAAGAAATTCACTCGAATGTCTTGAAGCAATCCGAATTCTTAAGTCACTTGGCGTAACCGTGATTTTTGAAAACGATAACATTGATACAGAGACAATGAACTCGGAACTTATTCTTTATGTGAAAAGCGCTTTTGCGCAGAGCGAAGCGTTATCGGGCTCAAAGAGAGTATCAACAGCCATACGAATGAAGATGGAAAACGGAGAGTTTATTACCTATAACGCACCTTATGGTTATAAACTTGATAAAGAATGCCATCTTTTGATAGTTCCGGAAGAAGCGAAAGTTATAAGGCGTATTTTTGAACTCTATCTTTCAGGAAAGGGAATGGGGAAAATCGCTGAGATACTTAATGATGAAAATATCCCTAATGCCTCGGGGAAATGGTCCGTTTCGGGAATAAGGTATATTTTATTAAATGAAAAGTATATCGGAGACAGCATTTTACAAAAGACTTATACGCCGTGCACATTGCCGCTTAAAAATATCCCTAATCGTGGCGAACTTGATATGTATTATGTTTCAAATTCTCATGAGGGTATCATTTCCCGTGAAACGTTTGAACTTACCAAGCGCAGAATGTCTCAGACGGCCTGCGAAAGAAAAACTCCGCAAAAGCATTTGTTTACCGGGATTATTGAATGTGAAAGCTGCGGTTGGGCATATAAAAGAAAAGTTCAAAACGGTGTTGTATATTGGGTATGTTCAAGGAAAAAATCTGCAGGTCACTTTTGCGAGAGTAAAAATATCAGCGAAGAAAATCTGAAAAAGGCATTTGTTAAAATGTATAATAAACTGAGAAGATTTGAATCGGAGATACTTGATAGGACATATAATCAGCTCTTGAAACTGCGTGAGAAACTTTCGGGGCAGAATAATGAAGTCTCACAGATTGATATAGAAATCGCAGATCTTTGTAATAAGATCAATATGTATTAAAATAAAAGAATCAAGCTTTAAAGAAGGCACATTAAATTACAAGGCTTTTGATCTTGCAGAAAAAGAATATTCATTATGGCTTTTAAGCGAAATTAGAAATGAAATTTCACCTCAAATTTCGGATACGAATTCATTGTTCTCATTTCTTAGAATAGTCGGTTCAAAGCGTATCAGTAAGTCGGATTTTAAGAAAAAGTATGAAAAGTTTGATGATAAAATAGGTATGAGTGCTGATGATCTAATAAATTATTTATATAATCTTGGAATAATCAGTAATGTGAACGATAATGGGAAATGGTTTTCTATAATTAGAAATGAAAAGTCAACTTTTAACCCAGACATAAAGCTGATTCTTCATCCAGGTTTCTGGAAAGGTTTATATACTTCTACATTCTAATTTTAAATTATCTTGTGAGTTCAATAGTTTGATTTCTGTTACGTAAAGACAAACAGAAAAGATCGCACATTGTGCGGTCTTTTTTGTTTCACTTTAAATTGAGCACAAACCTGTTTCATCGCTCACAACAACCGCACGCGGCTGTTATCTGTCGCAGCCAAACCAATCCGGTGAATTGTTTTGGCGTTGCGATACAATGAGGCAACGGCAGTTGCCGACAACATATTCAAAGTCACAGGTTCGAGCTGCTCGTGCCTCGCAGTCACCCTTTTGTCACTCCGTGTCATTTCCCCTGTCAGGGGAATCTCTGTTTGAGGCGCCATCTTTGGGTAACGAAACTCAAACCCAGCTAAAAACCCTTGAATTATCAAGGGTTTTCGTGCTTTTTATGGGC
>CAVGRW010000196.1:0-3235 GCA_963631735.1 Bacteroidaceae bacterium | reverse complement strand
TTACCTCCTTACTGATTTATACAAATTTACTTTTACATTATAGCACAAATTATATACAACTTGCAATACTTATTTTAATATTATTCGTCAAGTTTCAAAATTGACATAAACGCCTCCTGAGGAACCTCGACCGTGCCGAACTGCCTCATGCGCTTTTTGCCCTCTTTTTGCTTCTCAAGAAGCTTCTTTTTTCTCGTTATATCGCCGCCGTAGCACTTTGCAAGAACGTCCTTACGCATTGCCTTTATAGTCTCACGGGCAATGACCTTGCCTCCGACAGCGATCTGAACGGGAATTTCAAACATCTGTCTCGGAATATTATCCTTGAGCTTTTCGGCAATTTTTCTTGCTCTGCCGTATGCCTTTTCGCTGTGTATAATAAACGAAAGTGCATCAATCATATCTCCGTTGAGGAGAACATCAAGCTTGACGAGATTTGAACGGGCATAACCCTCGATTTCATAATCGAACGACGCATAGCCCTTCGTTCTCGACTTGAGCACGTCGAAGAAATCGTAAATAATTTCATTCAGCGGCAGGTCATAGGCAATATCAACTCTGTCGGGAGTTACATAGGTCATGTTTTTGAAAACGCCTCGGCGTTCCTGACAAAGATCCATAATTGCGCCGACATATTCGTTCGGAGCATAGATATTTGCGTTGGTTATCGGCTCCTCACAATAGTCGATGAATGCAGGGTCGGGATATTTCGTTGGGTTATCAATTTCAATAACCGAGCCGTCGGTCAAGTGAATTTTATAAACAACACTCGGAACAGTAGTTACAAGGTCAAGGTCATATTCACGTTCCAGACGCTCCTGAATAATTTCAAGGTGAAGCAGTCCGAGAAATCCGCATCGAAAACCGAATCCCAATGCGCCCGAGGTCTCGGGTTCAAATGAAAGCGAAGCATCGTTAAGCTGAAGCTTGCTCAAAGCATCACGCAGGGCTTCATAATCGGCTCCGTCGGCAGGATAAACGCCGCAGAAAACCATCGGGTTGACCTTTCTGTAGCCGGGCAGTGCTTCCTCGGCAGGATATTCCGCAGTTGTAACGGTGTCGCCGACTCTTGCATCGCCTACGGTTTTGATCGAAGCGGTTATATATCCGACCTCGCCCGAGGTAAGCTCGACGGCAGGCTCCATTGATGTTGCTCTCATGTAGCCGACCTCAACAACGGTGAATTCAGCACCCGTCGCCATCATTCGCATAGTGTCGCCGGCTTTAATTTTACCGTCAACGACACGCACATAAACGATAACGCCCTTGTAGTTATCATAGACCGAGTCAAAAACAAGTGCTCTGAGCGGCTTATTGTCGTCGGAATCCAGCGGAGCCGGAATATCGGAAACAATTTTTTCGAGCACAGCTTCAACATTTTCGCCTGTCTTTGCCGAAACTCTCGGAGCGTCGGAGCAGTCAAGGCCGATAACCTCCTCAACCTCCTCCGCAACACGGTCGGGGTCTGCGGCAGGCAGGTCGATTTTGTTGATTATAGGAACAATTTCAAGGTCGTGATCAAGCGCAAGATAGGTATTGGCAAGGGTCTGCGCCTCAACACCCTGCGATGCGTCAACAATAAGCAGTGCGCCCTCACATGCGGCAAGCGAACGTGAAACTTCATAGTTAAAGTCAACATGACCCGGAGTGTCGATCAGGTTAAGCTCATATTCCTCGCCGTCCTTCGCTGTGTAGTTGAGCTTTACGGCGTGCGCCTTGATTGTGATTCCTCTCTCTCTTTCGAGATCCATATCGTCAAGGAGCTGTTCGGTCATGTCACGAATCGCAACGGACTGCGTCAGCTCAAGCAGACGGTCGGCAAGTGTGGACTTGCCGTGGTCAATGTGCGCTATTATCGAAAAATTTCTTATGTGATCCTTTTTTACTGCCAAAATATCACCTCTGTGACAAACTTATATAAACCTAAAACGGGACAGGCTATTTGAACCGATAGCCTGTCCGGGTTCTTATTATTTATTTTCAAAAACGCTTCTGAAAACGGAAGCGACTCTTTCAAGATCCTCCTCGGTCATTGCCGTTCCCGAGGGCATACAAACACCTCGGCGGAAGATATCGTTGCCGACGCTTTCGCCTTCCTTACAGCTGATGAAATCCATCTCGGAGAAAATCGGCTGATTGTGCATCGGATTCCATGCGCGTCTCGATTCGATATTATTTTCTTCAAGCGTTTTGATTATCTCATCCGGGGTAACGTCACAGCCCTCATTTATTGTTACGACGCTGAGCCAGAAATTCGGCTTGCAGCCGTCAAGCACGGGAGCCATTTCCACCGGAAGATCTGCAAATGCCTTTTTATAGAACTCATAATTGCGTACTCTCGCGGCAATTCTTTCGTCCATATTTTTCAGCTGTCCTCTGCCGATGCCTGCGCAGATATTGGACATTCTGTAGTTATATCCTATCTCATTATGAAGATAATAATTAACATTTTCTTTAGACTGATTCGACCAGAAGTGTATCTTTTCAATCGCTTCGGGATCATCGGAAAGAGCCATTCCGCCGCCCGAGGTAGTTACAATTTTATTTCCGTTAAAGGAGAGTGCGCTCACGTTGCCGAATGTTCCGCACTTTTTTCCTTTATAGGTCGTGCCGAGAGCTTCGGCGGCGTCCTCAAGAATGGGGACATTATATTTCTCGCAAAGAGGAATGATTTTATCATAGTTAGCACTGTTGCCGTAAAGGTCAACAACAATAACCGCCTTTGGGAGCTTGCCCATTGCGTCATACTTTTCAAAAGCAATTTTCAGTGCATCGGGATCCATATTGAAGCTTTCATAATCCGAATCTATGAATACAAGCTTAGCTCCGAGATATGCGACAGGGTTGCAGCTTCCCGAAAAAGTAAAATCCGAACAGAAAACGATGTCTCCGCTGCTGACTCCGAGATATTTCAAACCCATGTGTATTGCGCCGGTACCCGAAGCAAGCGCAACGCTGTACTTTGCGCCGACATATTCACACATTTCTTTTTCAAACCCTGTCAGATTTGGTCCGAACGGGGAAATCCAGTTTGTCTGAAAAGCCTCGTTTATAAACTCAATCTCCGTTCCGTTCATGCACGGCGGGGAAAGATAAATTCTTTTGTTCATCTGATACACTTCTTTTCGGAAAATTATTCGTTATCAATTTTATTGCCTTTTTCCGGTTCCTTCTTCTGCGGCGCATTGCCGTAACCGTAACCGCCGCCATAGCCGTAACCGTTTCCGTAGCCATA
>CAVGRW010000195.1:0-3245 GCA_963631735.1 Bacteroidaceae bacterium | reverse complement strand
AGCCCCAAGCCTCTGTCTGTGCCTTTATTCCGCTTGCGATGCCCGGATCGTCCTCGACTATGAGAAGCTTATACATTAACCTCACCTCCGTAATTTTAACGAGTCATATTATAACACAGCAATATGAAAATGACAAGAAATAATGATAAATCATAGTGAAGCAAAGCACAAAAAAGAGCCGAACGCAACGGTTGAAAGTGCGTCGGCTCAAATGCTTTGTAACAGTATTATTTGCTTCTCCTCTTTGAAAGGAATGATTTCAGGACTTTTGTTATTACCGAATAGAATGTCTTGAAATAAATTGCGACCGTGGCGATGACTGCGGCAATATTTATCACGACAAGATATTTCGGCTCAAAATATGTGCACACGGTTTGAATCATGATTATCGCAGTACCGACAATTGTACGAACGGGATACATATTGAAATCGACAAGCCTTTTCGACATGATTGCTCTTATCACAAAGACGATGAAATAGCTTGCGAAGGTTGCAACTGCCGCACCGTAAATCTCGTATTTTCTAATGAGCACGAAGTTTAATATGATGTTTGCAATTGCGCCGATCATTGACGTAATAAATGAAAGCCGGCTCTTTTTAAACACAAGGAATGAGCTGCCCATGAACGTTGAGAATGACGAGAAAACCATCGCACAGCACAAAAGCGGAACATAAGCGTAAGCTGAGAAATATTCTTCGGTCGCAACGAGCAATCTGACACCCGGCTTTGCAATCGCAATAACGAAGCTGCATCCGAAGAACAATATGCCTTGGAAAGAAAGCCAGCTGTCCGAAAAGAACGTTTTATACTCGTCAACCTCGCCTTCCTTTCGCTCGCTGACAGCGGAATACTGCCATGCGTCGCTGAACGCACCCGAGAGAAGGACAATAGCGGTCGGAAGTTTTGCAGCCATAGTATAAATACCGTTAGCTGTGCTGCTAACCATCCAGTTGATCATGTATCGATCCGAAACAGATGTTATCCACCAGAAAATAGCCGTCGGGATAAGAGGAATACTGTATCTCAACATCCTCTTGATAAGGTTTTTGTCAACCTTAACCGTGATATACCGCCACAGCTTTTCTCTGAGCGTAATATAAATCGCACAGATCATATCGGAAATGACGATTGAATAAACATAACCGTCAATTCCGAGTCCGAGAACGGCAAGGAAAACGATGTTCAGCGCAACGACCGAGAACGTGTTAACTATACCTTGAACCGCAAAAAGCCTTGTGTTGCCCAATCCGCGGGCGAACTGACTGCATATCGAGTGAATACACGACGAAATGGTGTAGAGAACAACCGCTGTGACGTCGATTTTGTCACCGATAAGCATATTCAGAAGCGGCGAGCAAAGAAGAAGAACAATTGAGCCGAGGAGAATAACCAATGCGCCCGATGAAAAGACCCTGTTTCTGTCGGTCGAGGAATTTATCGCATATCGGAAAACGCCGTCCGTTATTCCCAAAGAAACAACGGGAAAAAGCAGGTTAGCCGTCTGACTTATCAAATCGGCGTCGCCGTATTCCGCAGGGGTGAGATAGCCTGTGTAAAATCTGACCATCAGGAAAACGATGAGCTTTGAGGTCAGCACACCGATACTGATGAGCATTGTATTTTTAGCAAGTTTACCGTATTTATCCATTCATTACTTTCCTTTAAGCAAGGCGTGTATCTCAATTTGAGCGACACTGCCTTAATTTAGTCTTAAATATGATATCGTTATTTTCAATTTTTGTCAATAGTACAAAGTTAAACTATGTGCAAACAATGCCGTTATTTCATCAAATAAATTGATTTAATATCATCAACCTTACATTTGACCATATTCGTATCGGCATAAACCGTTCTGTCAAGCTCGGCGGAGGATCCCGACATAGTTATTGTCACATCGTCGCCGACGATATCGACCGTAATTATAATGCTGTTTTTGTACCAATTATTTGTATTCACAAATTCAAAAGGAACAACTATGGTTCTGTTATTGTTCTTGAACGAAAGCGTTCCGGAATATCCTCCGTATTTTGTCCAGACAAAGATGCCGTCTCCTTTTTGTGACACCGTTGTTTTGCTTTCGCTTTCGTTAGTAACCTCAAATTTTAAATCGTAAAACTCAATCGTATTGGAAACGGCTGAAATCGTCGTATAGCCGTAAGGAAACGAGCCGAACGTTTTAAGCTCACCGTATCTGTATACATAAACAATGTTGATTAAAACAACATAAACAAGAACTACTGCGGCAATGCATTTAAGAACTTTGGAGGGCTTAATCTTTTTTCTCGGAACTTCAACGTAGACAACTTCCTTTTCAGCCTTGTCCGATTCATCCTTTTCCTTCCTCTTTCCGCTCAGAAGCTCGTCAACGGTCAGTGAAAAAATACTTCCCAAAGCCATAAGAGAGGTAACATCCGGAAGCCCCTTTCCTGTTTCCCAGCGTGAAACAGCCTTGTCGGAAACGGAAAGCTGCTTTGCCAATTCCGATTGAGTCATTCCCTTTTCTTTTCTGAGCTCGGCTATGAAATTACCTGTTACATTTTTATCCATTGAAAAATTCTCCCCTTTTTAAATTCGTGTAAATTATAACATGAAATCGCCCGAAATCAACTCTATGAGCCGTAGAAATGACTATATTTTTCGTATATATAACCGAATTTATTGTAAAAGAGAAGCAAAAGAAAATACAAGCAAAAAAATTAGAAAAAGCTCTTGACTTTTTGCCCGTGTTCGGCTATAATAGCATACGTTCCTTGAAGGAACGACAATTGAATGCGAGAGTGGCGGAATCGGCAGACGCGCACGTTTGAGGGGCGTGTGGTAATCCCGTACGGGTTCAAGTCCCGTCTCTCGCACCAAATAAGGAAGAGTCGCAACTGCGGCTCTTTTTTATTTTGGTTTATCTGTGAAGTCAGAAAATAAGAATGACCTGAGATAAAATATGTGTTTACAAACAAAGAGCCACGATTTCGGTCGTGGCTCTTTGTGTTACTATTCGCATTTAGTATGCTTTGTTTCTTTAATGTTTTCTGAATTTATTATTTCAGAATTGCGAGGAGCAGTTTGATGAGGTTGAAAATCTGCTCGAGAATTGTGATTACCCAATTCTGCTCGGTGGGTTCTTCTGTCGGAGTTTCATCGGGGTTCTCAATCGGTGCTTCGTCGGGTGTTTCGGTCTCGATCGACTGTTCAATCAAGCCGATGTATTCCGCATAAGCCGAGTTTGTTTCAAGCTCCGACTGCTGAG
>CAVGRW010000194.1:0-3248 GCA_963631735.1 Bacteroidaceae bacterium | reverse complement strand
TCAATCTGCCTTATCTGATTTTTGAGTACGTTCGGGTTGAGTGTGTGCATTTTTTTGACCATTCCTTTCTTTGGAGGAAGTTTTGAAATTTGAAAATTATTTATTGTAATAAAATATAAAATTGCTGTTTCCGATCAGCCTTCCCCTCGAGGGGAAGGTGGCACGACCTTGTGTCGTGACGGATGAGGTGGTGAGATTTTGTCTCTTTGTTTTAGCGGCATCGGACTTGATGCTTTCCACCTCATCACCGTCTTACGACGGAGCTTCCCCTCAAGGGGAAGCCTTGGTCAGTTTCCGTAAATCTTACCTATAACACTCCACAATACCTGCATTGCCGCTGAGCTTGAATTTGCCCTCGGCGGCAACGGGCATCAGGAAGTAATCGCCCTTTTTGATTGCCTTTTCGTAGCCGTCGCCGATGATTTTGCCCTCGCCCTCGGTAACGACATAGATTCTTGCGCCGTTGTCAAGGCTGAATTCACCGCCCGAAAGCTCGATTTTCCTGACGGTGAAGCTCGTCGTCATTCTCTCGTCAATGAATGAAAGATACTTCACGCCGTCATTGTCGCTGATTGTTGCAGGCTCAAGCGGAGCGGGATATTTCTTGGCAACGTCAAAGCATTCCATAGCCGTATCCTTGCCGAGACCGAGATACATTTCGTTGTCGCTGAGCTTGTAATCGCCGCACCAGCGCTCAGGCTGAATCGTGAAATCCGACGGCTCCTGAACCTCAAGGAGCAGACAGCCTGCGCCGATTGCGTGAACCATTTTGGCAGGGATATAGATAACGTCGCCGGGCTTGACCTCAAAGGATTCAAGCAGATCCTCCATAACGGTTTTGCTGTTTTCGCTCTCGTCGATCGCTTTTTCAAACTGCTCCATCGTCACGCCGTCCTTGAAGCCGTAGAAAATCTTTCCGCCGGGACGTGTGGCAAGAATGTACCAGCTCTCCTCCTTGCCGTATGAGGAGTTGAAATACTTCCTTGAAAAAGCCTTGTCGGGGTGTGCCTGAACGGGGAGCCTGATTGCGCTGTCAAGAATTTTTGTCAGCACGCCGAGGTCGTCACGCTCGCCGATAATTTCCTTTTTATATTTGTCAAGAGCGTCATTGAGATAAAGCTCCTCGCCCTTGATTTTAGAGATACCCTCATATTCGTCCGTGCTTCCCTCGTTGAGAGCATGAACGCTTGAAACGACCCATTCCTCGGGATAGTTGCCGTCCTCGGAATTGTCCGAGAAGAAGTCGGCGAAGAGCTTTCCGCCCTTGTAGACACGGAAAACCCTGTTCTGCTCGAAGAAGATCGGGTAATTGTAAAACATATTTAAACCTCCTCGGTTATTCGTACTTGATAAGCTGTCTTGCCTCGTCAAGGCTCGGGTAAATTCCGCTGCCTGCCATTGCCGAAAGTGCCGCACCGTAAGCGGCTTCTTCCTTATAGAGCGGAATATTGATTTTCTTGCCGAACATCTCGGCTGTCACACGCCTGAGCGCAGGATTTTTCCTGATTCCGTTGCCGGAGCAGACGATTTTTTCACAGTCCTTGCCGATGAGCCTATACATATCGTGAAGCTCACGAGACATTCCGATAATCGTTGAAAGCAGGATATCCTCGGGCGTAAAATTATTCTCGTCAATGCCCGAGTATGAGCCTTTGAGCGTCGGATCAAGTCTTGTTCCGCAAAAACGAGTGTCGGCAATAATTGAGGTTGCGCCCTTGCTTTCGAGAGCCTTATCAATCATCTTGTATATATTTTCACATTTTTCACCTGTCGCAAGCTCGGCGCATTTTGCAATGAAGTTCGCCACCGTCGCAAAGGCTCTGCCGCCGCAGAGAGCACAGCCGGCGTAAAGATACTTGCCCTCGGTGAACGGACGTGCTTCGATTCCCTCGGGTGCGTCTGCACTGTCTCCGATGACCGAAATCTGCGAGCCTGTGCCGAAATTGAGCAATGCGCTTTCGTCGTCGCTGACCGAGCCGATAAAGCTCGCCTGATTGTCGCCGAGAGCGACCGTGACGGGAATATTGTTGTATTCTCCGACCGTTTCAAGCCTGTCCGTTACTCTCGGCAGACAGCTCAAATCGGTCTTGAATTTTTTGCTTTTAATATCGAATAAGCCGAGTGAAGCGGCGTTTGTGACGTGCATAATAGGCTCGGACTTTTTGCAAAGAGTTATTGCAATGTAGTCGCCGATCGTCATTATGTATTTTGTGCTTTCGGGGACAAGTCCGTTTTCACGGTTATAGAAGTCGGAGACCAAGCCGTAGCCTGCAAACGAGCCGAGGTGCTCGGCATAGCTTTTGCCGTCCTTGTATTCGAGGTTGCCCCTTGCGTCCTGCCATGTGTAGAGCGGAGAAATCGCCTTGCCGCTCTCGTCGGTGTAGAGAATACCGTGCATCTGATTGGAAATGCCGATTGCCTTTGTATCGGCATTGCAGAGCTTTGTGACAATACTTTCGACATTTTCTGTTATGCGTTCGGGCGACTGAATTCGTTCATATTCCTTGTCGGTCTTTATGAACGAATCGTTGCTTATGTTGACGGAATCGAGAATTTCGCCGCTTTCACAGTCAACGATAATTCCGCATATTCCCGTTGTTCCTATGTCAATTCCGAGTGAGTTCATTTGGTGGCTCCTTATGTATAATTGATGCCTTTTACCAAGGCTTCCCCTCCAAGGGGAAGGCTGATTAGCGACTGCCAAACAGAAAAATTCAGCATAGTATGCAGGTGTAGAGTCAAGCTGATTTAAAATTTGAAGAGTTTTACCAAGGCTTCTCCCTTGAGGGGAAGCTCCGTCGTAAGACGGTGATGAGGTGGAAAACTTCGAGTCTAATATCATAAAATCAATGTGATGAAATTTCGCCACCTCATCCGTCACGACACAAGGTCGTGCCACCTTCCCCTCAAAGGGGAAGGCTGATTAAATTCTGCGCCAAAAGCAATTTTTCTTAGACTTTTTCACTACCGTCGCGTCGCTTCGCTACCCTCAAAGGGGAAGGCTGATTGGATTAGCTGAAACTTTTACGCTATTCAACAATTTTTCAAATGCTTTTGTATATCCAAGCACACGCCTTCAAAGTTAGTGTTTACGTCAAAATTGGAATATCTCAAAACAGTTAACCCGAGATTGTTCAAAAATTCATCTCGCTGTTTGTCGGATTCAAGTCCGCTGTTTTCAAAATGCTGCGCACCGTCAACCTCTATAACAAGTTTGGCTTTAGCACAATAGAAATCAACAATATAAT
>CAVGRW010000193.1:0-3255 GCA_963631735.1 Bacteroidaceae bacterium | reverse complement strand
ATCGGCGTTGTTCTTACAATCGCATTCCTCTTCGTAATGAAGATGGCTATGGTAAAGAAGTACGGCAAGGAAAACGTATAAAACATAAGCTAAAATCAAAAACTGTCGCAGAAATGCGGCAGTTTTTTTCTGTGCAATATTGATCTTACATCTAAAACCCGCCACAGTTCGCTGTGCAGAGCAAAATCTGCTGTTAGCGCAGCTTTCCGTTTTACTGCTAAAAATAAAAAGCTATCGGCCGCAAAACCGATAGCTTTTTGTTATTTATTATGTCAGATCTTCTTGCAGAAATCAAATATTTCCTTCGGAAGATCTGCCTCGTCGGCAGAAATTGTGAAGATGAAGTTCTTCTCCTCAACGTGATTCTTGCTGAGCTCGTCAACCTTCTTGAGGAACTCGCAAAGCTCGCCGTAGTCACGGGAACCGATTCTGAGAGTTGCGTCAACAAGAACGTCCGTGATGTCGTGGTCACCTGCGCAGATACCGCAAAGGAAGCCGAAGAATGCGTCATAACCGCTTACCTTGTAATGGTCTGTGTCGATAAGACGTGCACGATAATTTACATCATATGTGAGCTTGGGCTGCTTCTCAACGCAAACAACGTTGCCGTTTGAATGTTCGATAGCCTCGTTGACCTTCTCGATCAAAAGCTTTGTTTTTCCTGAACCTTTTTTACCTAAAATAAGAGATACCATAATAATATCCTCCCTGTTTTTTTATTCTAACATTCGTGTCCTGCACGAAAATTATACGAAGTTTGTGCGGCGTTGCCTTAGCCTAATCTTGCCTCAAGCTCAGCCTTGCGATCCTCATATCCGGGCTTACCGAGGAGAGCAAACATGTTCTTCTTGTAGCTCTCAACGCCCGGCTGATCGAACGGATTGATTCCGAGAATGTAGCCGCTGATGGCGCATGCCTTTTCGAGGAAGTAAATGAGATAACCGAGATTGAATTCGTCCATTGCCTCAACCTCAAGCACAATGTTCGGAACGTTGCCGTCCGTGTGGGCGAGCAATGTGCCCTCAAAAGCCTTCTGATTTACGAACGAAACGGTCTTGCCAGCGAGGAAATTAAGTCCGTCGGCACTGCCCTCCTCGTTCTTTATCTCAACCTCAGACTTTGACTTTGCAAAGTGGACAACGGTTTCAAAAAGATGTCTTTCACCCTCCTGGATATACTGACCCATAGAGTGAAGGTCGGTCGAGAAAATAGCAGAAGCCGGGAACAAGCCCTTGTTCTCCTTGCCCTCGCTCTCACCATAGAGCTGCTTGAACCATTCATTCATCATCGTGTATGCAGGCTCATAGCTGACCATCATTTCAATCTTTTTGCCGCTTCTGTAAAGAAGATTTCTTGTTGCGGCGTATTTGTAGCAGTCGTTCTTGTCGATATCCTTGTCGCCGAGCTCGTTCATTGCCGCAGCTGCACCCTGCATGATAGCGTCAATGTCAATTCCCGCAACGGCGATCGGGAGAAGTCCGACCGCTGTAAGAACGGAATAACGTCCGCCGACATCATCGGGAACAACGAAGGTCTCGTAGCCCTCTGCATCTGCAAGAGCCTTGAGCGTTCCTCTCGCCTTATCGGTCGTAGCGTAGATGCGCTTTGCCGCTTCCTCTGCGCCGTATTTGCTCTCGAGCATCTCTCTGAAAATTCTGAAAGCAACCGCCGGTTCTGTAGTCGTGCCGGACTTTGAAATAACGTTTACGGAAAAATCTCTGTCGCCGATTATCTCAACAAGCTCGTTGATAGAAGCTGAGCTGATCGTATTGCCGGCGAAATAGATTTCAGGTGCGCCGTTTCTGAGCAGATTGTAGTTCTGCGACTTGATAAATTCAATTGCCGCTCTCGCTCCGAGATACGAACCGCCTATTCCGATAACTACAAGAACCTCCGAATCCTTTCTGATTTTCTCAGCAGATGCTTTGATTCTTGCGAATTCTTCCTTGTCATAATTTTTCGGAAGGTCAAGCCATCCGAGGAAGTCATTTCCTTTGCCCGTTCCGTTGTGAAGCTCGTCATGTGCGGCCTCAACCTCCGACTTAATGTCGGCATATGCGTTTTCTTTGAGGAACGGAGTTACATATTTTGTGTTTAACTTTACAGACATTATCTGTATGCCTCCGATTTAGTTTTCTTATTAGTTGGTTATATTTTACCCTATTTAACTTGTTTTTTCAAGTGGTATTTAGCATTTTTTACGCAGTTTGCATAAAAAATACACACTCAGTTCACACTAACAGACTGCTGTGGCTTACAAATTGAACATATCATGCGAATAAACACCGTTTTGAAGCCGAGCTTCTCGACATAATGCGGCGCAGTCAGCTTATACTCGCCGAGTTTTTTACCGTCCAGCTTGACTGTCACCGTGCCCAAGGTCTGATTTGACTCAACAGGAGCCTCAACTGCGGCGGCAAGGTCAATTTCCTGCGTAATGTTCTTTTGCTTGCCCTTCGGGATAAGAAACTGTGAGCCGCCCGAAATCTGCGGCGTAAGAGTTTTCTCCTCGCCTTTGATAATATTCACGTTGGTAATCAGCGATTTGTCGATCTCGGGTGTTACCGTTTCATAGTTTGCAAAGCCCCAATTAAGCATTGCCTTTGCGCCCTCAAAACGATCCTTGCTGTTGTCCGCACCCATCACAACGGCGATAAGACTCGTTCCGTCCCTCGTTGCCGTTGCCGAAATACAGCAGCCTGCCTTTGAGGTCGTGCCTGTTTTCAAACCAGTTGCGCCCTCATAAAATCTAATCAGCTTGTTTGTGTTTACAAGCTCGGTCTTGCCGTCACGAAGCGAATCCATCCAAATTTTTGTGTACTGCTGAATAAATTGGTGCTTCATAAGCTCCCTTGACATCAGCGCAATGTCGTATGCCGTTGTCAGATGTGTGGTCGAGGTATCGTCAAGACCCGTGCAGTTGTCGAAATGCGTGTTTTTCATGCCGAGCTCCTGCGCTCGGTCGTTCATCATAGTAACAAACGCTTCGTCACTGCCCGCTATATACTCTCCGAGAGCTGTACAAGCGTCGTTTGCACTGTAAACGGCGGTTGCCTTGAGCAGCTCATCAACGGTCATTGTTTCTCCTTCCTTGAGCCAAATTTGTGAGCCGCCCTTTTTTGACGCATTGGTGCTCGCCGTCACCTCGTCGGTCAGCCTTATTGTGTTGGAGTCGATCGCTTCGGCAACCAACAGCATAGACATAATTTTTGTCACCGACGCAGGATAGAGCTTTTCGTTTTCGTTCATTCGCAT
>CAVGRW010000192.1:0-3434 GCA_963631735.1 Bacteroidaceae bacterium | reverse complement strand
GCTCCGCCGTAAGGCGGTGATGAGGTGGAAAAATCAAGTTTGATTTCATTAAATAATGAGTTGAATACTCCACCACCTCATCCGTCACGACACAAGGTCATGCCCACCTTCCCCTCAAGGGGAAGGCTGTTAAATTACAGCAAATTTTATATTTACTCCCTACCTATACTTATCCGCAAGCTCCATGATTTTCATGAGTCTATGGTTAACTCCCGAACGTGAGATAGGCACTTTGAGGTTTTCTCCGAGCTGTTTGAGCGACATATCGGGGTTTTCCCTGCGTAAAATCGCAACCTCCTTCAGCTCGTCCGAGAGGGAGTCAAGTCCCTGCTTCTTTTCGATAATCTCTATTGCTTCGACCTGCGCCAGACCTGCCTCGATTGAGCGGCTCATGTTGGCAGACTCAAAATTCATCTGCCTGTTTATCTTGTTTCTTACGTCCTTCTGAATTTTAATTCCCATAAGCTCAAGGCTTGAATTGACTGCGCCCATGAGTGTCAACAGATCCTCGATGCTTTCGCTGTCCTTGAGATAAACGACGTACGAATACTTTCTTAAAATAAGCTTCGCCTTGAGTCCGAAATCGGTAAGTATCTTCAAAAGATCAAGGCTGAGATTGTGAAACGGGATAACAAATTCAAGGTGATAATTCTTGTCGGGGTTGGCAATTGAGCCGCATGTGAGGAAAACTCCCCGAAGGAATGCGCCGTAACACTCGTCGTCCTCAAACACTCCCCTGTTTATTCTCAGGGAAATCGAGTTGACAGCATGGTCAAAATATTCGATAACATGCTTCCTGTCCTCAGCCGACGGAATTCTAAGAACATATTTTCCGCTTCTCAGCTGAGTGACAGTCGCTTCCGCCCCCGATGTCTCGGCAATTGCTCTTTCAAATGCCTGCATGACCTCGGTGTAATCGGTCGCACAGCTCACCGAACGTGCCGTAAAGCTCTTGCCGTACAGCAAAAAGCCGTATGCAAAGGAACGCTTACAGCACTCGGACGAGAACTCAAGTCCGGCTAATTCATTTTTCACTTCTGCGGTGAACGACATCTGTTTATACCCCTGTTATTTTTCTATATCTCTGTGTTTAACGCTGACGCTGTAACCGAGTTTCAGCAGGTTTTCTCTTATTTTTTCAGCAAAGCAAACGGAACGGTGTCTGCCGCCCGTACAGCCGATTGCAATAACAAGCTGGCTCTTGCCCTCCTCGATATAAAGAGGAACCATATAATCAATAAGGTCGTTAAGCTTGTTGAGAACATTGACCGAATGGTCGGAATTCATGACATACTCGCTGACGTCGGGCTCAAGACCTGTCCTGTATTTCATCGACGGCACATAGAACGGATTAGGCAGACAGCGAACATCGAAAACAAGGTCTGCGTCGCTCGGGATTCCGTATTTGAATCCGAAGGACATACAGCGGATTTTCAACGCGCTGTCGGGATCGTCAAGGAAAAGCTCATTGACTCTCTGCTTGCACTCGGCAACGCTCGACTTTGAAGTATCAATAATATAATCGGCTTTCATTCTGATATTGAGAAGCTTTTCGTGCTCCATAGCGATCGCGGCATGAAGCGAACCGTCACACTTATCAAGCAATGGGTGCTTTCTTCTCGTCTCTTTGTATCTCCTGACGAGAACATCCTCGGAAGCGTCAACAAAAAGAACCTTGTATTTGTAGCCCTGCTCCTCAAGCATTTTAAGAACATTCGGGAACTCGTTAAACATTTTTTCGCCGACACGAATATCCGTAACCGTCGCAATTTTCTGCGTGTTATCCGTCTTGTTTACAAACTGAGCAATGGTTGGAATTATTGCAGGCGGAAGATTATCGGCGCAGAAATAGCCGAGATCCTCCAGAGCGTCAACAACGGCAGATTTGCCTGCGCCCGACATTCCCGTAACAATTAACAATTCCATAAAATTACCATTCCTTTCGAGGTGTAAACAGTGATGGTTGTGCTTTTGCTTAAAGCAATTTCTACAAAACAAAAAGCAAATTTTGCAGTCATTCATCAGCCTTCCCCTTGAGGGGAAGGTGGGTGGCGAATTGCGCCGCTCGGATGAGGTGGCGGATTTATATCTCTTTATTTTAATGTCATAAAACCTGACATTTTCCACCTCATCAGTCGCTTACGCGCCAGCTTCCCCTCAAGGGGAAGCCTTGAAAAATTTCTTCTGCTTTTTAAAATTTACCGTGAGCATTGCGTCAACTCGTCCCCAATCCGAGGTTGTGATAAAATTGTTCACAGTGCATTTTGCAGATTGGGTGCTGTTGAACGCTATAAAATCAAGGCAGAGATTTTTTCGTTAGACGGATCAAATTCCTCGAAGGCTATATTATTATATGCCGAGAGGGATTTGGTTCGTATCACGGAAAAAGATCAGCCAACCGTAATGAGTCTGACTTCGGGTTCGAGATGTACACCCTTCTCCTCATAAACCCTGTCCTGTACATATTTGATAAGGTCGAGAACGTCCTGTGCGGTCGCTCCTCCCTTGTTTATTATAAAGCCTGCATGCTTTTCGCTGACCTGCGCTCCGCCGACGGAACAGCCCTTGAGACCGCACTCCTCGATCAAACCGCCTGCGAAATAGCCGACGGGACGCTTAAAGGTACTGCCTGCACTCGGGAATTCGAGAGGCTGTTTATCCTTGCGGCGCTGCAAAAGCTCCTGCATTTTGGCTTTAATTTCGGCTTTGTTACCCTTTTTCAGCTTCATAATGAGCGTTGTTATAATAAAGCCGTTGTGTTCGTAAGCGCTCGTTCTGTATGCGAGCCCGAGCTCATCACCCTTGAGCGAGCCGAGATTTCCGTCAGGGTCAATATGGCGGCACTCAACGAGTACGTCCTTCATTTCGCCGCCATAAGCGCCTGCGTTCATGTATGCCGCACCGCCTGCACTGCCGGGAATCCCGAATGCGAATTCCAAGCCCGTAAGCTCATTTTCAAGCGCAAAATTGCAGACCTTGCTCATGTTCATGCCCGCATCGCAAATTATCGTATCACCGTTCACAAGCTCGATTTTCGGCTCGGGACGGCACATATTTATAACAACCGTTTTAAGCCCGGCATCGCAGATAAGCATGTTGCTTCCGTTGCCGAGAATGAACGGTTTAATATTTTCTTTTTTACATTCTTTGATAACCGAAACAAGCTGTTCGTCGTTCAGCGGAGTGAGCATAACCGACGCATTTCCGCCAATGCGGAATGTCGTGTACTTGCTCATCGGAACCTCACGCTCCGCCTTACAGCCGATGCTCGCTGCGTATTCAAAAATCTTATCGAAGCTCATAATGTCTCCCTTGGTTGGTTTGTGAAGCCTCACCTACGGTCAATATCATCGACTTGGCATGTTTGCCGATAGAAGAAATTTACCAAGGCTTCCCCTTGAGGGGAAGCTGTCGCATAGCGACTGATGAGGTGG
>CAVGRW010000191.1:0-3462 GCA_963631735.1 Bacteroidaceae bacterium | reverse complement strand
ATAGGGTGATAAAATACTCACACAACAAAGTGGAATGGTTCGTTCCCACCTTAACGGTTTCGTCCGTGCGGTCAATAGTTTGCCTGATTTTATCGGTAGAATTATGTGCACGGATAGGTTCGTTCCCATCCGTGCTTTGATTTTATTATTGAGCATTTGGAGGTGCTTGAACATCGCTACGAAAGAAACTCAAATCAACGAAGAGATCCGTGACAAGGAAGTCAGAGTGATCGATTCGGACGGAACTCAGCTCGGCGTTATGCCGATCGCAGAGGCTATGCGTCTCGCAGATGAAAAGAACACAGACCTTGTAAAGATCGCTCCGCAGGCAAAACCGCCTGTCTGTAAGATCATGGATTACGGCAAGTATCGCTTTGAACAGGCAAAGCGTGAAAAGGAAGCCAAAAAGAACCAGAGAGTTATTGAGATCAAAGAGGTTCGTCTGTCGCTCAACATTGATACGCACGATTTTGAGACAAAGGCTAACCAAGCCATCAAGTTCCTTAAGAGCGGTAACCGAGTTAAGGTTTCAATCCGTTTCAGAGGCCGTGAAATGGCTCATCCCGAAAACGGACTTGTCACCATGAGCAAATTCGCCGAAGCCGTCAGTGAATACGGCACCGTCGAAAAGCCGGCTAAGCTTGAGGGACGTTCAATGCTGATGTTCATCGCAGCCAAATCATCCAAGTAATTCATAAGGAGGAAAAAACCATGCCTAAAATTAAAACACACAGCGGTGCAAAGAAGCGCTTTAAGATGTCTAAGAACGGTAAGCCCATCAGAGGACATGCTAACAAGTCTCACATCCTCAACAAAAAGACGACCAAGCGTAAGAGAGGTCTCCGTCAGACAGTCGTTGCCGATACAACGAACGTTAAGCAGATCAAGCGTTTGATCCCGTACAAATAATTCAGATCGTTAAATTTAAAATTGGAGGTAAGTTACCATGGCTCGTATTAAAGGCGCTACCATGTCTCGTAAGAGAAGAAATAAAGTAATGAAGATGGCTAAGGGTTACTACGGCTCAAAGTCAAGTCTTTTCAAGACAGCTAAGCAGGCAGTTATGAAATCAGGTCAGTATGCTTATGTAGGACGTAAGCAGAAGAAGAGAGATTTCCGCCGCCTTTGGATCACAAGAATTTCCGCAGCTTGCAAGCTCAACGGCATGAACTATTCAACATTCATGAACGGCCTTAACAAGGCAGGCATCACACTCAACAGAAAGATGCTTTCAGAGATCGCAATCGCTGATCCCGCTGCATTCACAGCTCTCACAGAGAAGGCTAAGGCAGCACTTAAATAAATAAAAATCACGCCCCTTTTTCGTTAAGGGGGCGTGAATTTGTCTTTTTAGCGATACCTGTTTATCGCTTATTTCAGCAAAGATTTTACCCGAAAGGAGCTTTGGGCATGGATGTTTTAACGTCGAAAACCAACGAAAAAATAAGATCCGCAGTCGCCGTGCGTGACAGCTCAAAGACCCGTCGGGAGAGCAAAGCCTTCTTTCTTGAGGGGGCGCGGCTCTGCTCGGATGCCGCCGAAAACGGCATTGAGATTTACCGAACCTTTCTCAGCCGCACGGCTCGGGAGAAATACGGCGAATACTGCAAGAGGATAATTGCCGCATCGGAGGAGGTCTACGGCATCTCGGACGAGGTTGCCGCAAAGCTTTCCGATACGCAAAATCCGCAGGGAATTTTCTGCGTTTGCCGAGCCGAAAAATCGGCGCAGGGCTCTGCCTTGAAAGCCGACGGACGGTACCTGATGCTCGAGAATGTGCAGGATCCCTCAAATTTGGGCGCAATCAGCAGAACCGCCGAGGCTCTCGGAATTGACGGACTCATTGTCTGCGGCGGATGCGATATCTATAACCCCAAGGCTCTCAGAGCTTCGATGGGCTCGGCTCTCAGGCTGAATATAATCAGCCGTGCGAGCGCAGTCGAGACAATAAACGAAGCGAACGAAAAGGGTATGCTTACCCTCGCTTCAACGCCCGATAAAAACAGCGTGAAAATAACCGAGGTCGATATGACGGGCGGAATTGTCTGCGTTGTCGGCAATGAGGGCAACGGAGTAACGCCGGAAACGATGAACGCCTGCAAGCTGAGGGTCACGATACCAATGGGCGGCAGGGCGGAATCGCTCAACGCAGGAACTGCGGCGGCAATACTTATCTGGGAGATGGTGAGAGAATGAGCAATAAGCTTTATTGGGTGTGGGCGCAGAACGCTCTCGGAATTTCGGCGAGTGTCAAGTCCGATGAAATAGTCTCCTATTTCGGCAATGCGGAAAAGCTTTATTTTGCCGGTGAATATGAATGGAAGATTTCGGGAATATTTACAAACGGACAGATAAACAAGCTCAGATCAACGTCTCTTGACAATGCAAAAAGAATTGTTGCGGAATGTGAGAAATATAAAATAAAAACTGTAACCCCTGACGACGGAAATTATCCGTCTATGCTTTTCAAGCTGCCTAATTTACCGCTTGTGCTTTATGTGCGAGGAGATTTAGACTGTTTGAAAAACAAAATCACGGTTGCAATGGTCGGTGCAAGAGAGGCGAGCGATATCGGCATCAGAATTGCACGGTCACTTTCGGCTTCGCTGAGCCGCTCGGGTGCTGTTGTTGTCAGCGGTGCGGCAAAGGGCATTGACAGCGCCGCTCACACGGGAGCGCTCAATGTCGGAGCCAAGACGGTCGCAGTTCTCGGCTGTGGCTTCGGAACGGATTATCTCCCCGAGAACGAACCGCTCAGACGTGAGATCGCTTACCACGGCGCACTTGTTACGGAATATCCGCCGAGAACGCCCGCATTCGGACACAATTTTCCGTTCAGAAACCGTATTATCTCGGGTCTTTCCTACGGAACAATTGTTATCGAAGCAAATGAGAGGAGCGGCTCGCTGAGAACCGTTAATCACGCAATTGAGCAGGGCAGAGATATTTTTGCCGTGCCGGGCGATATAACCTCGAGCATGAATATGGGAACAAACAAGCTTCTGCGAGACGGCGCAAAGCCCGTTTTCAATGCGATGGATGTTCTTGAGGAATATGCCGAGAGATATCCCGATATGCTCGATATCGACAAGATTGAAACTGTTCTCACAACCGAGCCCGAGACGGTCAGACCCGTGGCGGCAAAGACAGAGAAAAGCAAAAAGAAGGAAAAAACGGAAACGCAGGAGACAAAACCGTTTGTCAAGCCCGCTGCTCCGAACAATATAAGCGAAAAGGCAAGACTTATTTTCGACGCCTTTTCGGAAGAAACCATGCAGGCGGAGGAGCTTATCCTCAGAACAAAGCTCAGTACGGTCGATTTTCTTTCGGCAATGACGGAGCTTGAAATTCTCGGATATATCGAGCCTCTCGCAGGCAAAAACTACAAAATAAAACAATAACTTAAATAGGATGATGCATTTATGTCCAAGCTGGTAATAGTGGAGTCACCCACAAAGGTTA
>CAVGRW010000190.1:0-3507 GCA_963631735.1 Bacteroidaceae bacterium | reverse complement strand
AAATCATTCTATGCTTCTGTCGAATGTGTTGACAGGGGTCTTGATCCGTTGAACACAAACCTTGTTGTCGCCGACCCGACGAGGACGGAGAAAACCATCTGTCTCGCCGTCTCTCCATCCCTCAAATCCTACGGAATTCCCGGCAGAGCGAGACTTTTTGAGGTCGTCCAAAAGGTGCATGAAGTCAACGCCCAACGCATACGCAGAGCGCCCAAGCATAGCTTTACCCATGAGTCGCATTTTCATTCCGAACTAAAGAAAGACCCGTCGGCTGAGCTTGCGTTTATCACCGCACCACCGAGAATGGCGCACTATATGGAGGTCAGCACTCAAATATATAACGTTTATCTCAAATATATCGCACCCGAGGATATCCACGTTTATTCAATCGACGAGGTTTTTATCGACGCAACGAACTATCTCAAAACCTACGGTATGACGCCCCGTGAGCTTACGATGAAAATGGTGCTCGACGTGCTTGACACAACGGGCATAACCGCAACGGCAGGCATCGGCACCAATCTTTATCTTTGTAAAATCGCAATGGATATCTACGCAAAGCACTGCGAGCCTGACAAAAACGGCGTGCGAATTGCCGAGCTTGACGAGATGAGCTACCGAAAAATACTTTGGAACCACCGTCCGCTGACCGATTTTTGGCGTGTCGGCAGAGGAATTTCCAAAAAGCTTGAGGAGCACGGCATGTACACCATGGGCGACATTGCACGCTGTTCGATCGGCAAGGAAAACGACTACTACAACGAGGATCTTCTCTATAAGCTTTTCGGCGTCAATGCCGAGCTTCTCATCGACCACGCATGGGGCTGGGAACCGACTGAGATTTCCGATATCAAGTCCTACCGCCCCGAGAGCAGCAGTCTCAGCTCGGGTCAGGTGCTTCAGGAGCCGTATGAATTCACAAAGGCTCGGCTTGTGCTCAAGGAAATGGCGGATCTATTATCCTTGGAGCTTGTCTCGAAAAGAATTGTCACCGACCAAATCGTTCTGACCGTCGGCTACGACATCGAAAGCCTGACAAAAAGCTACAGCGGTGCGGTTGAGACAGACCGCTACGGCAGAAAAATCCCGAAAACCGCCCATTCGAGCGAAAATATCGGACGCTATACCTCCTCGACAAAGCTGATTTGCGAAACGGCGATGAGCCTTTTTGACAGGATAGTTGACAAAAATCTTCTCGTGCGCCGAATGTACATCGTCGCCAATCATATTATAACCGAAAAGGACGCCGAGAAAGAGAGCGAATACGTCCAGCTCGACCTTTTCACCGACACGAAGAAGCAGGAATCCGAGGAAAACGAGCTGAAGAAAGAAAAGGACATGCAAAAAGCAATTTTGAAAATCAAGAGCAAATACGGCAAAAATTCAATAATCAAGGGTATGAACCTCAAGGAGGGCGCAACGGCGCTTGAAAGGAACCGACAGATCGGAGGGCACAAGGCATGAGCGGAAAATATGACGACATAATCAACCTTCCCCACCATGTCTCGACCAAAAGACCGCAGATGTCACGCTTGGCACGGGCGGCGCAGTTTGCCCCCTTTGCCGCAATTGTCGGACTTGATGACGAGCTGGAAGAAACGGCAAGGCTGACGGACTCAAAGCCAGAGCTTGAGGAAGCCGAGAAAGAAAAAATCAATCGTGTTCTTCTTGAAATTCGGGATAATCCTCAAAAAGAAACGGCTGTCGAGCTGACATTTTTCCGCCCCGACGGTAGGAAGGACGGCGGAGCTATAATCACACGTCCCTGCTCGGTCAGGAGAATTGACGAAATCGAGCGCAAGCTCATTTTAAGCGACAGAAGCGAGATTGAATTTGACAATATTTTATCAATGAAAATTATTAAATAAACCTTAAAATCTATTCATTTTGCTTGACTTGTCGCATAAATATGTTATAATCATACGGTAACCCGATTGAGCCGAACCTATTCGGCAGCAAGTGGTGGAGTCTGTCATAGAACGTCATGTTCTATTTGTTTCGGGTTATATTGACCTAATTGAGCTTTGGTCTTTTCAGGCAGGATCCGTAGAGATTCTGCCTTTATTTTTTTGGCAAAACCGCTTGCCTTGGATTCCGCCCGAAATAATTTTAGGAGTGTCAAACCATGAACCCAATCACGATCACAGCCCTGATTCTGTTCGCCGTCACCTACATACTGATGATGGCTTTTCAGAAAATCAGACCCTATGTTGCGATAGGCTCGGCGCTTATTTTCATCACTCTCGGCACTATCGCTACTGTCTCACCCGACCTTTTCGGAAGCGGATTCTTCAATGTCGGCGATTCAACCTATTCCTACGGCGTCGCACAGGCGCTCGGAGAAATCGACTGGAACGTACTGATGATGATAGCCGGTACAATGGGAACTGTCTATCTTTTCATCGAGTCAAAAATGCCGCAGCTCATGTCCGACGTTTTGATTTCCAAAATGCCGAACGTCAAGTGGGCGATCGTATGCCTTTCGCTTTTCGCAGGTATTGTTTCGGCGTTCGTTGACAATGTTGCAACGGTGCTCATGATCGCACCCGTTGCCCTCGCCTTCTGCAAAAAGGTCAACATCTCCCCTGTTCCGTCAATCATTTGTATTGCGATATCCTCGAATCTTCAGGGTGCGGCAACGCTCGTCGGCGACACAACGTCGATTCTTCTTGCGAAATCGGCTAACCTCGACTTCTCGGATTTCTTCGTTGACGACGGAAAACCGGGCATGTTCTGGGTCGTTGAGGCTGGCGCACTCGTCAGTGCGCTCATAATTCTTGTAATGTTCCGCAAGGACAATGCTAAAATCGAATTCAACGCAAGAACAAAGGTTGAGGATAAATTCCCGACCTATCTCCTCGTCGGAACTATCGTGCTTCTCATCGCCGCTTCGTTCATTCCCTACAAGGACGGCGCAGCCGAGGGTCAGTTCTACAAGCCCGACATCACAAACGGTCTTATCTGCATCGGCTTCTTTGTAATCGGCATTATCCGTGAGGTTTTCTTCAACAAGAATTACAAAATCGTCAAGGACACCTTCAAGGAGATCGACTACTACACGATTGCCCTGCTCACGGGACTTTTCGTCGTAATCGGCGGAATCAAGAGCGCAGGCGTTATCGACGTTATCGGCAACGCGATCGCAAAGCTCGGCTCGGGCTCGGAGTTCATAATCTACACAATTATCGTTTGGATCTCCGTTATCCTCTCGGCGTTCATCGACAACATTCCCTACACGGCAACAATGCTCACGATCGTACCCGTTATCGCCGCCGACATGGGCATGGAGCCTAAGCTTCTCTATTACGGACTTCTCTGCGGCGCAACACTCGGCGGAAATCTCACCCCGATCGGCGCAAGCGCAAACATCGCAGGCATCGGAATTCTCAAGAAAGAGGGCTACGAGGTCAAGGCAACGACCTTTATGAAATACGGCGTACCATTCACCCTCGCCGCCGTCCTGACGGGATATATTCTTATCTGGTTCATTTGGAGATAAAGTTTTTT
>CAVGRW010000189.1:0-3607 GCA_963631735.1 Bacteroidaceae bacterium | reverse complement strand
CACATGTCCAGCCGTCAGCCGAAACGGGCTTAGGTGCGCCGCACTCCGAGCAGAAATTACCCTTGTTTACGGCTCCGCATGAGCATTTCCAGCTGTCCGCAGCAGGTGCCGACGGAGCTGCTGCCTGCTGCTGAGCCGCCTGCTGTGCGCCGACGTTGTATAGGTTCTGAGCCGCACCGAAGCCGCCCTGAGCGCCCATTCCTGTCATGCCCATTCCCATGAAGCCTGTCATTGCGCCTGCCGAGTTACCTGCGGCTGTCTGCATTGCGTCCGCCGTTGCATTCGTCATTCTGCCTGCCATCATAAACGGATTGGAGCCGATGCTTGCCGCATCCTCCATCTCGTTTATCTTCTTCATGTCGTCGTCTGTAAGAGTGATCGGATTGAGGGCGATTTTCTCAACGGAAATACCTCTGTTCTCCACCCATTCGTCCTTGAGGGCATTGTTCATCGCCGCTTTAAGCTCGTTTGCCTTTGACGGAATCTGTGCCGGTCTGAGCTCCTGCTCTGCAAGTGCGCCGAATGCGGGCTGAAGTGCGTCTATGAACTCGACCTTGAGCTGATCGTCGATCTGATCTCTTGTGAACTCGCTCTCAACGTTGCCGCAAAGTCTTGTGTAGAACTTGAGCGGATCCGAAATTATGTAAGTATAAACACCGTTGCAGCGAACCTGAACGGTTCTGCTCATGCCGATTCTGTTGTTGACAACCTCAAACATTATCGGATTTGCCGTGCCGAACTTGTTGCCGATGATTTCCTTGGTGTTGAAATAGTAAACACGTTGATCCTTGGCTGTGTCGCCGCCGAATGTGAAACGCTTGCCTATTGTCTTGAACGTTTCCTTAACACTGTCACCGAATTTACCAGAGAAAATGCTCGGCTCTGTCGATGTGTCATAGGTGTATTCACCCGGCTCGGCGCAGACATCAACGATCTTGCCCTGCTCAACGATAATCATGCACTGACCGTCTGCAACGGCGATGCCCGAACCGTTGGAAATTATGTTGTCGTTACCCTTTGTGTTTGAGGAACGGCCGCTTATGCGCTTCTCGCCCTTTCTCATAAGCACATCGTTCGGTAAAGCCTCGCAGTAGAAAAATTCTTTCCACTGATCTGCGAGTGTTCCTCCGAGTGCGCCTGCTCCTGCCTTAATAAGTCCCATAATGTTTGCTCCTTTCAGAATATGTATGTATTCCTTTTTGTTTTTTATAAATAAGACTATCCGAAACGGCGTAAAATTATTCTTATATCAATACGCCGTTACAATGGTCAACTTCATGCTGAATTATCTGCGCTGTGAAGCCCATATAGGTTTTCAGCCTAGTTTCAAATTTTTCCGTTTGATATTTCACTTTTATTTTCTTAAATCTTTTGCATTTTCTCGGCCCGCCGAGCAGGGAGAGACAGCCCTCCTCCGTTTCAAAAGGCTCGGATTGCTTTATGATCTCGGGATTGAACATCGTCACATATTCCTTCCCGTCGGTGAAGCAAATTATCCTTTTACGCTCGCCTATCATGTTCGCCGCCATTCCGACGCAGGTTTCACTGTGCGCTCTCAATGTATCAAGCAAATCTGCCGCCACGCCCAAATCCTCGGCTGTAGCTTCTGCCGATTTTGCGGCGAGCCGTATTGGGTCATGTATAAGCTCTTTAACCATTTCTTTTGCTCCTGTATTCCTTTTCTATCCATGCCATGAGAAGATTGACTATTTTCCTCTGTTCCGCCTCGGTAAGCTCTCTCCCCTGCGGCACTCTGTACCATTTGTTAAGACAGCCGCGGCAACAGCAGGCACAGGCATGCTGTGCAACAAAAACGGGATGTCCCCTCATCGGAGTTTGCTTGCCGTCATTAGGAATTTCGGCAGGTGCAAGCCTTTTTGCAACAAAATCGGCGGCATGTGAACGAATTACATCAATTCCCTTTTCGTCGATATAATCAATGTCCTTCTTTTTAAGATGAAAGCCCGAGCGAAATTTTGATTTTTGAAGCTTCGCCAGAGCCTCGTCAATAGTCTGCATGCTTATTCTTCCTTGTCGCCTTTATGCTTCTCGTCACGGATAAGCTTTTCAAGCATAACCTGCTTTGCGATTATTTTGTTCATTTTGTCATGAAGGTCTTCAATCATTATCTCCGTCTTGAGATTGACTTTATAATCGTTTTCTGCACGTCGGCGATCCTTCTCCTCCTGACGGTTTTGGCTCATCATGATGAGCGGCGCCTGAATTGCGGCAACGCAGGACAAAACAAGGTTGAGCAAAATAAACGGATACGGGTCAAATGCACGCTTGGCAAGCAGAACATTGCCCACCATCCAAATTATAAGCACCGCTGTAAATGAGAAAATAAAAGCCCAGCTGCCCGCAAATTTTGCAATTTTGTCGGCGGCACGCTGACCTGCCGTGTATTTTTCCTTTTGCGGATTGGCTGAAATACGGCTGTCGGCAAGCATATTGAGTATTTCCTCATCGGACATATCATGCTTTACATCGGAAATTATTTCTCTGATAAGTTTTTTGTTCGATTTCACAAAGAAGTCCCCTTTGTTATTTTCTGTCACGATTATAACATATTATTATTCATTTTACCAGTGCTGTTGACAAGAACTTTTATATTGTGATAAAATTTTTACAAATAAATTATAGAGGTAATGCAAAATGAATTCTGATAAAATCGCAGTTATTACGGGTGCAGGCTCTGGAATCGGTCTTGCAACGGCACGCATGCTCCGAGAGAAGGGCTATACGGTCTACAATCTCAGCCGCCACCCTGCAGAAAACGAAAAGAACAAATTCATCTTCGCCGATGTTTCGGATTCTGCAACCATAAAAGCCGCCGTTAAACAGGTCGTTGCCGAAAGCGGCAAAATCGACCTGCTTGTAACCTCGGCAGGTATGGGCGTTTCGGGCGCAGTTGAGTTCATTGAGGAGGACGAAATGAAGCGCCAGTTTGAGGTCAACCTCTTTGGCACAATAAACACAGTCAAGGCGGTTCTTCCGCAAATGAGAAAGCAGAAAAGCGGTAAAATAATCTGCATAAGTTCCGTAGCCGCCGTGTATTCAATTCCGTTCCAGGCGTATTATTCCGCATCAAAGGCGGCTATAAATTCCTTTGTCGATGCGCTGACTAACGAGGTCAAGTCCTTCGGAATAGAAATAGCCTCTGTCATGCCCGGTGATATTTCAACCGGCTTCACCGCCGCAAGGAGCAAAACCAATGCAGGTGACGACGTTTATTCGGGAGTTATCGGTTCGGCTGTTTCTGCAATGGAAAAGGACGAAAAGAACGGCATGACGCCAGATTCTGTCGCAAAGCTCGTTGTCAAGCTCGCCGAAAAGAAGCACGTCGCTCCCCTTTACACCGCAGGCTTAAAATACAAATCGCTCGTATTTCTCTCACGAATTTTTCCGCATAAGCTTGCAGTCAAAATCGTCGGCGGAATGTATAAATAAAGGTAATTTTCAGCAAATTTTCAAGAAAACCCTTCAGTCGGCTGCGCCGCCAGCTCCCCTACAGGGGAGCCAAGTAAAATTTCTGCCGACACTTCGTTCCAACTTCCCATAAAACAAAAACTGCTGCACTTAGCGTAACAGCTAAATGCAGCAGATA
>CAVGRW010000188.1:0-3641 GCA_963631735.1 Bacteroidaceae bacterium | reverse complement strand
TCTTGAGCTGCTTGCGGAGGAATCTCTCGTTGATAGAACCGCCGTAAACCTTACGAAGGTAAGCATTAAGTGAATATGTTACCTTTTTCTCATCGCTTGAGCTTGAGCTTGAGCCTGCGCTCTTAGCCTCATCGCGAAGATCCTCGATCTGCTTGTCGATATAAGCCTCGTCAGCCTTTGTGAGCTTGAGACCCATCTTGAGAGCTTCGTTATAATATGCCTTGTGAAGCTGAATCAACTCAATTGTATCGTTCTGAAGCTTCTCAGCCCATGTGATCTCATTACCGTCGGCATCCTTGGTTGTCTGAGTCTGCTCCTCGGGGGTGAGGGAGAGGTCATAGCCGTTGCTCGTCTGATAATAGTACTGATAATACTGAGCCTGATAGCGAACCTGATTATAAGCACGCATGTAGTAATACTCATATTCGGCGATTGTAACGGGCTGCTCCGAGCCGACCGAACCGAGCTTGATAACTCTCTGAAGTGCGCCGTAGTAGTTGAGAGAGAATGCAACTACGCCTAAAACGATAACAGCGCAAAGCACAATGGAAATGACCTTATTTGCAACCTTTTTTGCGGTGTTTCTTGCTTCCATGCTGTGCGCATTCTTTTTGGCGGATTTAGCAATACGAGCTTTTCTTTCGTCGCGGTACTGCTCTGCCTTTGACTTTTCGTTAGCCATTGTATTCATCCTTTACTTAATGAAATATCTGCCGATAACAAGTCAGCATAACAATAGTATTTTAATACATTTACATCTTTTTTACAAGACCTAAACAATATTTTTTTTGTTTTATGATTTAATTTTTACAATTTATTTATATTTTCCGCTTCGTTTTGGTTGAAAAAGATATATTTATATGCCGTAGGCAGGGGAGAGATATCTCAACGTATCAATTGCACAAAAAAAGCCGCAGTTCATCATTGAAGATTTACGGCGGCTTTTCGGATTTTATGGTTTATAATATATTACTTTGAGAATTTCCTGTCCTGCTCAACAACGAACTTATAAAGATTTTCGGCGCAATTGCCGTCAAAATCAAAATAGAAATTCTTCATTCGTTCGCCAAACGGTTCCTCGGGAACAAAATCACGGTCAATAATTCCGCAAAGGCATTCGGCTGCCTTGTGCGCATCGGTAAACATATGTCCGAATGCGTCATCAAACGGAAGGTCAAGATCACGATAGTGATTCATGCCGGACTTGAACTGCGGATAATCCGGGACAAAATACATGATCGGTCTGTTGAGATAGGCAAAGTCAAATACGAACGATGAAAAGTCCGTTACGAACGCCTTGTAATCGGCAACATCGACGTCACCGACCATATTGATATATTCGCAATCAATATTGAACAGGTTCTTGAGGTTGGCAATTATCGGGTGAAGCTTAATATCAAGGTAGACCTTGCTGCTTTCAAGCTTTTTGTGAAGCTCCTTGTCCGAGAGGAAAGCATAGAAATTTTTATAGTAATCCGATTTTTGGATTTTTTCAACATTTGCTTCCCAGTTTGAAGCGCCGACCTCGGTAGTAAGATATTTTCTCCACGACGGAGCAAAAAGAATTCTGTTCTTCGGCTCGTGATCTCTTTCGATGTGGTCATATCTTGCCATGCCGGTCGGGATAAGCTCACGCTCCTCATAAGCGTAATTCTTCATGTAGTTTTCAATCTCAAACGGAGACGAAACGACTATTTCCTCAGCCTGACTGCGTTCCTCGGAATTAAGGAGCCTGAGCGATGCGTGGAGAACGCCGTGCTGGAGATAGATCGTACGGAATCTCAAAAGATCCTCATACTGGTATTTCATCTTCGGCGTTTCAAACGGATTGATGGGCGCAAGACCGTAATAAGCCGTAAAAATCCTTTCGGCGCAGATAAATAAAAGTCTGTGCTCCTTTGATCCTGCTTTTACAAGGTGCTTCTTCTGCTCCGGAGTAAATACCTTGTCCAGATCCTTGTATTCGTGTGTGAGGACATAATACCTCTCGATTCCGTCATCATGCTTCAGGTCGTTGACAAACTGATAATATCCGTTATCCTTTTCGACGGTGTAAAAATCATAATAAAGCCAGATACGGTGATTTTTTCTGTAGTTTATGGACTTCAGGCGAAGCAGCGAGGTTCTCGGATGGATCGCAAAGCGCAATGTGTTCTTGAATGCGCTGAAATCGATCTTTGACTGCGTTGCAGGCTTCACGGAGAGATATTTTTTCTTATTTTTTATCATGTATCTTCCGCGGTTTATGTTGTTAACAAAGCGAACGCTGAGTCCCGAATACGGCATAAACCAATAATGGCTCGAATAGGTATGACCGTTTATGTCAATCTCAAATTTAATTTTGCCGTTTTCGGTAAGGTCGCAGTCATAATGAAATGCCGGGAACGGGTTAGTGATAATTTTTGCCCTGTAATTACTGTGAACCGACATAAAGAGGTCAAGCTTCTTCCGCTTGCCGTTTTCAATCGCGTAGATAGAATAATCCTTATCGTCAAGGAAGGTGAATATCGGCGATTTCATGAATGCCGTCATTCTGAATGTATCGCCCTCGACCCTCGGCTTGTGGACAATGGTTACCATATCTTCCTGGGTGTAAGCCTCTTCACCGTCGATTATGAGCGATATGCCGTCATCGCGGCATTGCAGCTCGATCTGTGCATTCTCTTTTTTCTTTATCCAATAGCAGGCACGGTAAATGTCAACCATCGGGTGCTCGAGAATAGTTTTGCAGTCAACTCTGTTGAGCAGGTCGATTATTCTTCGCATTGCCTTCTCAAACTTTTCGCCCTCATAATGATAGGGATAGAGAATATCGTCGCTGAGACGCCAGTTGATATCATTGACGAACATAGCCTGGAAATAGGGCGGGACCTTGTCCGGGAAGGTTGCGAAAAGTGTCTCGAAATACTCCATCGAGGTCTCAAAAAGATAAAAGGCATGGAAATACATTTTCATTATGCTTGTTTCGTTGCCCTTATTATACATGTAGGTGCCGTGAGGACAATAGCCCATCTTCATCTTGGGCATGAGCACACGGTTGCAATACTCCTGATCCTCAAGCTTAAATCCGGGGGTGGTATTGAAAAGAACATTCTTATCGCCGAGATTTTTAACGCAGACATTGACTCTCGTCTGTGTCAGATACGGGTATTCCTCCAAATCATATACACCCTCATGCTTGAGCATTTCAAAACGGAAATGGGGCTTAAGAATAACGTCGTCTCTGTAACGCTCCTCGTTAAATGTAACAAGGTCAACCCGGTCATATACCTTATCAAAGAACTGAGTTACTTTTTTGACCGTTTCGGGAGTAATATAATCGTCGCTGTCCAGGAAGAAAAGATATTTTCCCTTGGCATGCTTTATTCCGAAATTTCTTGTTGCGGAAAGGCCCTCGTTCTCTTTTGAAAAGATTTTAATAAAGTCATATTTCTTGCTGTACTCGAGACAGATATCCCAGCTGTTGTCGGGGGAACCGTCATTTATGACAAGGACCTCCATCTTTGATTTATCCATTGTCTGGTTAACCAAAGAGTCGAGACATATTCTGAGATACTGTTCAACATTATATACCGGCACGATTACAGATGCCTGATATTCAAAATCCATATAATCACCTTTCAAATCAGTTACAGTTAGTA
>CAVGRW010000187.1:0-3682 GCA_963631735.1 Bacteroidaceae bacterium | reverse complement strand
GGGTCGAAAATTGAAAATTCCTTTTCCTCTCTCGGCATGAGCATAAGTCCCGAGACCTCACCCGAAGCGATAAGTTTTCCGTCAGACTTTATTTCCCAAATTATGCCTACGTCGTCAAGACCCTTGAAGAAGTTGCGGTTCTTGATTGAAACATTGCCGTTGCCCGCATATTTTGCAAAGAACGGTTGATAAACGTACTTCGCTTCCTCAAAGCCCGTGTGCGGCGTTCTGTCGGGATAAACGAGACCGTCAACGCAGAAGTTGCCTGCGTTCGGCATGTCGCCGAAATCGCCGCCGTAGGTGTATTTATATCCGCCGTTGCCGTCGGGAATCGCTACGGAATGATCCGTGTACTCCCAGATACAGCCGCCGCAGAATTTGTCGTCGGAGTCAATAAGCTCCCAATAGTCACCGAGATCTCCCGGACCGTTGCCCATTGCATGGCAATACTCGCAGAGATAGAGCGGCTTGTTTTTGCGCTTCTTGCTTGAAAGAATTTCCCTGCACTTTTCGATTGAGGGATACATCCAGCTTTCAACGTCGGAGCAATTGCCGAGGAACTTGCCTGCAAGCTCGGAGTAACGGTAGTTTGCGTTCTCGTAATGAACGATAGCGTTCTTGTTGCGAGACTTGATGAAGTCATACATCGCCTGATGATTGTCGCCGCAGCCCGATTCGTTGCCGAGCGACCAGAAGATAACCGAAACATGGTTCTTGTCACGCTCAAAGAGTCTGCGTGCTCTGTCGATATATGCTTCCTTCCATGTCGGATCATCGGCGAGCAGGCTCCAGCGTTCAAAGTGGAAGCCGTCGATTGATGTCGAGAAGCCGTGAGCTTCAAGGTCGGATTCGTCAATTACCAGGAAGCCGAGCTGATCGCACATCTCCAAAAATCTCGGATCGTTCGGATAGTGAGATGTACGGACACCGTTAACATTGTGACGCTTGAAGATATATAAATCCTCAAGAACATGCTCAATCGGTGTTGCATGGCCGTAAAGCGGATGAGAATCATGGCGGTTAACGCCCTTTATCTTAATCTTCTGTCCGTTGAGATAAAGAACAGACTTTGAAATTACAAGATCCTTGATGCCGACCTTAACGAGTACAACCTCGTCGGAAACATCGAGGAAAAGGTCATAAAGCAGCGGATCCTCGTCACTCCAAAGAATCGGATTATCAAACTTAATTTTTATTTTGCCGTTTGAGCTTTCGCCCGAGTCAATGCTTTCGCCGTGGGGTGAAACAAGATGGTAGCTGACCTCCCTGTCGCCTACAAGGTCCAGGTCAACGCTCATTATACATTTCGTGTACTTCTTTTTAAGCTCTGTTGTGACGTAGAAATCACGAATTCTGCCCCTGCGGCTTCTCTTGAGGATATAAACGTCACGGAAAATTCCGCTCATTCGCCACATATCCTGATCCTCAAGATATGAGCCATCGCACCACTTGAGCACAAGCATCGCAAGCCTGTTTGAGCCTGCGTGAACAAATTCGTTGATATTGAATTCACTCGTCATGTGGCTGACCTGGCTGTAACCGACAAATTTGCCGTTTATCCAAAGATAGAAGCAGGAATCGACACCCTCAAAGTTGAGGAAAAGGTCACGGCTGAGGTCGTTCTCGTCAATATCAAAATCACGGAGATAAATTCCGCACGGGTTATCGTCGGGAACATACGGCGGATCGCAGGGGTACGGATAGTCCGAATTGGTGTAGTTCGGAGCATCATAGCCCTTGTCGAGCGCCATCTGCCAATTCATCGGAACCTTTATTTTGTCATAATTGCCGTTAATTTCATAATCTGCGGCGTAGAAGCCGTCATCAACGTCAATTATCGTATTGTAAAATCTGAAATCCCATTCACCGTTGAGAAGCTGGAAATACTTTGACTCCTCTCTCGACTTTGTGAGAGCGTTCTCTTCATTGAGATAGGGAATGAAATATGCGTGAGGTTCTTCACAGCCTACATGCAAGGTTGTAGGATCCTCGTAATATTTTGGTATATTAAGCATTGTTTTTCCTCCGATCAAAGCTCGATTTTAGCCTTTCTTGAGTTTATCGCACGGAAGATTGATGCTTCAAACTTCGGCTTTCTCGAATAAGTGTAAAGTCCGTTCTGCTCCTGCTCAACATCGTAAAGCTGAGTATAGCAGAAGCCAAACATTTGGTCATTGTCAAGCAATGCATCCGTGAGACCCTTGTAGCGCTCGATGAATTCGTACTTGTTCTTAGGCGCATTGCCGTAGCCCCATGCATTCTGCTCGTTTTCGTTTACGGACCAACGGATTCCGCCGTATTCGCTGATGAAGGTCGGTCCGCCGGGGTATTTCTGACGGCGTTCATGGTTATCGTAAAGCTTGCCCTCGGTCATGAGCATGTCAAAATGCTCCTTGAATACCTTCGGATCCTGCTCGTAGTCATGAAGGTCGAAAATATCGGTGATAACGTGGAAGTTACCGCTTGTGTCGATGCACGGACGGGTCTTGTCGAGTGCCTTTGTCGTCTTGTAAATAAGGGCAAGGGCATCGTCAAACTGCTTTCTTCCGTCGTAGTCCCAAGTCTCGTTGAGCGGACACCAGCCGATGATTGCCGGATGGTTGAAATCACGTTCAACCTCCTCTATCCACTCGGGAATTACGGAGTAAACGATGTTCGGGTTGGAATGATCGAGACCCCAGTTCGGGTACTCTCCCCAAACTATGTAGCCCATCTTGTCGCAATGGTAGAGAAATCTCGGCTCAAAAATCTTCTCGTGAAGTCTTGCGCCGTTGAAGCCAACATCGAGGGAAATCTGAATGTCTTTGATCATAGCTTCCTCGCTCGGAGCGGTATAAATTCCGTCGGGATAGAAGCCCTGGTCGAGAACAAGACGCTGGAAAACGGACTTGCCGTTGATGAGGAACTTCTGACCGTCGAGCTTTACGTCACGCAGACCGAAATAGCTGTCAACCTTATCCTCGTTAAAGCGAAGCTCAAGGTCATAAAGTCTGCCTTCGCCGACCTCCCAGAGATAAGCCTCTTTAAGGTCAAGGTGAGCAGTTATCAGTCCGCCCTCGGTCTCAACGCTTGCCGCGCCCATGATCCTCTCCTGATAGAGGGCAAGAACCTCAAACTTACCTGCGCCGATAACCTCCGCCTGAATATCAACGGAGCTGTTTTCAACGTTCGGAAAAACCTTGATGCTCTTGATTCTTGACTCGGGAACAAACTCAATCCAAACCGTCTGCCAGATACCCGTTGTTCTTGTGTAGTCACAGCCGTGGGAATAATACTCCTCGCTCTGCTTTCCTCTCGGCTGGAGGGGATCTCTTGTATCGTCCTCGGCATAAACGGTCAAAATGTTTGTGCCGCCGTTGAGGTAATCTGTTATGTCAAATTCAAACGAGATGTAGCCGCCCTTATGCGTGCCGACCTCCTTGCCGTTAACAAATACGGTAGCCTTGTAGTCAACTGCACCGAAGTGGAGAATCGTTCTAAGATCTGAGAACTTCTCGGGAACGGTGAATTCTCTCTGATACCAAACAGCGTCCATGAAGTCCTTGTACTCAACGCCCGAAAGCACACTCTCGGGGCAGAAAGGAACATTTATTGTTCTCTCGAGCTTTGCCTGCGGCTCGTAATATTTCTTAGCAAGACCGCTCTTGGACTTGTCGATTTCAAAATTCCATTTTCCGTTGAG
>CAVGRW010000186.1:0-3766 GCA_963631735.1 Bacteroidaceae bacterium | reverse complement strand
AGAGCGAATTCATCAAAGAAGCTCTCGGCGAGCATGTTTACACAAAGTTTATCGAAGCAAAGCGCCGCGAATGGGACAGCTACCGCACCAGCATCTCGCAGTGGGAAATCGACACCTATCTTGCTAAATATTAAAAAGTCTTAACAATATCATTCTATTTTAACCCCAAAAATTCAGGAAACGGATACACGATGATTACCGTGTATCCGTTTCTTTTTTTGTAACAGAGCACGACCGTTGGTTTAAACCACATTTTAAAAACTGCCATTATTTTTTATTTTCGGTTTATATTGGCTTTATTGCAGGTTTAATATGCACATTTAAAACTGATTACATAAAAGGCAATAGTAATTCGTGCGGTATTTGCCAAAAAGAAAGGAGACCTTTTTATGAAAAACAAACCGTATCCGTTCTATGAAATGCCGGGGGTCAAAACAATCAAGGAGCTTGTAAACTACGGCGTTATGAGGAATGAAAACAATAAGCTTGTTGATTACAAGGTTGGGAAAAGCCTCAGATCAAAAACATACGGTCAATTCGCAAGTGACGTCAATTCATTCGGTTCATATCTTTATAACAAAGAGCTTAAAAAAAGCAAAATAGCGCTTCTCGGAGAGAACTCATATAACTGGTTCATGTCGTTTATTTCCATATTAAACGGAGGAAATGTTTGCGTTCCGCTCGATAAAGGAATGCCTTGCGACGATTTAATGAAATTCGTTGATATTTGCAAATGCAAAGCCATTATATACTCCGACACGTATAAGGATATAATTGAAAAATTCAAGGAAAACAAAAATCTTGATATTGAATACTATATACCTATGTCCGATTTGCCGAGATGTATTTTTAGTGGTGAAGATTTGATTGAAAGCGGATACACGGATTATATAAATGCAGATGTAAAGCCCAACGATTTGGCGTGCATTGTGTTCACTTCCGGCACAACAGGAAAAAGCAAGGGTGTAATGCTTACTCATCATAATCTTACAAGTGATGTCGTGTCTACCTGCGAGTGTACCAAGGGAGGCAACACGGTAATTGTTCTTCCGTTCAATCACACCTTTTCGTGGGCATCGGCATTGTTTGCGGCATTTTTAATGGGTGCAAGCGGATATATTTGCTCCGATTTAAAAAACGTTGTCGGAGATTTTCAAAAATATAAGCCGCAAAACTTCTCGGCTGTACCTCTCGTTATCGAGATGATATACAAAAACATTTGGTCAACCGCCGAAAAGCAAGGCAAGGCTAAGAAGCTTAGAAAAGCAATTAAAATTAGTAACAAGCTGTTGAAAAAAGGAATAGATGTTCGTCGAAAATTATTCAAGGAAATAATAGACAATCTCGGCGGAAATCTTGAAACAATTATTTGCGGCGGTGCAGCTCTTGATTCATATTATCAAAAAGGTCTTTATGAAATAGGAATCAATGTAATTAACGGTTATGGCATCACCGAATGTTCCCCCGTTGTCACTGTAAACCGAAATGAATATTTTAAACTCGGCTCCTGCGGTCAGGCGTTACCTTGCAATCAAATCAAAATTGCCGAACCCGATAACGACGGTATCGGAGAGGTTTACGTTAAGGGCGATAATGTTATGAAAGGATATTATCATGACAAGAAAGAAACCGAAAAAGCATTTGACGGCGAATGGTTCAAAACAGGTGATTACGGCAAGCTCGACAGCGACGGATTTCTTTATATAACAGGCAGAAAGAAAAACCTGATTATCCTTGCAAACGGAGAAAATGTATCCCCTGAGGAAATCGAGGAAAAGCTTTCACGATATGATTTTATAAAAGAAGTTCTTGTTTACGAGGAAAATAAAGCTATAACAGCAGAGTTTTTTGCAGATGATGAAGACTTCGTCAATGCAAAAGAGCTGATAAAAAATGCCGTTGAAAAATACAATTCGGAGTCACCTGCATATAAGCATATAGCAAGAATTAAATACAGAGACAGTGAATTTCCGAAAACCACAACAATGAAAATTAAAAGAAACTATAATAAAAAGGAGAGTGCATGATGAACAAAGAAGCTGTTCTTAGCGAAACAAAAAAGCTGTTTTCCTCAGAGCTTAACGGAAAGGAAATTGACGGCACATCAAATTTTCTTGATTTGGGCGGCGACTCTCTCGGAATCATGACGGTTATCAGTCAAATAGAAGAAAAATTCAAGGTAGAACTCAATCCGCGCGATGTTCTTATGAACCCCACACCTGATCAAATTTGCGAATTGGTTTTGTCGAGCAAAGGAGAGGAAGAAATAACCGTTGAAACAGGTCATGTTGATTTAAGAAAAGAAGTTGTTTTACCCGACGACATAAAGTTGACGGGCAAATACACAATAAAGGCGGAAGAATGTAAAAATATTTTTCTTACCGGTGCAACCGGATTTTTGGGTGCGTTCCTTATTAAGGATTTATTGAATAAAGACCTCAACATCAAAATTTATTGCCTTACAAGATGCAATGACATGTATGACGGCCTTGAGAGAATTAAATCAAATATGATTAAATATAATTGCTGGAACGATTCTTTCAGGCACAGAATTATTGCCGTAAAGGGCGACCTTACGAAAGAAAAATTTGCAATAAACAAAAAAGACTACGACGAAATCTGCAACATCGTTGATATGATTTTTCATTGCGGAGCCGTGCTTAATTTCTTGTATCCTTATTCCGCCATGAAAAGTGCCAATGTTTGCTCAACCGTGGAATGTTTAAGACTTGCAACAACGGGAAAAATGAAATATTTTAATTATGTTTCATCTTACAGCGTTTATGACAATCCGAGCCACTTCGGAAAGAATGCATTGGAGGATGACCCGCTTGACTCACCCGACGGATATTTCCTTGGATATTCTCAAACAAAATGGGTCAGTGAAAAAATAATTATGGAAGCGCGAAAGTGCGGAATTAAAGCAAAGATTTATCGTCCGGGAGATATTACGGGAACTAAACAGGACGGCATTTGGGCAGTGAGAGATTTAACAAGCCGAATGATTATAGGTTGCATTCAAATGAAAGTTGTTCCGATTGTTGAAATGCCGCTGAATTTCACACCTGTTGATTATGTAAGTGCGGTTATGGTTAAAATTTCATTTATGAACGACGGTTGGAACAAGTCGTTTAATATAATAAATCCTAACATAAAATCATCAAACGAATTGCTCAAAGCTATTTACGAATCAAAGTTATTTGTTATGCCTGTGCCCTATAAAATATGGAAATATATGTTAAACAAAACAAACTTGGGCGGTAATGCTTTGAAAATTCTGTCCTGTATGTTTGATGACAACGGCGAAGGCGACATTATTACAAGACACATGGAAAAGCAACCGATATATGATATGTTCAACACACGAACATCAATAGAGGGTTCAAACATCCAATGTGCTCCTATGGATAAAGAGCTTTTAAAATCCTATATTTCATATTTCAAAAAGAGTGATCTGATTTAATTCTGTGCAATTTTTTTAAAGTCTAAAAAACGTTTGGAAGTTCGGTGTAACAGTAATTTTCCACAGATAATGCAGTGTGAGGCAAAGCGCCGCGAATGGGACAGCTACCGCACAAGCATCTCGCAGTGGGAAATCGACACATATCTTGCTAAATACTGATATGAAGTTAATAAGTTAAATAAAGCGAACCCCGTACCTTGCATTACGCAAAGTGCGGGGCGATTTTATTTTTAGTCGGCACAGTCATTTTTTGAGACGAAGAAACCCGAGCCTTTTTTCTTGAGCAAAGCCATTGAAATTTCA
>CAVGRW010000185.1:0-3848 GCA_963631735.1 Bacteroidaceae bacterium | reverse complement strand
ACATAATCTCTGCCGAGCGTGACCGCACATTTTGTTCCTCCGATATCTATGCCGAGTGAATACATTAGCTGTTCCTCCTTGGGTATTGCCTTCCGAATGAATAAAGTATATTACATAACAGGGATTAAGTCAATATTGCGAGGCTTGGCGCTATTGCAAAATATGGGGTTGACAAATGATATTTACGGAATATATACTCTAATTGAAAGAGGTGAATTTTATGACGGAGAAAGTGTATGATGCGAACGGGATAAAGGTTTATTCTGCACTTAATACGAATTTAAAAAAGTTCTGTCTTTCGTTATATATCCGAGCAGGAAGCAACTTTGAAGCCGAGGACAGCAACGGCATAAGTCATCTGTTTGAGCACATGGTTTTCAGAAACCTCAAGCGGAAATACGAGAATTTTTACAACCTCTGTGCGCTTAACGGGATAGATATTGACGCATACACTTATAAAGAATGTATTCGCTTTTCGATAACGGGTCAGGAATCGGGCTTCGATTTTGCCTCCGAGATTTTGTGCAGTATTTTTGACTGTATTGAGCTGCCGAAAACAGAATTTGAAAAGGAAAAGAAAAGAGTAAAGGCGGAGATAAGAGAAAGCAGCGAACGAACAACCTTAGACTTTTTCTTCAACAAAATTATTTGGAAAAGCTCCGAGCCTGAAAAAACGATTATGGGCAGCTGCAAAAGTCTTGACAGAATTTCTTTGAAGAAGCTTAATGAATTTCGGGCGGACTGTCTTTCTGAAAACAACTTTTTTGTTTATGTAACGGGAAATGCTTCGGAAAACGGAATAACCCGATTGATTGAGCGGCTCGGTGTTCTTGAGGCTCCGAAAAAAGCGCCTTTAAGGAGCAATTCCGTCAGAGTCGGCGATGATTTTTTTCACAGAAAATGTGTCGTGAATATCAAAAACAGCTATTGGCATTATGTGAAGATCGGATTTGATATTGACAGCGAAAAATATTCAAACGGCGAATTGGATTTGATTTATTCGATTCTTTTCAGCGGAGACAAGGCGCTGGTATATAACTGCCTTTCAGAGGATAATCCGCTGGTTTATTCGTATGACAGCGTGCTCGAGCAGTATGATAATATCGGCAACCTCCATTTTATGTTTGAAATCAACAAAAAACATCTTGAGGATTCGCTGAGGGTTATCGTTGATATGTTCAAGGCTTTAAAAGACGGAAAATACGATTTTGAAGCCAATCTTGCATATGAGATTTACTGCACGGAAACCAAGCAGGATGATGCGGACGGCTTGAATTGGTGCTTGGCATATAATAATCATATTCTCAAGGGTAAGCCGCTTGATTTTTCCGCACCCGATCTCGGAAGACTTCAACTGACTAAGGAACAAATCCAAAAAGCCGCTAATGATATTTTCAGAACAGAAAACCTCACCGTGGCAATTAAGGGAAACAAAAAGGAAATAAATTGCGAAGCGGTTCAAAAAATACTGAAAGAACTTGACTGACAAAAGCCTGTCGGTCAAGTTTTATTAATGCACAAGGCAATTAGATTTCAGGGATTAAGTCAATATTGCGAGGCTTAGCGGTATAAAGACAAACGGAATTTACACGATTAAAAAATCAAATTCACTATTGAAAAACATTTTTCGGTGTGCTACAATATGGACAGAAAGAGATTTGGTATAATGTGTCGCTCAAAAGCGGCTTTTTTAAAGCCTCACAGTTAGCGCATGCTAACCGATGCGATTGAAAAATAAACCTTGTCGCAATGCTCGGAACAAATCCGATTATTTAATAAAACATGCTGATGAAAAACCTTTAAAAGAGGAGTCTTGACCATGAAAATTTTAGTATTCGGAGCAGGTGTGCTCGGATGTAATCTTGCTAAAAACTTGTTTGACGCAGGCAAGGATGTAACGCTGCTCGCTCGGGGAAAATGGGCGGAGGAAATTCAAAAGAACGGGCTCAGAATCAAAAGTAAGCTGTCGCATCGTATGTCGGTCAGCCGTATTTCGACCGTGACGGAGCTGAAGCCCGATGATTTGTACGACGTGATTTTTGTTGCCGTTCGCTATACACAGATCGGGGCAATTCTCGATACTCTGAAAGCGAACAAAACAAGAAATCTCGTCTTTGTAGGCAACAATGTTCGCGCGGTGGATTTGTCAGCATGCTTGCCTGAGAAGAACGTTATGTTTGCCTTTGCATCATCGGCAGGACACCGTGAAAGCAATTATGTGGCTTCGGCTGATCTTCATAAGATTACGATAGGACAGCTCAAAAGTGCGGCGTCAAACGAAAAGCTTATCGGTCAAGTTTTTGACGGAACAAAATATAAGGTTGACTATGAGCCGAATATGGGCGATTATCTTCTTTGCCATGCCGCATTTGTGCTTCCTGCCGCTTTTGCCTGTTACAAAACAGACGGTAATTTGAAAAGTATCAAAAAGGATAACGCCTATCTGAATCGAATGATTGACGCCAATATTGAGGGCTACCGTGCAATAGAAAATTCAGGACATGCAATTTTGCCGAAGGCGGATGAGAATTTTGAAGGCGAAAAATACAGAAAAACCTGTTTTCGATTTTTCAAGCTTATTTGTGCGACAAGTCTCGGAAAAATCTGTGCTTCCGATCATGCGATGAATGCGATTGATGAAATGAGTGCGCTGAACCGTGATCTGAAAAAATTCTTTGACGAAAACGGGGCGGAATATCCGACATGGCATGAGCTTGAAAAGGAATGTACGAGTTATCTAAAATGAAAGAATTGATTTTGAAAACAATTATAGAGGGACTCGGACTCGGCGTATTACTCGTTTTGGTCTGCGCCGTCGGTATTCGTAAGGGAGCTGTCGGCATGGTGCATCTTTACAGTCAAGCTGTGCAGGACAGGTGCGTGAAGCTCGGCATGACAACGCATGAAAAAATAAAGCGAAACAGTCTGATTTTTAAAGCAATTTGCGTTCCGGGTTATGTCGCATATGTGCTCGTTTGTGCTTATGCAATCAACGGTGCAAAGGGCTTTTTGTCCGGATTTTGGCAGATGCTTGTTATTCTGTCCGTCATGAATTTGATTGACCGCTTCCTCGTTGACGGATATTGGGTCGGTCAAACAAAGGCTTGGATAATTCCGGGAACTGAGGATCAAAGACCGTATATTACAATTACAGATAAGCGCAAAAAGTGGCTTTTCGGCACGGTCGGCATGGCTATAATTTCGGCGGCGCTGTCGGCAATTATGATGATATTTATTCATTGATCAGAGGCGAGAAAAATGCTGTTTGAAACACTGGGAGACAGGCGAAATCCTGCCGTACTGTTTTTCCACGCCATGGGTGTAACGGGCGCGAGCAGTGAGCCTGTTGCGAGGCATTTGCAGGACGGATATTTTTGCATTATGCCGACTTCAACAGTCTATTGCGAGGGACAAAAATATCTCGGCAAAGCGGACGAGGTTCGGCAGCTAAACGAATTCTTACACCGGCAGGGCATTGAAAAAATTGAGTTGATTGTTGCTTCATCAATCGGTGCGGATTTAGCCATGTCGTTTTTGATGCAGACGAAGCTTCCTGTCGAACATGTTTTCTTCGACGGAGGACAGTTCGCACAAATCGGTAAAGCAACACGTCGGCTCATGACGCCGTTTTTGTATTTTGCAATAAAGAGCTTGTATTGGTCAAAGGGTGGAACGCTGAAAAAAATAATGTGGTGCGACGATGAGACGATAAAGCCCTATTTTATCGACGCAGGCAGGGCGCTGAAATACGGCAATTTGCGTCGTCAGCTTTCGGACAGCCTGGAGGACAAGCCGTTTCCGTCTTTGTCGGAAAAAATGCAGGAAAAAACATATTTTGAATTCGGCAG
>CAVGRW010000184.1:0-3942 GCA_963631735.1 Bacteroidaceae bacterium | reverse complement strand
ACCCGTTTACCACGCACTCTGCGCTGCTGTCGAAGCGGAAATGTTTGATGAATAAACCACCACTCTCCCCATAAATAAATTGACCCCCGGATTATCATTGATAATTCGGGGGTCGCACTTTACCGATTGGATTTAGTCCTCAAGGAAGTTAGTTCTTGTGAAACCTTTTTTGCTGAGTCTGTATGTAGCAACATCACCTGATTGAACAGAAACATTATATTCCTTATCAATCCATCTTAATTTTGTATTTGTTTCTTTACCTCCTGTTTCACGGAATCTGAAAATAAGACCCTCTCCGTTCTCGGCAGGTTTAATCGCAGTAACGGAAACATTCGGCTCTGACACATCCATTAAGCTGCAGCTCTGGGGAAGCTTTCCCTTATGATATGTTTCGTTTATTACAGGAAACTCTGTCTGAAGCAAATCACTTGTCTTTTCAAGCTCTGCAAAAGCTCCGTAAAAAGGACAAACTGTATAATCGAATTCAGTCAATCCAATATCCTGCGGAACAAGTCTACCGTCACGTTCGCCCATATGATCGGCATAGTAACATGTGCGCACCGCAACAAAAGCGAAATATTTATCATTCGCACTTGCAGAGTATTTACCTTTCGGAAGAACTGCAAGTCCGCTTTTACCGTTTGTCGAAGCGACAAACCTCTGCATAGGCTGTTCTCTGCCATCGGCAGGCTTTTCGATTATTCCGCCCGCACAGCCATATATCGCCGTTTTAATTTCATTTGACGGTGAAAACAACAGCTTGGCAATCTTCAGCTCGTCATACATAAACACTCTTGCGCCGACATGGAGCTGATCTTCATTTGGATAAAGAGAATAAGTCTGCTCAATATAATTTGCCCCGCAATACTGTTTAACCGAAAGCGAAACTATACAATCGCCGCTTTCCAAAAGTTTAAATTCAGGTTTACCGAATTCCCCTACTATTTCATCAAAAATATAATTACCGTGTGCCCAAGTGTCATTTTTTTTATCATCAACCAGAACAGGGCGGCAAGCATATTTACCGACGCATTCTGTGCCGTTTCTTAAATCTTTAACAGAACGAATATTGCCTGTATTTTTGTCAAATTCAACACGCAGAACGCCGTTTTCAAGCGTACATTCATCGGCATACATTTTTTCGTTTTTCTTTGCGGTATGTTCTTCTTTTGCATACACCCAAAATGTTCGGTATCCAAATGCCGGAATATCGGCATTGAAGAGGAATCCTGTTTTATAATCGTGTTCGGTGACATCAATTCGAACTTCTTGGAAGTTAATAGGGACTTCTTTTCCGCCCTCAAAATATGTAACTCCGGCACAATAACGGGGCTTTCTGACTGTAACAGGTACAGTAACATCATATGATAACGGATTAAACACAACAACCGGGGTTCCTTTGTCCTCCATTTCCCAAAGCCAATCGCAATCTTTTGATAAAACTTTTATATCACGTTCGGTATCTATTGCCCAGGAAATTGCCTGAAGAGCCTGACTTTTCAGCTTAAACGAAACGCTTCGGGCAAACTCAAAATCTCCTCTTGCGTCATCAAAGGAATCTTTGACGCTGCAGCCGCACAAAAGGTCATGAAACTGGTTGAACAGTACGCCTTTCCACGCCTCTTCAGTAAACACCGCTTTATTCTCTTTGTTCAAAAGAATATTTGCAAGTACAGTCCATTTTTCGGCTTCGGCAAGCCTGTTTTCGGCAAAGTTGTTTGCCGTTTTAACATAACTGTTTGCACTGTAACAGCCGCTTGCATGGTTCTGCAAATCGCCGACATACACCGGCAATTTGTTCTTTTCTACGGTTTCAAAGTATTTATCGGGTGAAGAAAAAACAAATTCATGTTTTGATTTATTTTGATACTTTAAAATTTCATTTACATTTCTTATTGTCGGTCCGCCGCCGTGATTGCTTACTCCGTAAAACATCATAATATCATACGAGTATTTTTCGGCTTTTTCATCAAAATCCTTTAGAACCGACTCATCGGTAAAGCTATATCCATAACCGCCTATAATGCGAAATGTCGTTACATCTTTATCGCCGAACTGCCAACGAAACAAATTACCGTCAAACGGATAATCTTTTTCACCTTCATCATTCGGGCGCATATAGATATAGTTTTCAATTCCGCCCTCTCTTAAAAGCATCGGCAGAGATGCCGTATGTCCGAATGAGTCAACATTATATCCTGTTTTGACGGTAGTACCGAAGCGTTCACGAACAAATTTTTGCGAATACAGCAAATGCCTCGCAAAGCTCTCCGCAGAAATCATGTTGCAATCAGGTTGGACCCACATAGCTCCTGTAATACACCATCTGCCGTCACGAACCGCCTGCTTTATTTCTTCAAACATCTCCGGGCAGTTTGACTCAATCCAAGCGTAATATGAAATACACGCCGAGGTAAAAATAAATCCGTCAAATTCCTTTATTCTGTCAAGCGCAGAACGAAATGTAGCTTTAATTTCCGACAATCCGTCGGGAAGCGTCCACAAAAAGACAGGATCAAGATGTGCATTTCCTATAAGATGAATTTTATTATGATTATTTTCCATTGTCATTCTCCGTTCGACATTGAAATTTTAATCATTATACCATACAGCCCCACATGTTTCAACATCGGCGCACACTTATTATTTTATTTACCAAGATAAATTTTGCATAGCGGAGAGTTGATATATAGATAAAACAGTGGTACAATAAGATCAATCCATATAATACGGAGTGATAAAAATGGCATCAGGCCTTCCGACAGCATATAGACATTTAAGAGAAAATCAAAAGCCCTTACGATTCGGCTCCGACGGAAAGTTCAGAATTCTGCATCTGACGGATATTCATGAAGTTCCGCTTCCCATTGTTGATCGTGACGGCGAAAACTACGATGTAGAACGTCAAAAAAGCAAGCAGTCAATGAATGTGATTGAGAAATGTCTTGAGAAATCAAAGCCTGATCTTGTTGTTTTCGGCGGAGACAATATAAGCGGATTCCCGCTAAAATGTACATACGGTGAAATGCGTTCAACAATTAGGCGAATTGTTGAACCGATTGCAAAAAGAAATATTCCGTTAGCCGTAATTTTCGGAAATCACGATTCCGAAATGATCAATATCCATTCATATACGCAGAGAGAAATTCAACTTTGTGTTTTTGCGGAATATGAGAATTGCAGAAGCACTCTTAATGATGAGGATATTTTCGGATGTGCCAATTGCTCATTGCCAATACTTCATTCCGATTCCGATGAAATCGCATGGAATATTTGGTGTCTGGATTCCAATGACTACATTCGTCAGCCTGATTTCAGCAGACCTGCTGATCTCGGTTACGATTTTGTTCATCAAGATCAAATCGAATGGCGGGAACGAGCCGCAAATGCTTTAAAGCAAAAGAACGGAGGGAAAACCGTTCCGTCGATAGTATTTCAACACATTCCCCTGCGACAAATTTATGATTTATTTGAAGAATGCTCAAAAGACGAAGTTGACGCTTTTGAACATTTTGGAAAATATTTCAGAGTACCGAATGACGCTTTTATTTCTGGCGCCTTGCGTGAAGCTCCTTGTCCACCGAATGAGAACAGGGAAGAATTTGAAAGTTGGAAAAGAACCGGAGATATTGTCGGTGCATTCTTCGGTCACGACCATCCAAACGATTTTATTGCAGAGATTGACGGCATAAAACTTGTCCAAACGCCCGGTGTCCGATATTATGCAAGCGCAGGCACACAAGGCGGCAGACTTATAATTCTTGACGAAAACATTACAAATGATTTTTATACTGAAGCATATCAAATACCCCGAATATAAAATAGTACTCCGATGCAGCAAGACCGCATCGGAGTTTTTTTGTATTCTTATTTGTTTATCGCTTTTACGATATAATAGATAAGCTTTGAAACGATTACATATACCCTTGTGCTTGAAAGCGC
>CAVGRW010000183.1:0-3957 GCA_963631735.1 Bacteroidaceae bacterium | reverse complement strand
TTTTTGATTTTACTAAATAAAAAGAAATCGGGCAGTTTAGTTCGGATGAAGAAGGCTTTTTCTCTCAGCGCAGGCGTACTATTGTACGTCAAGGTGAGAAAAATGACTTATTCGCCGAAATAAACGCCCGAAAGTGTTTAGCGGTCTTCGCGGAAGTACGAAAGTCCAAGACTCTGCGGCGGCTGGAATTCTCTCTTCTTAAGCATGCTGATAACTATAAGAACGATGATCGTAACAAGGTACGGGGTCATCTTGAAGAGCTCCTGGTCACTCATGCTGAGGTTCGGAATGTAGTTGTGGACGATGAAAAGTCCGCCGAAAAGAATCGAACCGATGATGCTGAGGTTCGGTCTCCAGATTGCGAAGATAACAAGTGCGATTGCAAGCCAGCCTCTGTCGCCGAACGCATTGTTCGACCATACGCCGCAGGCATAGTCCATAACATAGTAGAGACCGCCGAAGCCCGCGATGATGCTGCCGAGGCAGATCGAAATGTACTTGTATTTGCCGACGTTGATTCCGGCGGCGTCTGCCGTTGCCGGGTTCTCGCCGACCGCACGGAGATTAAGTCCCGAACGTGTGCGGTTGAAATAAATCGAAACGATAATTGCGATCGCGATCGCAACATAAGCAAGGAAGCTGTATGAGAGGAAAATCTCTCCAAACCAGCCGAGCTTTGAAGCAAAGGGAAGCGCCTTCTTAAATGCAAGACTCGTTGCCGTAAGTGTAACTGACGGAACGTCGCTGTTTGTAAGCTTGATAAGCGAACCGCCGAAGAAGTTGCCGAAGCCTACACCAAAGGTCGTGAGCGCAAGACCCGTAACGTTCTGATTGGCACGGAGCGTAACGGTGAGGAACGAATAGATAAGTCCCATTACAAGCGAGCCGAGAATCGACGAAAGAATCGGAATAAGAATTGTGAGGAAGGTGTTCATCTGAGTCGCATTCTGCTCATAGAGGAATGCACCGATAACGCCCGTGATGCCGCCGACGTACATAACGCCCGCCGTACCGAGGTTGAGGTTACCGCTCTTCTCGGTGAGAATTTCACCCGTTGAGCCGAACAGAAGCGGAATACCCTGAACGACCGCACGCTGAATAAATGCAACTAACATTATTTGGACGCCTCCTTCTCACGGAATTTCAACTGATAGTTGAGGAAGAATTCACTGCCGATGATGAAGAAAATGATGATTCCGGTGATAATCTCGGAGAACGACTCGTTAAGTCCGAATGTCGTTGAGATTTCGCCTGCGCCTCTCTCAAGGAAAACGAGGAGAAGTGATGTAAGAATCATGTAGAGCGGATCGAAGTGAGCAAGCCATGAAACCATGATTGCCGTAAATCCTCTGCCGCCTGCCGTGTCACGGTTTACGGTATGATCTGTGCCGCTGACAAGCAGGAAGCCTGCCATACCGCAGAGTGCGCCCGAAAGAATCATCGTTCTGACAATGACCTTTTTAACGTTGATGCCGATATACTTGGCAGTGTTTTCACTCTCGCCGACAACGGAAATTTCGTAGCCGTGCTTGCTGTATCTGAGATACACATACATAAATACAGTAATTGCAACAACAATCAAAATGTTGCAAAGGTAAGCCTTGCCGCCGATTGCCGGGAGCCAGCCTGCCTCGGTCGTATCGTTGATAACACCGATGTGACCCGAGCCCTTGGGCACCGACCACTCATATGAGAAATAGGAAACGATACACATTGCGATGTAGTTCATCATGAGGGTGAACAGCGTTTCGTTCGTGTTCCAAAGCGCCTTGAAAAATGCGGGAATGAGTCCCCATACAGCGCCCGCAATTATGCTGACAGCGACCATAACTATCATGAGAACAACCGGTGAAAGCTTGTCGCCGAGGAAAATCATACATGCCGCGGTAGCAAGTCCGCCTGCGAGCACCTGACCCTCTGCGCCGATGTTCCAGAATTTCATTTTGAAAGCCGGAGTAACGGCGAGCGCAACGCAAAGGAGCATTGCCGTGTTCTGTGCAAGCATCCAAAGTCGTCTTTCGGAGCCGACTGCACCGTCAACCATTTTTACATAAACCTGAATCGGATCCTCGCCTGTAAGAAGAACCGTAACGATTCCGCAAACGATAAGAGCGGCAATGACCGAACCGATTCTTACAAGCCAGCTCTGCCATTTCGGCATTGCCGAGCGTTTGACGATATGAAACAAAGGCTCATGAAGCTTTGCGGTATTATTACTCATCGTCATTACCTCCCTTTGTCTTAGTCATAAGCATACCGAGCTGCTCCTTGGTAGCTGTTCTTGCGTCAACGATGTCTGAAATCTGACCGGAGCTGATAACAACGATTCTGTCGCAAAGCTCAAGAAGTACGTCCAAATCCTCGCCGACGAAAATAACGGCTACACCCTTCTCCTTCTGCTCATTGAGAAGATTATAAATAAGATATGACGAGTTGATATCAAGTCCTCTAACGGGATAAGCCGCCATGAGAACTGTCGGAGAAGCCGCAATCTCACGTCCGACAAGAACCTTCTGAACATTACCGCCCGAAAGCTTACGAACGGGAGTGTTAGCGCTCGGAGTAACAACCTCAAGCTCATCAATGATTTTTTCGGCAAGATCTCTCGGCTCTTTCTTTTCAAGGAAAGCCGTCTTACCCTTCTTATAGCTTCTGAGCATCATGTTGTCAACAATGTCCATGTTGCCGACAAGTCCCATGCCGAGTCTGTCCTCGGGAACGAATGAAAGTCTGATGCCGAGTTCTCTGATCTGAACGGGAGTTTTGTCACGGAGGTTATCCTGCTTGCCCGTTTTTGCGTTGTTATAAATAATCGAGCCGTGAGTAAGATGGCGAAGACCTGCGATCGACTCAAGCAGCTCACGCTGACCGCTTCCTGCGATACCTGCGATACCGAGAATTTCGCCCGACTTAGCCGTGAACGAAACATGATTGAGAACCTTGACGCCCTCACGGTTGACATAGCACATGTTGTTGATAAGGAGCCTGTCCTCCTTGTTTTCAACCTCTGTTCTCTCGATGTTGAGGTCGATCTTCTTGCCGACCATCATCTCCGTCAAAGCGGATTCGTTTGTTTCGGCGGTCATGACCGTGCCGATGTATTCGCCCTTTCTGAGAACGGCGACCTTATCGGAAATTTCCATAACCTCGTTGAGCTTATGAGTGATTATGATAATCGACTTATTGTCGTTTCTCATGTTTCTGATAACGTCGAAAAGCTTCTTCGTCTCCTGCGGAGTAAGAACAGCCGTCGGCTCATCAAGAATGAGGATATCTGCGCCTCTGTAAAGCACCTTGACGATTTCAACCGTCTGCTTTTCTGAAACCGACATCTGATAGATCTTCTTGTTGAGGTCAAGCTCAAAGCCGTATTTGTCGAGGATAGCCTGAATCTTTGCTCTTGACTTTTTAAGATTGTACTTGCCATCATCAAAGCCGAGCACGATATTCTCCGTGGCGGAGAAAACGTCAACAAGCTTGAAATGCTGATGAATCATACCTATCTTCAGATCGAAAGCGTCCTTGGGCGATCTGATGACCACCTCTTTACCGTCAACAAAGATCTGACCGTGATCCGGGAAATAGATGCCCGAAATCATGTTCATAAGCGTTGTTTTTCCGCTTCCGTTCTCACCGAGGATCGAAAGAATTTCGCCCTTATTCACGGTAAGATTAACGTCCTTGTTGGCGACAACGGAGCCAAAGGTCTTTGTGATGTTTCTGAGTTCGATTGCAACCTGTGTACTCACTTTATGCCCTCCAATTTTTTATTTTGAAAAATGTGGTAAATATTATATCAAACTAATTGAGGCTTCCCATTGAGGGTAGCAAAAATGATTTTAGTTTACCTTGAGTCGATGTGGGCACCGTCCCCTACAAATTTCTTTGTTTCGTCCGTATCTTTATCCCTTCCACCGCAAGCGGTCCCCCTCCCCTTAAATCATTTAAGGGGAGGCT
>CAVGRW010000182.1:0-3996 GCA_963631735.1 Bacteroidaceae bacterium | reverse complement strand
GGGTAGCGAAGTGTCGGCGCGGTAGTGAATGACAGTCCGGTGGACTGTCAGAGCCGCGACGTGACCGAGCCGCAGCGAGACGCTGGCGGCGTAGCCTACTGAGGGAGTGAGGTTTCATTGAATTTTAACCCCTCCGTCTTCGGCGTAAACCGCCGAAGCCACCTCCCCTGCAAGGGAGGCAAGAAAAGTTTGCAGAAACCGATCAAGGCTTCCCCTTGAGGGGAAGCTCCGTCGTAAGACGGTGATGAGGTGGAAAATTTGAAGTCTGATGTGTCTAAATATAAATGAGATGAAAATCCGCCACCTCATCCGTCACGACATAAGGTCGTGCCACCTTCCCCTCAAGGGGAAGCCTAATAAATGTTAGCAGAAATTTAATTTTTATCAAACTTCCCATTAGTCACTATCTACTGTTTACTAAATTTAGGACGGGAAGATGCTGATATTTCTCGTTAATCCAAGTCTTCCGTCACTTTAGATTGCTTTCGGGTGTAATATTTTCATTTATATAATCGTCAACGATTTTTCCGTCGCTGATACGGATAACACGGTGGGCGGTTTCGGCGATCGAATCGTCATGCGTGATGAGGATTATCGTTCTTCCCTCAGCCCAAAGCTCATTGATTATGCGCATGACATCTTTGCCCGAATTTGAGTCAAGATTACCCGTCGGCTCGTCGGCGAGGATAACGGGCGGCTTTGCGGCGACGGCACGGGCAATAGCTACTCTCTGCTGCTGTCCGCCGGACATCTGACTCGGCAGATGATCCATTCGCTTTTCAAGACCTACTCTTTTGAGCGCCGCTTCGGATAGCTCGTGACGCTGTTCAGCTTTCATGCCTCTGTATATCAGCGGAAGCTCAACGTTGCCCTGCGCTGTAAGGCTCGGGATGAGGTTGAAGCCCTGGAAGATAAAGCCTATCTCAAGATTTCTTATCCTGCTCAGCTCGTCATCATCCATGTCGGAAACGTCCTTGCCGTTGAGAATATATGTTCCGCTCGTAACAACGTCAAGCAGACCGAGCATGTTCATAAGTGTAGACTTGCCCGAGCCCGAGTGACCGACTATGGCTACAAAATCGCCTCGGTCGATTTCCAAATTCACTCCGTCGAGCGCACGAACCTCATTTTCTCCGGGATTATATATTTTGTATGCGTTTTTCAGTTCAATAAGATGTGACATGGCTTTGCTCCTAAACAATATATATGTATATTTTACCACAGAGGTTGATTTAATGCAATAAATCATGGGATTACGGAATGTAAAAAATATATGAATAAAGTTTTAATAAAAATATTGTTGATAATAGACAAAAAGCATACAGATAAGAGAAAAATGATTTGTTGTCGTATAGTGTTGACAAATGTTGATATTGTGTTAAAATATAGTTGTCGTCAGGATATTGACGATATATTGAATATTATATTGCCGATATATTGCCGGATGAATGGCCCGGCAGTCTCTACGACAGTGCCGTAACTGTCACTATTGGTGGATGATCGACAGCGTTTTGAATACAATATGTTGTTGATCGGTCTTTCGGCGGTAGGGCTTGTTTCCTGCTGCTTATTTTATTTTGGAGGGCTTTTGAAATGCAGCTTCTTGAAGAAAGAATTCTTAAAGACGGAAAGGTATTTCCGGGCAATGTTCTGAAAGTTGACAGTTTTCTTAACCACCAGGTAGACGTAGAGCTGATAAATGAGATCGGCAAGGAATTTTATAGACTTTTTAAGGACTGCGGAGTGAATAAGATCTTTACGATCGAGGCATCCGGTATAGGAATTGCCTGCATCACTGCGCAGTATTTTCATGTTCCTGTTGTCTTTGCCAAGAAAACCTTGGGCAAGAATATCGCCGCCGATGTTTATTCGACGCCGATCAAGTCCTTTACTCACGGCAAGACCTATGACGTTATCGTTTCGCAGGAATTCCTTAATAAGGATGATAAAATTCTCATCATCGACGATTTCCTTGCACAGGGTTGTGCGCTCAACGGACTTATCGAGCTTATCAAGTCGGCGGGTGCGGAAATTGTCGGAGCAGGAATAGTTATCGAAAAGGCGTTTCAGCAGGGCGGCGATCTCATTCGCAGTGAGGGTGTCCGTGTTGAGTCGCTGGCAAGAATCGAGTCCATGACCGATGACGGCAAGATAACATTCTGCAAATAACCTCGGTAGCAAAAATTGCTATATATTAAAAATTTGGAGGAAGAACACATGAAAAAGATTCTCGCAATTCTCATGGCAATCGCAATGGTCTTTGCTTTCGCAGCTTGCGGCACGAAGAAAGACAACAGCGGCGACGCTGACAAGCAGCAGCTCAAGGTAGGATTTATTTTCCTGCACGATGAGAACTCAACCTACGACAACAACTTTATGACAGGCGCTGAGGAAGCTTGCAAGAAGATGGGCGTAGAGATTCTCAAGAAGACCAATATCCCCGAGCAGAACGCTTGCTACGATGCAGCAGCAGACCTTGTTGACAAGGGATGCACAGTTATCTTCGCTGACAGCTTCGGTCATGAGGACTTCATGATAAAGGCAGCTAAGGAGTTCCCGAACGTTCAGTTCTGCCACGCTACAGGTACTAAGGCTCACACAGAGAAGCTCGCTAACTTCCACAACGCTTTCGCTTCGATCTATGAGGGACGTTACCTTGCAGGTGTTGCTGCAGGTCTCAAGCTCAACGAAATGATCGCAGCTGGTAAGTTCAAGGCTGAGGACGCTAAGATGGGTTATGTCGGCGCTTTCACATACGCTGAGGTTATCTCCGGCTACACTTCATTCTATCTCGGCGCAAAGTCAGTTTGCCCGACAGTAACAATGGACGTTCAGTTCACAGGTTCATGGTATGATGAGGCTCTTGAGAAGGAAGCTGCAACAAAGCTCATCAACAACGGTTGTAAGCTCATCAGCCAGCACGCTGACTCAATGGGTGCTCCGACAGCTTGTGAGACAGCAGGCGTTCCGAACGTTTCCTACAACGGAAGCACAGTATCTGCTTGCCCGAACACCTTCATCGTTTCATCCAGAATCAACTGGGAGCCGTACTTCGAGTACATGATCAAGTGTGCTCAGGACGGTAAGGCAATCGATACAGACTGGACAGGTACTCTTGAAACAGGCTCTGTTGTTCTTACAGACGTAAACGACAAGGCAGCTGCTAAGGATACACAGGCTAAGATCGACGAGGTTAAGGCTCAGCTTGATAAGGGCACACTTCACGTATTCGATACAAGCACATTCACAGTAACTGTTACTGCCGATAAGAACAAGAATGCTAAGGTTGACGCTAACGGCAAGCTCACAAGCTACATGGCAGACGTTGACACTGACGCTAACTTTGCAGGCGACACAGAGGTTGTTAAGGATGGCTACTTCCATGAGTCAGAGTTCCGTTCGGCTCCGTACTTCGATGTACAGATCGACGGTATCAATCTCCTCAACGCTAAGTTCTAATCAATTTACGTAATTTCAAGGCGGAGCCTTATCGCTCCGCCTTACTTTGATTTTTATAATTTGTATTTTATTTTGAAAAATGCGGTAAAACGTTACACGATGTAAGGCTGCAGAACTCTTGGCTCCCCTGTAGGGGAGCTGTCGGCGAAGCCGACTGAGGGGTTTTCTTGAAGTCAGATGAGATTAACTTTGATTTAGTAGGGGCGTGCATTGCACGTCCGCAATAAATTGAAGAAAGCAAAAGCGGACGACCAATGGTCGCCCCTACAAGCAATATTGAAGTTAAATCTAAATTTTAACCCCTCCGACTTCGGCGCAATCCGCCGAAGCCACCGTCTCGCTGCGGCTCGGTCACGCTCCGGCTCTGAACGTCCACTGGACGTTCATTCACTACCGTCGCGCCGCTTCGCTACCCTGCAACAAGGAGAGGCTTGGAAAAATTCTGAGGCTTTGTTCAACAAGTAGAAATTTATGTCCTATTCAGCCTCCCCTTAAATGATTTAAGGGGAGGGGGACCGCTTGCGGTGGAAGGGATAA
>CAVGRW010000181.1:0-4003 GCA_963631735.1 Bacteroidaceae bacterium | reverse complement strand
CGTAAGGTTTACGGCGGTTCTATCAACGAGAGATTCCTCCGCAAGCAGCTCAAGATCCAGGTTCTTGCTCAGAAGTATCTGACCGAAAGAACAGCAGAAATCGCAAAGAGCTACGATCAGAAGGACATCGACGCAGAGTACAAGAAGGACACTGCAACATACGATTTCGTAACCTTCAGAGCTTATACATTCAAGACAACAGAGCTCACAAAGGAAGATAATGAGACCGATGACGCTCTCAAGGCTCGTCAGACAAAGGCTGACGCAGAGGTAAAGAAGAACGCTAACGACTTCTACAATGCTGTTACTAACGAAGCAACCTTCGCCGCCAAGGCAAAAGAGCTTAACAAGGACACAGCAGATTACAACGTTGACGAGGAAACAAAGTATTCTATGCTTAAGAGCACTGTTCAGCAGAGCTTCTCAGAGGATGCAGCTAAGTGGCTCTTCGACAGCTCAACAAAGGAAGGCAGCAAGAAGCTCTTCTCTGATGACGAAAACGGTAAGTACATAGTTGTCCTTGCTGTAAAGAAGCCTCATCAGGAACAGACCGTAACAGCCCGTCATATACTTTTCTCCACAACGGATCAGAGCACAGGCAGTGACCTCTCCGAGGAAGAAATTGCAAAGAAGAAGACCGAGGCTGAGGACGTTCTCAAGAAGTTCAACGAGGGCGACAAGACAGAAGACAGCTTTGCAGCTCTTGCAAACGAGTACACCGAGGACACCAATACTTCAAACGGCGGTCTTTACGAGCACATTTATCCCGGTCAGATGGTAGCAGAATTCAACGATTGGATATTTGATGCTAACCGTAAGGCTGGCGACGTTGAGATCGTTAAGACTCAGTACGGTTATCACATCATCTACTTTGTAGCTAAGGACGGCACGGATTACTATGATTCAACGATTCGTGCATCAAAGGCAAGCACAGATATCGAGACCGAGACCAAGGAGCTTCAGGACGGCGATACTTACAAGGCGTATATCGGACCCCGTCTTTCAAACTACGCACTTAAGAGAGTTTCCAAGAAGATCAAATATCTCGTTGAACTCAGCAATGCTAACTCCTCATCGGCAAGCTAAATAAATAAAACAGTTAATGACCGCTTCATTACGAGGCGGTCATTTTTTTACGGTTAAATTATTTTGCCGGACATAATTGCCCACATAACATAAAAAGGCTGTGACAAAATCAGTCACAGCCTTTTTGTTATTTAATTAAAATCTCCGACATAATCGGGCAATGATCCGACGGAAAAGCTCCGTTCGGTTTATCCTTAATAACACGGTAGCTTTTCGACATGAAGCCGTCGCTGATGAAAATAAAATCAATTATATCCTCGGGCTCCTGATGATGGAAATATGAATGGAAGGTCGGATAGTTTTCCGTTTCATCGGCAACAAATTTGCTGTCCTTGAAAATTCCGCCCTCAACCATATCGACGTAGCAGTCTGTGCCCTCAGAGATATTGAAATCACCTGTAATTACAACGGGACAATCGAGCTTTGCGGCGAACTCATTGATGAGCCTTACACCGTTCTTTCTCGCTTCCTCGCTTCTGTGGTCAAGGTGAGTATTCATCGCAACAAAGGTCTTGCCGCTCTCGTTTTCGGTGAGCTTCGCCCATGAAGTGATCCTTGTGCAGGCGGTATTCCACGATCTCGACGGAACATCGGGTGTTTCGCTTATCCAGAACCAGCCCTTGTCAACGAGCGTAAATTTATCTTTCCTATAAAAAACAGGTGAAAATTCGCCCTCGTCCTTGCCGTCGTCTCTGCCGACTCCGACAAAATCATACTCGTCCATGCTCTCGCGGAAAACGCCCATCCAGCCAATGTGCGCCTCCTGAATTCCGAAAATATCGGGCATGTATTTTCTTACGGTCGCTATAACGTCGGCGTCTCTTTCCAACCACGAGTGTCCCTCGCAGCCATAGCAGAGAACATTGAAGCTCATGATCTTCATTCTGCGTTTTCCTCCCTGTTCATTATCTGATAGCTGAGAGTCATAAGACTGTCGTTGAGGTGAACGTTTTCGACCGTTACCCCGGGATAATTCGACGCAATGTCGTAGTGGCTGAAATTCCAGAAATTTGTTATTCCGAGGTTAACAAGCCTTTCTACTATAGCAGGAGCGGCCTCGGTCGGAACGCAAAGCACAGCCACCTTCGGCTCAACCTCTTTGCAATAGACCTCCAAATCCTCAACGGGATATACGGAAAGTCCCTTTATTCTGAGATCCTTCATCTTATCGGCGTTGCTGTCGAAAAGTCCGACAAGCTCAAAGCCTCTGTCCTCAAAGGTCATGTGAGAAGCAATTGCTCTGCCAAGGTTGCCGCATCCGAAAAGGATAGTTTTAAAGCCGTTCTGAACGCCGAGAATTGCGCCGATTTCATTTTGGAGCTGCTCGACATTGTAGCCGTAGCCCTGCTGACCGAAGCCGCCGAAGCAGTTGAGATCCTGCCTGATCTGCGATGCGGTCAAGCCCATGCGCTGAGACAGCTCTTTTGATGAAATTCTTGTTATATTATTCTTTTTCAGTTCGCCGAGGAATCTGTAATATCGGGGCAAACGCTTAATTACGGACATTGAAACCGATTTCTTTTCCTTTGCCACAGTTATTACCTCACTTTTTTACTCGCTGAGTTTTTTTACTGTTTCCATTACATAATCGCCGAACTCGGAGCATGTGCAGCCTGTGTCACGGCCTGTAATTGTGAGCTTCTTCTCTGTGAACATACAGATATCAAGAGCTTTTTCGAGAAGGTCTGCCTTCTCCTGCTCACCGATATGTGAAAGGAGCATAACGGAAGCTCTGAGCATTGAGCACGGGTCTGCATACTGACCTCTGCCCTCCTCGATCATTCTCGGAGCGGAGCCGTGGATAGCTTCAAACATAGCGTACTTCTTACCGATGTTTGCACTGCCTGCCGTACCTACGCCGCCCTGGAACTCTGCGGCTTCGTCGGTGATGATATCGCCGTAAAGGTTCGGAAGAATAAATACCTTGAAGTCCTTACGGCGCTTCGGGTCGATGAGCTTAGCTGTTGTGATGTCAATATACCACTCGTCGGTCGTGATCTCCGGATAGTCCTTGCCGATGTTCTTGCAAAGGTTGAGGAACTTACCGTCGGTAGTCTTGATGATATTCGCCTTTGTGATGATGGAAACTCTGTCCTTGTGATTTCTTCTTGCGTAGTCATAAGCAAGCTTCGCAATTCTCTCGCAGCCTTCTGTTGTCGTAACAACGAAGTCAACAGCGAGGTCGTCCGTTACATTGACGCCCTTTGAGCCGACTGCATATGCACCCTCTGTGTTCTCACGGAAGAATGTCCAGTCGATGCCCTCCTCGGGAACCTTAACGGGACGAAGATTTGCGAAAAGATCAAGAGCCTTTCTCATTGCAACGTTTGCGCTCTCGATGTTCGGCCACGGACCGCCCTGCTGAGGAGTTGTTGTCGGTCCCTTGAGAATAACGTGGCATGACTTGAGCTCCTCAAGAACGTCATCGGGAATTGCCTTGTTAGCGGCAACACGATTCTCAATCGTAAGACCGTCGATAACCTTGAACTCGACCTTGCCCGCCTTGACCTTATCTGCAAGCATGTATTCAAGAACTCTTGCGCTCTCCTTGGTGATGATGGGTCCGATGCCGTCACCGCCGCAAACGCCGATCACGATTTTGTCAAGCTTCTCGTAGTCAACAAAATCGCCCTGAGCCTTAATTTTATCTGAACGGTCGCTCTGCTCACGTATGAGAGCCTCGAACTTTTCAACTGCATTTTTGATTTGTGTATCTGTCATTGTCTTGCTCCTTTACAATGTATTTTGGTGTTTTATTCTTCTGATAACGCACCGAGAAAAGCCGATGAATGTTGCTTTCGGTGCAGAATATTCGTGGCCTCCCTCTTGAGGGAGGTGGCACGACGTAGTCGTGACGGAGGGAGTTTTTGTTTGATAAGACTTTACTCCCTCAGTCGGCTTCGCCGCCAGCTCCCCC
>CAVGRW010000180.1:0-4037 GCA_963631735.1 Bacteroidaceae bacterium | reverse complement strand
GCAAAAGGAAAAGCTTTTTATCAATGCCGCCTGCATAGCCTGTAAGGCTTCCGTTTGTGCCGATAACACGGTGGCAGGGGATTATAATTGAGATAGGGTTGTGACCTACCGCATTTCCGACCGCCTGAGCCGACATGCTTTCGAGACCTTTGAGACGGGCGATTTCTTTGGCGATTTCGCCGTAGGTCGTTGTTTCTCCGTACGGGATTTTACAAAGAATTTTCCAAACGGCTTGCCTGAATTCTCCGCCTTTCGGAGCAAGTTCCAGCTCGGATATTTTCGGCTTTTCGCCGCTCATATAACGGTCAAGCCATTCCTTCGCCTTGCAAAGAACTGCGTCATCGTCCGAACGTACAAAATCGCATTTGTAAGCCGAACGGAAGTATTTCTGACCCTCGATCCATAGACCGACGAGCTTGCCGTCTTCCGCCGCAAGTGTAAGCCTGCCCAAAGGCTGAGAGCCATATTCGGTAAATTTAATCATAGAATAAACTCCTTTCAGCTTTATTATACAAACCTATTATAACATATGATTTTGTGACTTTCAACGTTGACACAATATTTAAAATAAGTTATAATCCTAAAAGAAAAGGAGGCAAAAAGATGTTTGATGCAATTATGGTTTTTATCTTGGATGTTATTGATCTTATAAAGGTTATAATCGGCGTTTTCGGTTAATCGTTGACAATAAAAAATTTATTTAGTATAATTATTCAAGGAAGTGCAGTGCGTTTCCTTGAATTTGTTTTTATGGGGTGTTGAATTTGAAAGCGGTCAAAAAAATAATTGCAATTGTTCTCGCTGTTGCACTTTGCATCGGAATTGTTTCCGTATCTGTCAGCGCAAAGGAAGCGGTCAATTATCTTCTTCTCGGTGATTCGATAGCCGAGGGCTTCGGCGTTACAAATCCGGACGAGGCTTCATATGGAAAGATTGTCGCCGACACCAACGGATATAATTATAAAAACGATGCGATTATGGGCAGAAACAGCGTCGGACTTCTTAATCATTTAACTAACGATGAAGAGTACATAAACGACGTTAAGTGGGCGGATATTATCAGCGTTTCAATCGGCGGAAATGACTTTCTTCTCGACCATGCGGCTCTGCTCATTGCCGAGGGAATTATTTTTAACGACTATTCAAAATTCGATAAGATAGGCGAGACCTTTTACGAGAATTTTTCAAAGAGCATGGACAGAATTCATGAGATAAATCCGAACGCAAAAATTTTGGTTCAGCTTCTTTATACTTCCTGGACATTTGACTTTGCAAGGAAGCCATACAAGCAGGCGTCGAAGCGCATCAATGATGCGATTGTAAAATATGCCGAGGAAAAGCCGCAGAATATTTACGTCGTTGACACAAGCGAGGTCTTTGACGGACGCCGTGACTGTATTTCTACAGACACCATTCATCCAAACGCACAGGGCAATATCGAGCTTGCAAAGGCAGTTCAGGCAAAGCTTTGCGAGATAGGCTTGGCAAGCACAACCGAGCTTGTGCTCCTTGTACCGGGCATTGACAGAAATTATCTCATTGAATATTTCGGCACGCCGCTCGGTCAGATAATTATTTTTGCCGCAAATGTTGCGACGGGAAACTTCAACTTTGCATTTTAACTTTAAGGTCATCGGCTTAGGTCGGTGACCTTTTCGGGTTGACAGATATGCGGCGCATTGCTATAATTCTAATTGATTTTATTTGGCTTCGGAGAAGAAAATGGCAGAAAAAATTTGTAAAAATGAATGTAAAATAAAATTGACCGACGGTGAAAGCACATACGGTTTTGTAAATGAAATTTCCAAAAAGGACGGACGTTTTTCAACAACAACGTATTCCGTGTTCCGCGGTATTGAGCTGATTTATAACGACGCTCACATAATGAGCGTTGAAACAGAAGCGCCGTCGGGCAATGTGATAGAGATAAATCACTGCCGCGAGGGCAGAATGGAATGCCATTACCGTGACGAGTTTTGCTATGTTGCACCCGGTGACCTTGTTATCGGACGTGCGGAGGAAAAATCTCAGACAACATATTTCCCGCTCAGTCATTACCACGGCATAACGGTGCGTATTGATGTTGACCGTGCGCCGGGTTGTCTTTCCTGCCTGCTTGACGATGTGAATGTCAGACCGCAGGCGATTGCCGAAAAATTCTGCGGAGAAAAAAGCTGTTTTATCGCACGTTCCGATCCATCCGTTGAGCACATCTTTTCCGAGCTTTATTCCGTGCCCGAGGAAATAAAAAAGGGCTATTTCAAAATAAAGGTGCTGGAGCTTTTGCTTTTTCTCAGTGCGCTTGATATAGGTAAGGACGAGATTGAAAACAGTGTCTATTCCGCTTCACAGGTTGACCTTGCAAAGCAGGTGAGCGAATATTTGACAGAAAACATGGATAAGCGTGTCACTCTTGAACAGATTTCAAAGCATTTTCATGTTTCGGGAACGCATATAAAAAATATTTTCAAGGGAGTTTACGGCGTTTCGCTCTACGCCTACACCCGTGCGATAAAGATGGAGTCGGCGGCATATATGCTCGAATATACGGACAGGACGGTTATGGATATAGCAGGCGAGCACGGCTACGATAACAGCAGCAAGTTTGCCCGAGCCTTTCGTGAGGTCAAGGGAATGACGCCGAGCGAATACAGAGCAGAAAATAAAAAGTAAAAATGTCTTTTTGGAGCTTTTTTCTATCCTTTTGGAGCAGAAAAGGCTCCTCTTTGCATGTAAAATAATGTACGAAGAAAGGCAATACCGCATAATATATATGCACGGATTGCTTTAAAAAATATCTGCAAGTTAGCATATGCTAACTGAGCGAACGGAGGCGGCACAATGTCGGAAGAATTACTTGTTAAGCATTGTTCGCCGACCCTTGCCGGAATCAAGACCGGCAACCTGTTCTCCGTGAATTTCGACAATGCGGATGAGTTGAGAGCCTGTGTGCGTGATTGGAACAAAACGCTTTCGCCGAAGGGCTTGCGGATTATGCCGATGAGGTTCAATGACGGCCGTGCATTGATTTATGTTTACCGCCCGTCGAAGCTTTCAAAGGATTTGAGCGAAAGCTTGGCGGAGGATATGTTGGTTTCTTTCGGATACGGCGGCAAAACGCCCGAACGCTGTGTAAGCGAGCTCATGAAGCGCCTGAGACAGAATGAAGAATTTCCGCACGAGATAGGTTTGTTCCTCGGATATCCGCCGGAGGACGTAAAGGGCTTTATTGAAAATAAGGCATGCGGCTGTAAATGCAAGGGCTGTTGGAAGGTTTACGGCGACGAAACGGCGGCAAGAAAAATTTTTGCAAAGTATAAGAAATGTACTGCGATTTATTGCGAGCTTTTTAAAAAGGGCAGGAGCCTTGATAAGCTCACGGTTGCAGCATAAATATAAGAAAGGTTTGATGAAAAATGAGTAAAATAGCAGTAGTATATTGGAGCGGCACAGGCAATACCGAAGCAATGGCAGGCGCGGTTGCCGACGGTGCAAAGGAAAAGGGTGCAGATGTTTCTGTATTCACGGCATCCGAGTTCAGCGGTTCCATGATGGACGAATTCGACGCAGTTGCTTTCGGCTGCCCGTCAATGGGTTCCGAACAGCTTGAGGACAGCGAGTTTGAGCCGATGTTCAACGATTGCGAATCCAAGCTCAGCGGTAAGAAAATCGCTCTTTTCGGCTCATACGGCTGGGGCGACGGCGAATGGATGCGTACTTGGGAGGAGACCTGCAAGGACGACGGTGCAGTAATGGCATGCGATTTCGTAATTTGCAACGAGGCTCCCGATGATGACGCTCTCGACGATTGCAAGGCACTCGGCGAAGCTTTGGTTTGACAGTACATCTCCGACATGTAATTGATAATCTCGGTTACAAAAAGCGCAGGCATGCTCAATGCCTGCCGATCTCACCGTCACAAAAGCGCCGCACTTCGTTTTTGTGTGTTCCTCTTCCTTGAGAAAAGCGGACGGTGCACCTGCGCTTTCGGAGATTTATAATATTTGTTATATATAGCGGTTACCAACCCCTTCCGC
>CAVGRW010000179.1:0-4122 GCA_963631735.1 Bacteroidaceae bacterium | reverse complement strand
AAAAGTGCACTTTGTATAAACTGATGATTCATTTTCTTATCCTCATTGCTTTAATCAGCCAATTCATTATTATCACTCGGGACGTGTATATTTAAAATTCAACGCATTGACTAACTCGTTAAAATTATACGGATAACAATTACTACCTGTGAATTCTATCGGTCTGCATCCGTTATCGTATTTGAACTTTACGCTCCATGATTCGCCGTCCATAACTACATAGCCATAATCAAACGAATCATATATATGTTTCCATTCACCTAAATTAAGACTTTTCAAGTTTTCAAGCAACGTCTCTTTTTCAATTGCACCCTGTTCGGACTCACGCCACATAAATTCTGCTTTATACTCCGCAACATTCTCTTTAATGTTAAGCTTATAATAAGCGTACCCAAGGTCAAAAGGACTGCATAATACTTCAATTTCTTTTATATAAGGAATATTTTCCTGAAACTTAATTGCTTTAATTTCGTTTTTTGTCGGTTGATATTCCGAACCGAGTTCTTTAAGTGCCTGAATCGTTTTATCAAGACGCTCACGATTTTCGGCAATCTGCTCAGCTATACTCGGCTCATAAACAGAACAGTCTGATAACGGATTCTCGGCGATATCCTTTAAACGCTTGATTTCTTTCTTCAGGCTGCGAATTTTTGACCTAATTTCTTTTTCACTTTTTCCTCTTAACTCGGTTTCATAATAAGACTCTGCATTCATCATTGTCTCCCCCTTGTTTCATTTTCTATAAACAGTGTAACAGCCTTTGACCGATTTATCAACACAAATTTTCTCAAAACAGCATTTTACAGTACGTTTATGAGGACTGTAATAAAATTCAGTAATTAACATTCATTATTTTACCATACTATCGCTGTATAACCCGCAAAAAATATATTTCCGAGTGTGTTTCAGCATTCTTTTAATAAATCAAAACAGGGATTATGAGGACAAATGAGGACCGAGGGCATTTTGAAAAGCTGATTTTGAGACAGAAAAAGAGCCTCGCTCGAAGTGAGCGAAGCTCTGAAAATGTTGATTTATAAGGCTTACTTCATTGCCTCTTCAACTGCAACAGCTGTTGCAACGGTAGCACCAACCATCGGGTTGTTGCCCATACCGATAAGGCCCATCATCTCAACGTGAGCGGGAACCGATGAAGAACCTGCGAACTGAGCATCGGAATGCATACGACCCATTGTATCTGTAAGACCGTATGAGGACGGACCTGCAGCCATGTTGTCCGGGTGAAGTGTACGGCCTGTGCCGCCGCCCGAAGCAACTGAGAAATACTTAACTCCGTTCTCAACGCACCACTTCTTGTATGTGCCTGCAACGGGATGCTGGAAACGAGTCGGGTTGGTTGAGTTACCTGTAATTGAAACACCGACGTTCTCAAGCTTCATGATAGCAACACCCTCGGGAACGTTGTCAGCGCCGTAGCACTTAACATCGGCTCTCGGGCCGTTTGAATATGCCTTCTCGTAAACAACCTTAACCTCTTCTGTGTACGGGTCAAACTCTGTCTCAACGTATGTGAAGCCGTTGATTCTGGAGATGATCATAGCTGCGTCCTTACCGAGACCGTTAAGGATAACACGAAGCGGCTTAACTCTAACCTTGTTAGCATTAAGAGCGATTTTGATAGCACCCTCAGCAGCTGCGAATGACTCGTGACCTGCGAGGAATGCGAAGCACTCTGTCTCCTCGGAGAGAAGTCTCTTACCGAGGTTACCGTGACCGAGACCAACCTTACGGTTCTCGGCAACAGAACCGGGAATGCAGAAGCTCTGGAGACCGATACCGATAGCGGCAGCGGCGTCGGCAGCCTTTGTGCAACCCATCTTGATAGCGATAGCTGCGCCTACAGTGTAAGCCCAGATAGCATTTTCAAAGCAAATGGGCTGAGTTGAACGAACGATCTGGTCAACGTCGATACCCTTTGCAAGTGTGATTTCCTTACATTCGTCGATGGAGGAAATACCGTACTCTTTAAGAACGCCGAGGATCTTAGCCTCACGTCTCTCATAACCTTCAAACTGTGCCATTGCGTTTTCCTCCTTCAATTATTCTTTTCTCGGGTCGATATACTTAACAGCTTCGTCGAAGCGGCCGTATGTGCCCTTGGATTTCTCATATGCCTCGTTCGGCTCCATGCCCTTCTTGATGAAGTCGGTCATCTTGCCGAGAGAAACGAATTCATAACCGATAACCTGATCGTCAGCGTCAAGAGCCATTCTTGTGCAATAGCCCTCTGTCATCTCAAGATAACGAACGCCCTTTGCCTTTGTGCCGTACATTGTGCCGACCATCGAGCGAGCGCCCTTACCGAGATCCTCCATACCTGCGCCGATTACAAGACCGTCCTCTGAGAAAGCGGACTGTGTACGACCGTAAACGATCTGAAGGAAAAGCTCACGCATAGCTGTATTGATAGCATCGCAGACAAGGTCAGTGTTGAGAGCCTCAAGAATTGTCTTTCCGGGAAGGATCTCAGCTGCCATAGCTGCCGAATGTGTCATACCTGAGCAGCCGATAGTCTCAACAAGAGCCTCCTCGATAACGCCGCCCTTAACATTAAGTGAGAGCTTGCAGGCGCCCTGCTGAGGTGCACACCAGCCCACACCGTGGGTATAGCCTGAAATATCAGTGATCTGCTTTGCAGCGATCCACTTGCCTTCTTCGGGAATCGGAGCCGGATCATGTTTCGGACCCTTGGCTACACAGCACATTCCCTGAACTTCTGCTGAATAGTTCATTATAAAAATCTCCTTTCGGTTTTTCGGGGGTTTCCCGGTTTTGGTGTTTCCCAATCTCAATTATTATATCAGTCTGTGAAAGATTTATCAAGAGTTAAAGGAAATTTTTTTCAAAAAACGTCGAATTACAGCCGGTAGAGTTCAAAAAAATCACTCTACCGGGAGTAGAATCGGTGTAGAGATCCGAAAACACGGTGTAGGGTGACTTTTGGCGGCGTTCGGCGTACAATGAAATCAAAGAAACCGCCGGCGGGAACAGCTTCCCTATTCAATGTTTTTAGAGTAAAATTATATCGGCGATTTTTAAAAATTCAGTTGAATAAAATCATATAAAAGGAGTAATCAAAATGGTTTTGGAAAATGTCAGCCTGCCCTATTATACCGAAAAAGAGGACAGAGCGAATTCAATATCGCACCTTGTCGGAGTCGTTTTCGGAGCGGTGGCAACAGTCGTTTTGCTCATGAAATCAAATGACATAAGCCACATAATCAGCTCGATAATTTTTGGCGCTGCTATGATTATTCTTTACAGCGGCTCGTCAATTTATCACAGACTTTCCCCGGGAAAAGCAAAAAAAGTCGCAAGACTTGTTGATCACTCGGTTATCTTTGTTCTGATAACGGGCACAAGTATTCCGCTGTTGATTCTTGACGTACTCCCCTATTATAAGGCGCTTGCAATCACCTGCATTTCGGTCAGTGTCGTGACGGCGATACTCGGAATTGCGTTGACTTTTATTGATCAGGAAAAATACAAAAAACTTCAAATGGTGCTTTATATGGTGCTCGGCTGGATGTGTATTTTTCTTTTCTATCCGATTTATAAGTGTGACCCGAACGCATTGCTGCTTTTCGGCCTGCTCGTCCTCGGCGGCGCAATTTATACACTCGGCACAATTTTCTATTCACTTGGCAGATTCAAAAGATATTATCACTTCATTTTCCACCTTTTTATCCTCGGCGGAACAGTTACACACTTTCTTGCGTTTTTGATTTGTTTGTATTGAGGGTATTACATAATTAAATATAAAAATTCTGCTGACATTTTTCTTGCCTCACCTGCAGAGGAGGTGGCGTGACGGAGGGGTTATTTATTAAGAGAATAGAGAAAAGGTTGTTATTTTAATGCTTTGCAACGCAAAGCTACCGCTTCTTTTACTATTCATTTTTATCTCAAATCCACTCCCTCAGTCGGCTACGCCGCCAGCTCCCCCAGAGGAGGAGCCCACGATCAAAGAGTATTTCAGCAGATTTTTTACAAAACCCCTCAGTCAGCTTCGCTGACAGCGTCTCGCTGCGGCTCGGTCACGTCGCGGCTCTGACAGTCCACCGGACTGTCATTCACTACCGCGCCGACACTTCGCTACCC
>CAVGRW010000178.1:0-4140 GCA_963631735.1 Bacteroidaceae bacterium | reverse complement strand
CAAATAATCTCATTTTCGTATTGATTTATTTTTAATTTGTATGTATAATTTAATGGTAACATTTTGTAAGGAGTGTATATTATGTACAGATTCCCTATAGGCGTAATAATTGACAGCTTCAGAGTTGATATAAAGTCGGCGGTCAAGAAGGCTGCCGAGGTCGGAGCGAACGGTATTCAGGTTTACTCCACAAGCGGCGAGATGGCTCCCGAAAATCTTGTAGGACAAAAAAGAGCGGATTTCCGCAACCTCGTTGCCGATAACGGACTTGTAATTTCCGCACTTTGCGGCGATCTCGGCGGTGGCGGATTTACCGACCCCGAAAAGAACGTTTGGAAGGTTGAAAAATCAAAGAGAATTCTTGACCTTGCCAAGGAGCTCGGAACAGACGTTGTTACAACTCATATCGGCGTTGTTCCCGAGGACGAGAATGTCGACAGATTTAAGATAATGCAGGAGGCTTGCTTTGAATTAAGCCGCTATGCAGACGATATCGGCGCCCATTTTGCTATCGAAACGGGTCCCGAGAAGTCAGCAACGCTTAAAAAGTTCCTTGATTCGCTCGGTTCAACGGGCGTCGGCGTAAACCTTGACCCTGCTAACCTTGTTATGGTTACGGGCGACGATCCTGCGGGTGCCGTACATAACTTAAAGGATTACATTGTTCATACGCACGCCAAGGACGGCAAGCAGAACTACTATGTTGACCCCGACATCATCTACGGTATGGTTGAGTCTCATATCGTGACGGCGGACAGCTTCATTGAGGTTCCGCTCGGCGAGGGCAGTGTTAATTGGGACGAATATCTCAAGGCTCTCGAGGATATCGGCTATAAGGGATTCCTTACGATTGAGAGAGAGGTTGGCGACGATCCCGAGAAGGACATCAGAAAGGCTGTTGAATTCCTCAACGGTAAAATGGGTGCTTAAAATGAAAATTTCTGTCAGCAGCTACAGCTATTCTCAGCTCGGCAACAGCGATTTTGAAAGAATCGACCTTGCCAAGGAAATGGGCTTTGAGGGCATTGAATTTGCCGAAATAAACCCCGGCGATAAGGATAAAATCGAATACGCTAAGGAGCTTCGAGCCTATGCCGATAAAATGGGCGTGGAGATCTCTAACTACGCTATCGGTGCGGATTTTATCAACAGAGATGTTGAGTCGGAAATAGAGCGGCTCAAGGGCGAGGTGGATATCGCCGAAATTCTCGGTGTAAAGACCATGCGCCACGATGCAACGATCGGTCCCGAGGCGGAAAGATTTTCCAAGACGGGCTTTGAAAAATATCTTCCCGTACTTGCAAAGGGCTGTAAGGCGGTCACGGAATACGCAAAGACTAAGGGCATCAAGACCTCGGTTGAAAATCACGGCTTTTACTGTCAGCAGAGCGACAGGGTAGAGGCTCTTATGAATGCGGTCAATGACGATAACTTCGGCTGGCTCGTCGATATAGGCAACTTCCTTTGTGCCGACGAAACTCCGCTTGAGGCTGTTAAGGTCGGCGTGAAGCACATTGTTTATGCACACGTTAAGGATTTTTACTTTGCCGACAAAAGCGTTCCGACACCCGAGGGATATTTTGACACGAGAGACGGAAATCATCTTTGCGGCTCGGTTCTCGGCGACGGAATCGTTCCCGTCAAGGAGTGTGTCGATTTGATTAAAAATTCGGGCTATGACGGTTGGGTAACTCTCGAATATGAGGGTCGGGAAACTCCGCTTACCGCTGTTCCGAAGGGCTTGGAATACTTGAAGAAATTGATATAAAGGACTTGATTTGATGAGCGAAAAAAGAATTGAAACTAAGTGCGTGCAGGGCGGCTACACTCCGGGCAACGGAGAGCCGAGACAGATCCCGATAATTCAGAGCACGACCTATAAATACAACACCAGCGAGGATATGGGCAAGCTCTTTGACCTTGAAGCCGAGGGCTATTTTTACACGAGACTTCAGAACCCGACCAACGATATGGTCGCAAAGAAGATTTGTGAGCTTGAGGGCGGTTCTGCCGCTATGCTTACTTCCTCGGGTCAGGCGGCCTCTTTCTATGCGGTGTTCAATATCGCAAACTGCGGCGATCACGTTGTCGCTTCCTCGATGATTTACGGCGGAACGTACAATCTTTTCGCAGTAACCATGAAGAAAATGGGCATTGATTTCACGTTCGTTGAGCCCGATTGCTCTGACGAGGAGCTTGAAGCCGCATTCAAGCCGAATACAAAGCTTGTTTTCGGTGAAACTATTGCGAACCCCGCTTTGACTGTTTTTGATATCGAAAGATTTGCAAACGCCGCTCATGCACACGGTGTTCCGCTTATTGTTGACAATACATTTGCAACGCCTATCAACTGCCGTCCGTTTGAGTGGGGCGCAGATATCGTTACCCATTCGACGACCAAATACATGGACGGTCACGGCGCAGGCGTCGGCGGCTGTATCGTTGATTCGGGCAAGTTCGATTGGATGGCTCATGCCGATAAATTCCCCGGACTTTGCACTCCCGACGACAGCTACCACGGCATTGTCTACGCCGAGCGCTTCGGAATGGGCGGAGCGTTTATTACAAAGGCGACCGCACAGCTCATGCGTGATTTCGGTTCTATTCAGTCGCCGCAGAACGCATTTATCCTCAATCTCGGACTTGAAAGCCTTCACGTCAGGGTAAAAAGACACTGCGAGAACGGACTTGCAGTCGCGAAATTCCTTGATTCTCACGATAAAATCGAGTGGGTCAACTATCCGTCACTTGAGGGCAACAAGTATTATGAGCTTGCTCGGAAGTATCTCCCGAACGGCTCGTGCGGCGTTGTCAGCTTCGGCATAAAGGGCGGCAGAGCGGCAGCCGAGAAGTTCATGAAAAACCTCAAGGTTGCGGCGATCGAAACTCACGTTGCCGACGCAAGAACCTGCTGTCTGCACCCTGCAAGCGCAACTCACCGCCAGATGAACGACGCCGAGCTCGCAGCCGCAGGCGTGCCTGCAAACCTTGTACGCTTCTCCTGCGGACTTGAAAACGCTCAGGATCTTATTGAGGATATTGCACAGGCGCTTGAGAAAATCTGATTGAAGAGTGATACCTAATGCCAATTAAAATACCGAACGGACTGCCTGCCGTCAAGGTGCTCCACGATGAAAATATATTTGTAATGACGGAAAAAAGGGCGGTCAAGCAGGATATCAGACCGCTGAAAATTCTGCTTCTCAATCTCATGCCCAAAAAGATTGAAACAGAGACGCAGTTTGCGAGACTTCTCGGAAACACTCCGCTTCAGGTCGAGATGGAAATGATGTACACGACCTCTCACAAGTCGAAGAACACTTCCGAAGGTCATCTGCTGGCTTTCTACAAGACCTTTGATGAGATAAAACACAACAAGTACGACGGCATGATCATCACGGGCGCACCTGTTGAAAACATGGAGTTTGAGGAGGTCGAATATTGGGACGAGCTTTGCAAAATCATGGAATGGAGCAAAACTCATGTCACAAGCACCTTCCATATTTGTTGGGGCGCTCAAGCGGGTCTCTACTATCATTTCGGAATTCCGAAAATCCATTTGCCTCAGAAATATTTCGGCGTATTTCCGCATAAGGTCAACTACAAAAAGTCTATTCTTTTCCGCGGATTTGACGAGACCTTTATGGTGCCGCAGTCAAGACATACAACGGTTCTGACCGAGGATATAAAAAAGGTCAAGGAACTGAAAATTCTTGCTTCATCGCCCGAAACGGGAGTTTATGCGATCTCCACGAACAAGGGCAAGCAGATTTTCATAACGGGCCATTCCGAATATGACCGTGATACGCTGAAAAACGAGTATCTCAGAGACAGAGAAAAGGGGCTTGATATCGCCGTTCCAAAGAATTATTTCCCGAATGACGACCCGACAAAGGAGCCTATCGTATCATGGAGAGCCCATGCCAATTTGCTTTTTTCAAATTGGCTGAACTATTTCGTTTATCAGACGACTCCGTACGATATCGAAACAATATAATGACATAATTTTAACCTCTCGGACATATCAATTACTGATATGTAAATCCGGGAGGTTTTTCTTTTGAATGATACAGCGCGAATTCGTTCGGTTGAACTCGGCGAATATATCGTTAAAAACAAATCGACTGTCAGAGCCGCCGC
>CAVGRW010000177.1:0-4249 GCA_963631735.1 Bacteroidaceae bacterium | reverse complement strand
CAATCCGTAGGGGTCGATGCCCACATCGACCCAAGGTTGGCAGAAACTGAAATGGACTCCCTTTTATGGTAGCTGGCGGCGCAGCCGACTGAGGGGTTTGTCGAAAGTCTTATGAAATTCATTTTGAGCGTGGGCTCCTCCTCTGGGGTAGCGAAGTGTCGGCGCGGTAGTGAATGAACGTCCGGTGGACTGTCAGAGCCGCGACGTGACCGAGCCGCAGCGAGACGCTGTCGGCGTAGCCGACTGAGGGAGTTAATTCAAGAGAAAAGATAAGAATGAAAAGTGAAAAGAAAAGGTGGCTTTGCATTGCAAAGCATTAAAAAATCTGAAGAAATTTAATTTGATTTAGTAGGGGCGTGCATTGCACGTCCGCCAAAGTCAGAAGAAAATAAAGGCGGACGACCAATGGTCGCCCCTACAAAAAGACAGTAAAACACATCTGACATTTTAACCCCTCCGACTTCGGCGCAATCCGCCGAAGCCACCTCCCCTACAGGGGAGGCAAGTAAGGTATCTGCCTTGAAAGTGATTTCATCAGACTTCCTCGGTGCGATGTGGGCATCGCACCCTACGATAAGTGCGGAAAAATAATTTTGCATAGAGGTTTGGTTGTAGAACAATCCGTAGGGGTCGATGCCCACATCGACCCAAGTTGAGAAGAAAATTCGTGGGCGCCCCTACAGTGAAGCCAAGAAGAATTTGTAAAAAATTATAATTTCTCACCCCAAAACCCCACTTCTTACAAAACTGTAAGATTTAAGCGTCGTTTTGTAAGACAATTCTATGGAGATACGTTCCTTCTTTCTGATATACTAACGTCAGAAAATTTGATTGGAGGTCAAAACAATGAGTATTCTGGAAGTCAGAGGACTTAAAAAAATCTATTCAACACGCTTCGGCGGCAACAAGGTCGAGGCGCTCAGGAACGTAAACTTCACCGTTGAGGAGGGCGAATACGTCGCCGTCATGGGCGAATCGGGCTCAGGTAAAACAACGCTTCTTAACATCCTTGCGGCACTCGACAAGCCGACGAACGGCAATGTTGTTCTTGACGGCAAAGATCTTTCCAAGATAAAGGAAAAGGACGTTGCGGCATTCCGCCGTGACAATCTCGGCTTCGTTTTCCAGGACTTCAACCTGCTTGATACATTCACACTTGAGGACAACATCTATCTTCCCCTTGTTCTCGCAGGCAAGAACTATAAGGAAATGAGCGGCAAGCTCGAAACGGTCGCAAAGAGACTCGGAATTCTTCCGCTTCTCAAGAAATATCCCTACGAGGTTTCCGGCGGTCAGAAGCAGAGAGCCGCAGTTGCCCGTGCGATAATCACCGACCCGAAGCTTATCCTTGCCGACGAGCCGACAGGCGCACTTGATTCAAAAGCAACAGACGAATTGCTCCGTCTTTTCTCGGAAATCAACGCCGCAGGTCAGACCATCGTTATGGTTACTCACTCGGTCAAGGCGGCAAGCTCGGCAAACAGAGTTCTTTTCATCAAGGACGGCGAGGTTTTCCATCAGATTTACAGAGGCAAGGATACCGACGAACAGCTCTATCAGAAGATTTCGGATACTCTCACTCTGCTTGCGACAGGCGGTGAAAAATAATGAAAAAAGGATTTTACCCCAAGCTTGCCTTTGACGGCATTCGCAAGAATAAAAAAATGTACCTGCCCTATATTCTCACCTCGGTAGGTATGGTAATGATGTATTACATCATCCTGTTTTTACAGTTTTCACAGAACATCAAGGACGCAGTCAGGAGCTCCACAGCCGCCGATATTCTCGGTCTCGGCTCATGGGTAATTGCAATTTTCTCCTGTATCTTCCTTTTCTACACAAACTCATTTCTTATCAAACGACGCAAGAAAGAATTCGGACTTTATAACATTCTCGGAATGGATAAGCGCAATCTGAGCAAGATTCTTTTCTGGGAAACACTCATAATCACAATAATTTCCCTCGTTATCGGTCTTGCGGCAGGTATCGCATTTTCTAAGCTTGCCGAGCTTATCTTTTTGAGACTTCTCAAGTGCGACGCAACGTTCAATCTTTCAATCTGCCCCCAGGGTCTCGGACTTTGTGCGGCTGTATTCACGGTAATCAACATTCTTCTTTTCTTCAATTCACTTCGTCAGGTTCAGTTCTCAAGCGCAATTTCGCTTGTCAAAAGTGAGCAAACAGGCGAAAAGCCGCCCAAGGGCAACTGGATTTTAGGTATTCTCGGAGTTCTTCTCCTCGGCGGTGCTTATTATCTTGCTCTAAGCATCAAGGAACCGCTTCAGGCAATGATGCTCTTCTTCGTAGCCGTCATCATGGTTATCATCGGAACATATCTTATCATGATATCCGGCTCGGTTCTTTTCTGCCGTCTTTTGCAGAAGAACAAGAAGTATTACTACAAATCGAACCACTTTGTTTCCGTTTCCTCAATGGTTTACAGAATGAAGCGTAACGGCGCAGGTCTTGCTTCAATTTGTATCCTCGCAACAATGGTTCTCGTTATGATTTCATCAACGACAAGCCTTTATTTCGGCGAGGAGGACGCTCTCGCAAGCCGCTATCCGAGAGAAATCAACACAAGCTTTTCATCTCTTGACACTAAGATTTACAAGAACGGACAGTCCGACAAAATCCGCTCGGAAATTGACGAAATTGCAAAGAAGCACAACGCAGACGTCCACAATTCCATCACATATCTTGCAGGCGTGCTTTCGGGCATGGTAACTGACGGAAAGGTTGAAACAGACGTCAGAAACGTTTACAGCGGCGCTGTCGATTACAACAAAGTTTTTCAGTTTAACTTTGTTTCCGTCGATGATTACAACAAAATCATGGGAACGGATTACAAGCTCAAAGACGGCGAAGCCATGATCTACCTTTTCAGAAAGGATTCAAACTTCAACGGTGACTCGATCTCATTCAACGGAGGTCAGAGCTTTAAAATTGTCAGATATCTTGATAATTTCATCAGTCAGTCCGATGCGGCTATGACGATCGTTCCGACAATGGCAATTTTCGTAAACGACCTTGACAAGGCAACTCAGGGCATGACCGATGCAACACATCATCAGGATGCCGAGCCGGTCGTCAATTTCAGCTGGAGCTACGGCTTTGATACGGGTCTTTCGGAGGATGAACAAATCGCTCTTTCAAAGGATATCAATTCCTATCTGACCGATTTAAGAGTTGACTCGGACGATGTTCTTGTTTCCGAGGTTGAAAGCAGAGAACAGAATCGAATGGATTTCTATGCGCTTTACGGCGGACTTTTCGGACTCGGAATCATTCTCAGCATCGTGTTCATCTTCGCCGCAGTCCTCATCATCTACTACAAGCAGATTTCCGAGGGCTACGAGGATCAGTCAAGATTTGAAATCATGCAAAAGGTCGGCATGACAAAGAAGGAAATCAGAAAAAGTATCAATTCACAGCTCCTGACGGTATTCTTCCTTCCTCTTATCTTAGCAGGCATGCACCTTGCATTTGCCGCACCTATAATCAAAAAGCTTCTGCTTATATTCAACCTGACCAACCTTAACCTTTTCATTGCGACAATCCTAATTAGCTTTGCGGCATTCACGCTGTTCTACATGATTGTTTACAAGATCACCTCAAACGCCTATTACAAGATAGTAAGCGGCGCAAAGGAGGACTGAGCAATGAAAAAGCTGCTTGCGATTTTCATCGCAGTCGTTATCATTCTCGGTGCGGTTGAGGTCGTCAGAAAGCCGTCGCCGCAGCAGATCGTCGATGATTTTGACAGCATAGTTCACGTTATCAGCCTCACGCAGATAACAAGAGATTCAAAGCTCATCGGCAAGAGAGAAAACGTCGGCAAGGACAGCTACATCGGCAGTTATTCCTCCTCCTGCATTTCCGAATACGGACGTGACGTGGTATTCGGCGGCGCATCGGTCAAGGACAGAAAAATCAAGCTCAAGGTAAAAATTCTTAAAGAAAGCGGCGGCGCCTCAATTCGTGTCAGAACGAATTCTTACGTTGAAGATTATTCCGTTGACGAGAACGGAAATTTTGAAAAGACATTCGATTTTGACGGCGGCGGGAACTATGCAATGATAATCTACAATAACTTCACCGGAACGGTCGAAATGACCTCGGAATACGCAAAATGAAAAAGCTGAAGCATGTTTTTTCAAAGCTTGTATTCTTCGGCGGACTTGCCGCAATAGGCATACTCACCGTCCCTGCCGCAATTCTTTTCGGATTGATAGCGCTCATCCGTGCC
>CAVGRW010000176.1:0-4345 GCA_963631735.1 Bacteroidaceae bacterium | reverse complement strand
TGTCGTTTTTATAATAGCAGGAGTCGATGCTTACCGTAAAATCGGAAAGCACAGCACCGTGCTTATCAATCTTCGAGTATGTAAATTCCGCGATGTCGAAAGGAGCCGAAAGCTCGACCGAGTTTGCGAACGAAAGCTTACCCGTTTCGTTATTTGAAGCAAGCGCACCGTCGGTATTCTCGGCAACGAAAGCATTGAGCTCGCTCGAATAATCAATTGCCGAGCAAGTCAATGACTCGCCTGTTTCGAGCAAAGCGTCGAAGCAAAGAGTCTTGCCTTCCGCCAAAACGAGCTTAACGGTAACCGAACTTGTAGTTTCCGACACCTTTTCAAGCTTGAACGTCACGGTATCCTCTGCGCTCGTTGCGGAGACACTGCCTGCAAAAGCACAAAGCGGTACGATCGGAAAGACCATACACACGACGAGCATTACGGCAATAAATTTAGAAGTCAGTCTTTTCAATTTATTTTCCTCCGTTTCTAAATAAGATTTCTACGAATATATGATAGTATATTTTCTCCTCAAGGTCAATAGTGCAATTTGACGAAATGTAATAAATTCGTGAATTTTTAAGCCCGTAAGGCAAAAACTTTTTAGGAAACACAAAGCAGAAAATACACTTCATTTATAAACTGCAAGAAAAGATGTGCCGAAAATGGATAAAAGAATTATATCGTTATTTACCGTGTTTTGTATGGCTGTGGGCTGTCTTTGCCTGAGAATGTATGTCGTCTGCTCGTCTGGCACGGAACTTGTTTCCTCCGGCTCACACTATTCGTCATTCACACTGAATAACGTCAGAGGGCAAATCACCGACCGCAGCGGACAAAAGATAACTGATTCCGACTATGAAAATTATATAATCGCCAAGCCGTCGTTGAGCTCGCTTGATGCGCTTCGTGAGCTTCTTGACAGCCGCACATATTCCTCATTGAAGCAGAGAATGGAGAAGGGCTCGCCAGTCACGGCGAATATAGGCAAAAAGAGCATCAACTCGGACGGTAATATTCTTTGCATACCTATATATAAGAGGTATGCTCCCTCGCAGTCGGCTATTCATATTATCGGATATCTCGACGAGCAGAGCCACGGAGTGACAGGCATAGAAAAGGCATTCGACGCAGTTTTATTTTCCGATAAAAATGTTACTGCAAGAGTTCCCGTTGACGCTTACGGCAGATCGCTCGGCGGTGCGGATATCGAGCTCATCTCCCCTGCCCCGAAGCTCGGTAAGGTTCGGCTTACAATTGATAACGATATACAATCGGCGGTTGAATCCGCACTTGATGAATGTAACGTCGGGCAGGGCTGTGCACTTGTGCTTGACGCAAAGAGCGGTGCAATAAGAGCTATGGCGTCACGCCCAAGCTATGACCCGTACAGAGTCTCGGATTATCTCGATTCCGAAAGCTCGCCTCTTTTGAACCGTGCACTTGAGAGCTTCGCCGTCGGGTCTATCTTCAAGGCTGCCGTCGCCGCCTGTGCGATAGAAAACGGTTTTTCCGACTTTCAATACACCTGCACGGGCTCCTGCAATATCGGCAACGTCAAGTTCGGATGCAGCAGCAACACCGCTCACGGCAAGGTCAATCTGCAAAAGGCACTTGAGGTTTCCTGCAACACTTATTTTATAAATCTCGGACAAAGGCTCGGCGCAGAAAAAATAAGCGAAACGGCATCGCTTCTCGGCTTCGGTCAAAATTGCAAGCTTGCCGACGGAATACTCTCCGAAAGCGGAATTCTGCCGACATCGGAAAGCCTGCAAAATCCTGCCGCTCTGGCTAATTTTTCATTCGGTCAGGGCAGCTTCACCGCAACACCTTTGCAAATCGCTCAAATGCTTTGCGCCGTTGCGAATGAAGGTAAATACAGCGAACCGTATCTTGTTGAAGCCGTCACCGACCGTAACGGAAAAGAAATGAAACACAAAAAGAAATACCCGACCGTTGCCATGAGCGAGGAAACGAGTGAAATCCTTTTAAAAATGCTCACCTCGGTAGTTGAAAACGGCAACGCCTCCCCTGCCCGTCCCGAACGCTTCTCAGCCGCAGGCAAAACGGCAACCGCACAGACGGGTATCTTCGACAAAAGCGGCAACGAGATATGCAACACATGGTTCGGCGGCTGTTTCCCTGCCGACGATCCTCGCTATGTTGCCGTAATCATGAAGCAGGGCGGCGCCTCGGGCTCCTACGACTGCGCTCCCGTGTTCAAAAAAATAGCCGACAGCATAAATTTTTCCGAATAAATCAAAAAAATTGCAAAAAACTCTTGAAATAGCTGTTTCTGTGTGATATACTTTTACGGCAAAACGCATGTAAGGTGTTTTATTCGGAGTGCATTTCACATGAAATGTTCGGATATCAAGCCTTGCAGAGGCAAAACTAAGGAGGATTTATTTATGCCAGTAGTATCAATGAAACAGTTACTCGAAGCAGGTGTTCACTTCGGACACCAGACAAGAAGATGGAACCCGAAAATGGCTCAGTACATTTTCACAGAGCGTAACGGAATTTACATCATCGACCTTCAGAAGACAGTCAAGAAGCTTGAGGAAGCTTACCTCTTCGTTCGTGACGTAGCAGCTGACGGAAGCGATGTTCTTTTCGTAGGCACAAAGAAGCAGGCTCAGGATTCCGTTAAGGAAGAAGCTATCCGCTGCGGTATGCCGTATGTTAACGCACGTTGGCTCGGCGGTATGCTCACAAACTTCAACACAATCAAGAGAAGAATCAAGAGACTTGAGCAGCTCAAGAAGATGGAAGCTGACGGAACATTCGATCTTCTCCCGAAGAAGGAAGTTATCAAACTCAAACTCGAAATCGAAAAGCTTGAGAAGTTCATGGGCGGTATCGTTAACATGAAGAAGCAGCCCGCTGCTATGTTCATCGTTGACCCGCGCAAGGAGAGAATCGCAGTTCAGGAAGCTCATAAGCTCGGTATCCCAATCGTTGCTATCGTAGATACAAACTGTGATCCGGACGAAATCGACTACGTTATCCCCGGAAACGACGACGCTATCCGTGCCGTTCGCCTTATCGCAGGCGCTATGGCTGACGCTGTTATCGAGGGTCGTCAGGGCGAGCAGGAAGCTCCGGCAGAAGAAGCTGCCGAGGAAGCTGTTGCCGAATAATCAGAACTTATTTAACGGCGGAATTCTATATTCCGCCGAAATTTTAAATCAGGAGGAATTATCATGAATTTTACAGCTAAAGACGTTCAGGCTCTCCGTGAGAAGACCGGAGCAGGCATGATGGACTGTAAGAAGGCTCTTACAGAGACAGACGGCGACATGGACAAGGCAGTAGACGTACTTCGTGAGAAGGGTCTCGCTTCCGCAGCCAAGAAGGCAGGCCGTATCGCAGCCGAAGGCGTTGTTGTTGCATATTATGACGAGGCAGCTAAGGTTGCTTCGATGGTAGAAGTTAACTGTGAAACAGACTTCGTTGCAAAGAACGAGAAGTTTGTTGAGCTTGCAAATAAGATTGCCGTTACGGTTGCCGAGAAGAATCCGGCAGACGTTGACGCTCTCCTCGCTATGACCCTTTCGGGCAGCGATGAGACAGTTGCAGACGCTGTTCAGGAGCTCTTCCTTACAATCCGTGAGAACATGAAGGTTCGCCGCTTTGTAAGAGTTGAGGGTGACGTTGCTTCCTACATCCACGGTGCAGGCGCAGTCGGCGTACTTGTTAAGTTTGACACAGACGTTGCCGACAAGGCAGAGTTCAAGGACATGGGCAAGAACGTTGCAATGCAGATCGCAGCTATGAATCCCGAGTATCTCAGCAAGGATTGCATCTCGGCAGATGAGCTTGCTAAGATGAAGTCGATCACAATCGACAGCTCACTCAATAAGCCCGACACCCTTCCGAAGCCGATTCTTAACAATCTCTTCGCTAAGGCTGTTGACGAAAAGCTCTTCACAGATGAGGATCTTGCAGCTTATGAGGAGCAGAAGAACAACAAGTTCCTCTTCAACTTCCTTTCAGACAAGGCTGTTGCTACACTCGTTGAGCTCGCTATGGCAAGCAAGGACGAGATCGTTGCCAACAAGATCTTCGCAGGCGCTGTTGACGGACGTATGAAGAAGCAGCTCAAGGAAGTTTGCCTTCTCGAGCAGGCATTTGTTCGTACAGACCTCTTTGACGGTAACGTTGCAGGTTATATCGCAGATGTTGCTAAGAAGCTCGGCGGTTCCATCAAGGCTGCAAGCTTTGTTCGCTTTGAGAAGGGCGAAGGAATCGAAAAGAGAAACGACGATTTCGCAGCAGAAGTTGCAAGCATGATGTAATTTCATCAATATAAAATTTATCCCCTGCTTCGGCGGGGGATTTTTTTGTTTAG
>CAVGRW010000175.1:0-4387 GCA_963631735.1 Bacteroidaceae bacterium | reverse complement strand
GTCCGGTGGACGTTCAGAGCCGGAGCGTGACCGAGCCGCAGCGAGACGGTGTCGTCCTTGACGACGGAGGGGATAAAAAATAAATTAAAGAATAATTTCAAGGTGCGACGTAAGTATTACCCAACAAAAACCATTTCTCAACTTTTCTTGAACTATACTATTTTTTGAGTTTATATGTTGAAATTAGACAATACTCATGGTATAATTCTATACAAAGTGTCTTTTAAAAATGCTAACCGCGCAAGAGCACTTATATATTACTATATAGAATAATAGCGTATAATAAGGAGACCCGACATGAATAATTTTGATGCACCTTCGGTCAGAGAATTGCTTGACAACGGCGCCGAGAAATACGGCGATGCAACGTTTATCAAATTCATCAGAGACGACAAGATCGAGGAAAGAAGCTTTAAAAAAGTCAGAAGCGACAGCCTTGCGGTTTGCCGCTGGATTCGCAGCCTTTCCGAGAAAAGAATGCACATTGCAATTATCGGAAAATCGAATTACGAGTACATAACCTGCCTTTCGGGTATTCTTATCAGCGGCAACGTTGCCGTTCCGTTTGCTCCGGATATTTCCGTTACGGAGGCGGCGGAGCTTTTCAAGCGCGCCGATATTGAAATGGTTCTTTACGAGGCTGAATTTGCCGAGAACGCAGAAAAGCTCAAGGAGTTTTGCCCGTTCCTTAAATTTGCCGTCAATCTCGGCGATCTCAGCGAGTTTGAGAGAATTTACAACGACTATTCCGAGGCTTCAAAATATGCGGCCCTTTCGGATATCAAGGTCGATAAAAACGCTTGCTGCGTTATCATATTTACCTCGGGCACAACGGGCGTCAAAAAAGGCGTTGAGCTTTCGACTCTTGCCCTTGTAGGTAACATCATGTATCACGACTATTGCACCGATATTTTCCTGCCGAACGATGTTTCGCTTTCGGTTCTCCCGATGTACCATATTTATTGCTTCTCGGGCGACTATATCAAAAACCTCAAGGACGGCTTGCAGGTCTGCCTGAACGGTTCAATGATGGATTTAATCAAGAATCTCAAAATCTTTGAGCCGAAGGTCGTTCGTGTCGTTCCGATGATCGCTCAGTCGCTTTTACAGCGAGTCAAGGCTATTCTTGCGAGAAATCCCGAGACAAGCGTTAAGGATGCCGTTACTCAGGTTTTCGGCAGAAATATCAAGTGGCTCATTTCGGGAGGAGCTTATCTTAATCCCGAGCTTATTGACGAATACGAAAAGCTCGGAATCTTTCTCCGTCAGGGCTACGGCATGACCGAGGCGGGATGCAGAATTTCAGTTCCCGACAACACCGCTTCGAGAGAATCCGTAGGACGTGTTACGGACGTCTGCGAGGTTCGTATTCAGAACGGCGAAATTCAGGTCAACACGCCGACGGTTATGCTCGGATACTATAAAATGCCCGAGGAAACCAAAGAGATGTTCACCGAGGACGGCTGGCTCAAAACGGGAGACATCGGCGAGCTTACACCCGATAATCAGCTCTTTATCACGGGTCGAGTCAAGAATCTCATCATTCTTTCAAGCGGCGAGAACGTTTCTCCAGAGGCTATCGAAAAGAAATTTGCCGATAATCAGCTTGTCAGTGAGGTTCTCGTTTACGGCGAGAAGGACAGGATCGTTGCCGAGATTTACCCCGATTATGAGTACGCAAAGCTTGAGGGCATTGACGATATTCAGGGTGAGCTTGAAAAGTCGGTTGACAGAATGAACAAGACCGCCAAGGCTTCGCATATTATTTCCGAAGTGCGTGTTCGCACCGAGCCGCTCGAGAAAACGGGCAGCGGCAAAATTAAGAGAAAAGAAACAAAGATATAAGGGAGGCATTTTATGAGTTCCGTAAATAAGCCTGTATATCCGCTCATTCCGCCGCAGGAAATGATACAGTATATGCTCAAATACAGCTTCTTTCACAAGCAGGTCACGCAAATTCCCGACTCGATAATCGTGTCGCAGAAGATTGATTTTGACGTTATGACAGAGGCTTTTAACATCGAGATTGAGCGCAACGACTGCCTTAGACTTGTTTTCTTCAAGCAGAACGGCAAAATCATGCAGTATTTCCGTGACACCTACAGAATCGGCAATGTTCCCGTGTATAATTTCAAGTCCGACGAGGAGCGTGAAAAGGTGCTCACTTCGGACGCTCAGAAGCCGATAAAAATGCTCAAGGGTGAGATCTTCAGACTGAAATATTTCACGACGCATGACGGCAGATACGGCGTTTATATCAATATTCATCACCTTGTTATGGACAATGCGGCGGTGTTCGCTTTCTTCAACGATCTTTTTGCTGTGTATGACCATCTCAAAAACGGCAAGCCGATGCCGAAGCCCCTCGGAAGCTATGAGGACAGAATCAAGCGTGAGCTTGCCTATGTCGAGAACAAGGAAAATCTCGAGAAGGACAAGCAGGCATACACGGAATACATAACGAGAAACGGCGAGCCGCTTTACCTCGGCGTTGAGGGACCGAAGCTTCTCGAAGCCGAGCGCAAAAAGAAGAAGGACCCGAACATCAAGGCTCCGTCGCTTTTTGACCCGATCCACGACAAGGCAGAGCTTACAAAAATGACGGTTTCACCCGAGCTCAGCGAGAAGTTTTTTGCTTTCTGCGAGAATAACAACATCAGTCCCGAGTGCCTCGTTCAGCTTGCGATGAGAATGCACCTTTCAAAGATAAACAACGGTCATCTTGATACATATTTCATCTGCCTTTGCACAAGGCGCCGCACGCTCCTGGAAAAACGTTCGGGCGGTACTGTTACGGCTCCGCTGCCATGGCGAGTTCATCTTGAGGAGGACGACACGTTCATGAGCGCTCTTGACAAGATGGCGGACGCTCAGATCTGGGCATTCAGACACATGGATTATCCGTATCTCGAATACCGTGACCTCCAGCGTGAATTGTTCAATTATTCCGCCGCTGCAGCATCGTCAACGATGATGTTCTCGTGGCTGCCTATTAACGAAAAGTCGATCAACGGCTGGGAATATGAGTACGTCGGCTACGGTCTCGGACGGTATATAATGGTGCTTTACACCTTCGCGATGAAGGATGCACACAGCGGCTGTCTGAAAATAAGCTGTCTGCACAGGACAAAGTTTGTCAGCGTTGATGATATCAAGGCACTTCAAAAGGGCACGGAAAGAGTGCTTGAAATAGCGCTTGAAAATCCCGAAATCAGCGTTAAAGAATTGCTTGAAAAAATGTAAGAGAGGTTTATTGAAATGCTTGAAACATTAAGAAATATAATTTGCAGCTATGTTGATATTGCACCCGAGGATATCACGGAGGAGTCAAAGCTTCGCTCGGATATCGGACTCAATTCGTTTGACATGGTAAATGTTGCGGTTGACCTCGAAGGCGAATACGGCATTAAAATCGACAGCAAGACGTTCGGCGGATTGAAAACCGTCGGCGATTTGATGAAGTATATCGAGTCAATTAAATAAAAAAGCTGTGATGAAATTTTATGTTTCATCACAGTTTTTTTTATACTGTTTTAGCGTGGGCTCCTCCGCCGGGGGAGCTGGCACGACCTCGTGTCGTGACTGAGGGATTGACAAAGAAAGGTGAGACATGGTGTCGTAGCCTATTGAGAAGTTTAAAATTAGAAAAGAATTATTTTTCTTTATCCCTTCCGTCGTCAAGGACGACACCTCCCCTTGAAACAACCAAGGGGAGGCTGATTAGTCTCTGCGTTGGAAGCGATTTTTATCTGCTTTCCTCGGTGCGATGTGGGCATCGCACCCTACGGTTAGTCGAGAAAAAAGCAACATTTCGCAGAAATTACGATAATAGCATATTCCGTAGGGGTCGATGCCCACATCGACCCAAGGTCAGAAGGAAATAGGCTTGGCTCCCTTTTAGGGGAGCTGTCAGCGTAGCTGATTGAGGGGTTTATAAGAAATCTGATGAAATTTGTTTTTAACCCCTCCGTCACTTCTTCGTCGTGTCACCGTCTCGCTGGCGGAGGGAGTTTTTATCAGGCTTTAATCTTTATCCCCTCCGTCGTCAAGGACGACACCTCCCCTTGCAACAAGGGGAGGCTGATTAGTCTCTGCGTCGGAAGCGATTTTTATCTGATTTACTCGGTGCGATGTGGGCATCGCACCCTACGATTAGTTGAGAAAAAAGCAACATTTCGCAGAAATACGGTAATAGCACATTCCGTAGGGGTCGATGGCCACATCGACCCAATAATATATGTGCAATAAAAAATCGGTGTAACGTGTAATATAAATTAAAAACCAAGACATTCCGTGAGTGGCTGTCTTGGTTTTATAATTCTATTTTATTTCAAAAAACTTTATCTCCAAATGAACCAGATAAGAATATATCCCGTCAGGACGGCGG
>CAVGRW010000174.1:0-4447 GCA_963631735.1 Bacteroidaceae bacterium | reverse complement strand
TTTGCTTTTAATTATGACAATTGCTTTGATTACGACAGCATGATGTAGCACTCCGCATCATGCGATAAGTGAGGAAATGTAATGTTACGCAGAGGTATTGTTAGAGTGTATTCCGTAGGGGTCGATGACCACATCAACCTAAGGTTAGAAGGAAATAAATCTGGGCGCCCCTTTAGGGGAGCTGTCAGCGCAGCTGACTGAGGGGTTTTGTTAAAATTTTGATAAATCTTATTTAACCCCTCCGTCGCTCCTTCTTTGCGCCACCTCCCCTGCAAGGGAGGCAGGAAAAATGTCTGCACCGAAAGCCGCTTCATCAGACTTCCAAAGTGCAAAAAATAACTTTGCACAGAGGTTCGGTTGGAGTACAATTCGTAGGGGTCGATGACCACATCGACCCGAGGTTAGATGAAAATCATTCTCGGCTCCCTTTTAGGGGAGCTGTCAACGCAGCTGACTGAGGGGTTCAAGTCGAGAGAAGAGATAAAAGTGAAATGTGAAGAGAAGCGGTGGCTTTGCGTTGCAAAGCATTTAAATAAAAGCAGTTCCTCTTTTATTAAATGAATAACCTATCCGACTGCTTGCGGTGGTGGGAATTTAACGTATGCAAACGCAGCCGACTGAGGGAGGGGGCGAGCAGAGTGAACGACAGAAGGGATAATGATTAGAAAATTTTCGCTTACATCGTACCAAGTTCAGACGATGAAACAAATCAACTTTAGACAATATAAGAAAGCATAAAAGGCACATCTTCGTAAAATTTTTATTTTTCGCCGCATTTCTATTGAAAAAATTCGGACAAAATGATAGTATAGTATAAAACGGAGGGGTGCTTTTATGGAAGTTAAAAAAATGGAATCGCTGAAGGAGCTGTATAAAATCGGCAGAGGTCCGTCGAGTTCGCATACGATGGGACCCGAGAAAGCGTGTAAAATTTTCAAGGAGCACAACCCGAAAGCCGACCGTTTTGAAGCGATTCTTTACGGCTCGCTCTCCAAAACGGGCGTCGGTCACGGCACGGATAAGGTTATCAAAGTCACATTTGAACCTACCCCGTGCGATGTCATTTTCAACAATGAAGAGATTGAGCTTCCGCACCCCAACACAATGGATCTGATTGCATATAAGGACGGCGTTGAGATAAAAAGAATCCGTGTACTCAGCGTCGGCGGCGGAAAAATCGAGATCGTCGGATACAAAAATGTCGATCCGCCGAAAATTTACGAGCTTTCAACCTTTTCCGAGATCGCCGAGCATTGCAGAAAAAATCACATGAAGCTTTGGCAGTACGTTGAGGAGGTCGAGGGAATCGAGATAAGAGATTATCTCATGAAAATTTGGAATCAGATGAAGCTGAGCATCCATATCGGTCTTGAAACCGAGGGAGTTCTCCCCGGCGGACTGAACGTCAAGAGAAAAGCGAAGAAGCTCTATTCACATCAGCATATCGACGAGAGCGCTCAGACCAAGGAAAATCGTGTTGTTTCCGCCTATGCGTTCGCCGTCAGTGAGCAGAATGCGGACGGTGAGGTCATCGTAACCGCTCCGACCTGCGGCTCGGCGGGTGTTATGCCGTCGGTGCTCTATTATCAGCAGATGAAAAGGGGATATACCGACCTTGAAATAGTCCGTGCGCTTGAAACGGGCGGAATAATCGGTAATTTGGTAAAAACCAACGCTTCGATCTCGGGCAGTGAGTGCGGCTGTCAGGCGGAGATAGGAACGGCGTGTGCAATGGCTTCCGCTGCGCTCGGCGAGCTGTTCGGACTCGAAACGGACAAAATCGAGTATGCTGCCGAAATTGCGATTGAGCACCACCTCGGACTGACCTGCGACCCGATATGCGGACTGGTTCAGATCCCGTGCATTGAGCGCAACGCCGTTGCGGCGATGAGGGCGATAAATGCCGTCAGCCTTGCGAGCTTTTTAAGCGACACAAGGAAGATTTCCGTCGATGAGGTCATCGAGGTTATGAGAATGACGGGCAAGGATATCCCCGGCCGCTACAGAGAAACCGCCGAGGGCGGACTCGCAACCTTGAGCATAAAATAAATTTTGTATATTTGTCTGCCGCAAAAGCTATTGCATTTATTCCTGTGGCATGATAAAATAGATATTACCATATGAGCGGCTGAAAAATCGGCTGCAAGAGAGGAGAAGCATTATGGCATTAAGTGAGAAGTTTAAAATTGAAACAAAGACCCCGAACCTCTATCTCAGCGGCTACAAGGGTCATTTTGTGGCAGGAAGAAGCCACCAGAATTATTATATAGACATTACCTCGCAGAAATCGTGTCTTTCCGAGGCGAAGGCTGTTGCCAAGGCTATTGCGCCGAACTACAAGCTCCACACGGAGATTGACACAATTCTTTGCCTTGACGGCACAGAGGTAATCGGCACATGCCTTGCAAGCGAACTGACGAAGAACGACCTTGCAAGCATCAACGCAAACAGAGCTATCAATATTCTTGCTCCCGAGTACACGGCAAGCAATCAGCTCATGTTCCGTGACAACATTGTTCAAATGATTCAGGGCAAGCAGGTGCTTATCCTTGCCGCTTCGGTCGTTACGGGCAGCACGGCTCAGAACGCATTTGAGGCTATCCGTTATTATTCGGGTACACCTGTAGGCATCGCTTCGATTTTCGCAACGATGAAGGAATACGAAGGCTTCCCGGTCGTTTCGGTATTCGATCCGCATGACCTGCCCGAGTATGAGACACATTCGGCTATGGACTGTCCTCTTTGTAAGAAGGGCGAGCGAATTGACGCACTCATCAACAGCTTCGGCTGCTCGATGCTGTAATTTTAAAAGAATATAATAACCTCCGTTTGTAAGCCAAAAGCCGACAAGCGGAGGTTTTGTTTTTTATTCAAACAGACTGTCCATTGTGATATCAAAGATTTCGCATATCTTCTGCAGTGTTTTGGCATGAGGCAATCCGATATCGGTTTCATATTTTGAAATAGCTGAGCGATCCATGCCGAGCAAATCGGCAAGCTGCTGTTGCGAAAGTCCGCTGTTTATTCTTGCATTTTTGAAGCTTTCGGAAAAGCTCATTTATAAATTCCCCCGTAAAATAAAAAGTGCGCAGCCGAAGCCACGCACAAAAAACGCATAGCTCGGTTGCGCCACACAAGATTTAACACACAGTAAGGGTATGTCAAATTGAGCATGCGTTTTTATCAAAAAAACGCATACCACCTACTGTGTACGCAAATATTCTCTTGTGCGGCATATTCATTATATCACTTAAAATACAAAAAATCCAGTGTTTTTATTATTTTGTGCAAAAAATTCACGAAGTAACAGTTGCGTTGTCTGACTGTAAGCGGTATTTTACCAAGGCTTTATCGATCCGAGAAAGTCTGATGAAATTATTTTTAAGGCAGATACCTTCCTTGCCTCCCTTGCAGGGTAGCGAAGCGGCGCGACGGTAGTGAATGAACGTCCGGTGGACGTTCAGAGCCGGAGCGTGACCGAGCCGCAGCGAGACGGTGTCTTCGGCGATTTGCGCCGAAAACGGAGGGGTTAAAGCTCGATAAAACCGCACTCCCTCAGTCGGCTACGCCGCCAGCTCCCCCAGAGGAGGAGCCCACGGTCAAAACAAATTTCATCAAACTCTTTACAAAACCCCTCAGTCACGGACAAGCCGTGACAGATCCCCTAAAAGGGAGCCGAGAATGATTTTCATCTAACCTCGAGTCGATGTGGGCATCGACCCCCACGAATTGTACTCTAGCCGAACCTTTGTGCAAAGTTATTTTTCGCACCTTGGAAGTCTGATGAAGCGGCTTTCGGTGCAGACTTTTTCTTGCCTCCCTTGCAGGGGAGCGAAGCGGCGCAACGGTAGTGAATGAACGTCCGGTGGACGTTCAGAGCCGGAGCGTGACCGAGCTGCAGCGAGACGATGTCTTCGGCGATTTGCGCCGAAGACGGAGGGGTTAAAGCTCGATAAAATTTCACTCCCTCAGTCAGCTACGCTGCCAGCTCCCCCAGAGGAGGAGCCCACGCTCAAGGTAAATTTCAGCTGACTTTTTAATGCTTTGCAACGCAAAGTCACCGCTTCTCTTCATTATTCACTTTTATCTCTTCTCTCGACTTGAACCCCTCAGTCAGCTGCGCTGACAGCTCCCTAAAGGGGCGCCCAGATTTATTTTCTTCTAATCTCGGGTTGATGTGGGCATCGACCCCTACGGATTGTGCACTATTTTTATTTTGCACAAGCCATTTTCCCTTACGGCTTTTTGTAAAAATTATATATAATTACTTGTATATTTTTTTGTAATATGGTATGATAAACTGAATTTAATTATGGAGGAATATATCATATGGTTAATATACCCCGTCCCGAACATCCCAATCCGCAGTTTCAGCGCAGAGAGTGGCTGAATCTCAACGGAAAATGGAATTTTGAAATCGACAAGTCCAAGAGCGGTCTTGCTAAGA
>CAVGRW010000173.1:0-4534 GCA_963631735.1 Bacteroidaceae bacterium | reverse complement strand
AAAATCTGCTTGCAGATTTATATAAAAAATAATTCAACGAAAGGATGAATTTTATATGGCAGAAAACAGATATCTGGGCGAATACCCCGTAATCGGTATCCGTCCTATCATCGACGCAAGACGCGGACCTCTTAAGGTCAGAGAGTCTCTTGAGGAGCAGACAATGGGCATGGCTAAGGCCGCCAAGAAGCTCTTTGAGGAGAACCTCAAGTATTCAAACGGCGAGCCCGTTAAGGTCGTTATCTCCGACACAACTATCGGCCGTGTTGCCGAGACAGCAGCCTGCGCCGAGCAGTTCAAGAAAGAGGGCGTTGCCATTACTCTTTCCGTAACTCCCTGCTGGTGCTACGGCTCAGAGACAATGGACATGGATCCCAACACAATCAAGGGTGTTTGGGGCTTCAACGCAACAGAGCGTCCGGGCGCAGTTTACCTTGCATCCGTTCTTGCAGCTCATGCTCAGAAGGGTCTCCCCGCTTTCGGCATCTACGGCAGAGAGGTTCAGGAGGCTGACGAGTCCGAGAACATTCCCGATGACGTAAGAGAAAAGCTCCTTCGCTTCGCACGTGCCGCTGTTGCAGTTGCAACGATGAAGGGCAAATCATATCTTCAGATCGGCTCGATCTGCATGGGTATTGCAGGTTCTTCAATCGACCCCGATTTTATCGAGGAATATCTCGGCATGAGAGTTGAGTCCGTTGACGAGGTTGAAATCCTCCGCCGAATGGAAGAAAACATCTATGACGAGGAAGAATACAAGAAGGCTTACAAGTGGACCAAGGAGCATTGCCCCGAGGGATTTGATAAGAACCCCGACTTCGTAAGAAAATCGGACGAGCAGAAGGAAAAGGATTGGGAGTTCACGGTCAAGATGATGTGCATCATCAAGGACCTCATGAACGGCAACAAGAATCTTCCCGAGGGCAGAGAGGAAGAGATGGCAGGTCACAATGCTATTGCCGCAGGCTTCCAGGGTCAGCGTCAGTGGACAGACCATTGGCCGAACGCAGACTTTGCCGAGGCACTTCTCAACACCTCCTTTGACTGGGACGGCGTAAGAGAGCCCTATATCCTTGCAACAGAGAATGACGTTCTCAACGGCATTTCAATGCTCTTTGAGAAGCTCCTCACAAACCAGCCGTCAATGTTCTCCGACGTTCGTACTCACTGGAGTGCAGAGTCCGTTAAGAGAGTTACAGGCTATGAGCTTGAGGGTCACGCAAAAGAGGCAGGCGGCTTCCTCCACCTCATCAACTCCGGCGCATCATGTCTTGACGCTTGCGGCGAGCTGAAGAACGACAAGGGCGAGGCTTGCATGAAGCCTTGGTACGATGTAACCGACGAGGATGTTGACAAGATGCTCAAGGCTACAACATGGAACGCAGCCGATAACGGTTACTTCCGCGGCGGCGGATATTCCTCACGCTTCGTTACGAAGAACGAGATGCCCGCAACGATGATCCGTATTAACCTTGTTAAGGGTATCGGACCGACAATCCAGATCTGCGAAGGTTACTATGTAGGACTTCCCGAGGACGTAACAGATGCTCTCTGGAAGAGAACAGACTACACATGGCCCTGCACATGGTTCACTCCGATCTGCAACGGCAAGGGTGCTTTCAAGTCGGCTTACGACCTCATGAACAATTGGGGCGCAAACCACGGCGCATCTACATACGGCCATATCGGTGCAGACCTCATCACAATGTGCTCAATGCTTCGTATTCCCGTTTCTCTCCACAACGTTCCCGAGGAGAAGATCTTCCGTCCTGCAAACTGGAACTATTTCGGTATGGACAAAGAGGGTCAGGACTACCGTGCATGCCAGGTTTACGGCCCGATGTACAAATAATCACAAATTTTCAAAGACTGCGTCACTCGGCGCAGTCTTTTTTCATTGACAGAAGCATTTATATTTTATATAATTTAACTATCAAATCAACGGAGATGCAATCATGAAATCTGTTTTGTTTTTTATTGAGTCGCTCGGTCGGGGCGGTGCGGAAAGAATTTTCGCAACGTTCATCGAGAATACAAAAAATAAATACGATGTTTTTACCGAGACCGACGGTGAGGTTTACACGGATATCATCAAGGAGCACGCCAATCACCGCTGTATGGTTAAGAAAACAGACTCAAGCGCAAAAGCAATTCTTAACAAGCTGAAAATCAAAGCATCTCTGCTCGCCTCTCCCGATTTTGTAAGGAAAAATTTTATTAAAGGAAGCTACGATGTCGAGGTTGCTTTTTGCGAGGGATATTCGACCAAAATTATCGGCAACTCGGGTAAAAGGAACTGCAAAAAAGTTGCATGGGTTCATACCGATATGACAGTAAATCCGTGGAGCGAGAAAATTTTCGGCTCGGCAGAGGAAGAAAAAAAGTGCTATGAAAATTTTGATGCGATAGTCTGCGTTGCCGAAACGATGAAGGAGTCTTTTATCAAGAAATACGGCATGGCAGAAAAGGTTCATGTGCTTTACAATCCGATCGACTTTGACGGCATTGTTGAAAAAAGCGAAGAAGAAACCGACTTTGAATTCGGCAGCGGAATGAAGTTCATTCTCGCCGGAAGCTTTGTAAAGGTCAAAGGCTTTGAACGCTTTGTAAAGGTCTGCGAAAGGCTGAAAAATGACGGAGAAAAATTTTCCGTTTTAATAATGGGTGACGGCGAGGAAAAGGAAAATATAAAAAAAATAATCGCCGAAAAAAATCTCGGCGACACAATAAAGATTCTTAATTTTCAAACAAATCCGTATAAATATATTGCACACTCCGATGTCTATGTTTGTTCCTCCTATGCCGAAGGCTACAGCACCGCCGTCAGCGAAGCTGTCGCATTGAGCGTGCCTGTTATCACGACCGAGTGTTCGGGCATGAGAGAAATTTTCGGCGAAAACGAGTGCGGAATTATCTGCGAAAATTCCGAGGACGGGCTTTACAATGCGATAAAAAAAGTTTTGAAGAATCCGTCACTTCTTGAAAAATTCAGCGAGGAAGAAAAGAAAAGAGCAAATGATTTTTCACTTCAAAAAAGAGTGAAAGCGATCGAAGATTTTTTAGAAAGCGTCTGATAAAGAATGAATGAGATTGAAAAATATGTTCAAGAAAAATTATTTGAATTACAGGACGAAAAGTACCGTGATTTTCATGCGGCGCTGATGCCTACGGTTGATAAAGAAAATGTCATCGGCGTTCGTTCGCCGCAGCTGAAAAAATTTGCAAAAGAATTTTACAAAAGCGGCGATTACGAAAATTATTTAAAAATTCTTCCGCATAAATATTATGAAGAAAACAATGTTCATGCCGCTTTGATCGGTTTTGAAAAGGACTACGAAAAAGCTATAAAACTGCTCGATGAATTTCTTCCGTTCGTCGATAACTGGGCGACCTGCGACATGATGAGAATTACGGCTTTTAAAAAGCACTTGCCCGAGCTTTACTCAAAAATTCCCGAGTGGCTGGACTCGGACAATCCGTATTCCGTTCGGTTCGGAATAAAAATGCTGATGGACTTTTTCCTCGGCGAGAATTTCACGGCGGAATGTGCCGAGCAAGTTTGCACCATCAGACGTGAGGAATACTATGTAAAGATGATGGTTGCGTGGTACTTTGCGACTGCGCTTGCCAAAAATTATGATGAAATCATTCCGTATATTGAAAATAAACGGCTTGAAAAATGGACGCACAACAAGGCTATTCAAAAAGCAATCGAAAGCTATAGAATTACAGATGAACAGAAAGCATATCTGCGGACGCTAAAAGTTAAATAGCAAAAACGACATCAACCGATTTGGAAGATGTCGTTATTTTTTTATCCTACCGTTTCAACCTTAATAAGATTTGTATTACCCGAAATGCCGTTCGTCATGCCGCCCGTGACAATAATTCTGTCGCCCGATTCAAGCCCGAACGTTGCGATTGCCTTGTTCTTTGCCGCATAGAAAAGCACGTCGGTGGATTCGTATGTCTCGCAAAGCACAGGCGTTACGCCCCACGACATTGAAAGCTTGCGCCACGTCTTTTTGTCAACCGTCATACCCATGATATCGACGGGTGAGCGGAAACGGGAAACCATTCTGACCGTCATTCCCGAAAGGGAGCAAACGGCAATAACCTTTGCGTTAAGGTCGATCGCCATGCCGCAGGTTGCGTGGGAAATCGCATCAACGGGATTCTTAATTCTGAACTCGGTCGTGCCGAAGCGCTTCGTATAGTTTATATTTTTCTCTGTCTGCATTGCGATGCGTGCCATTGTGTCAACCGCCTCAACGGGATATTTGCCCGCCGCAGTCTCGCCCGAAAGCATGATTGCACTCGTTCCGTCATACACGGCGTTGGCAACGTCCGAGGTCTCGGCTCTCGTCGGTCTCGGATTGTGAATCATGGATTCCAGCATCTCGGTCGCCGTGATAACTCGCTTGCCGAGAAGTCGGCATTTTGTAATGAGCGCCTTCTGAATAATCGGCAGCTCAACAAACGGAATTTCAACGCCCATATCACCTCGTGCAATCATAATTCCGTCGCACTCGGT
>CAVGRW010000172.1:0-4645 GCA_963631735.1 Bacteroidaceae bacterium | reverse complement strand
CAATTCAGGGCTGGCTTATCGGCTCATTCGGCATGTCCGCTCAGCTTGCCGCAAATATTTCAACAATGGCTTGCTCGGCGATACAGTTCTTCATTTATTTCCCTGTTGACAAGCTTCTTTTCCATAAGAAGAAAGAGGAAAAATAATTGAATTGTGATTGGGTGAGGGTATGTTTTTCAGACAGATATTTGATGTCAGAGCTGCTGAACCGCTGAATATTTTTTCATCGGGCAGCAGGAAATATAAATCCGTTTTAAAAATTCTGAGCATTATCGCAATAGCGATAATGCTTGGAATACAGGTCTATGTTTTGCTGACTCATAAAGTCGTTCTTGCTTCGGATTCTCAGCGATATTTTGAGCTTGCTACTCTTGCGGTTAAGAACGGAGTTTGGTATCCCTCGTCGCTCAATGTTCACGACACATATATCTTCGGCAACGGTCTTATCAACTTGATGATACTTTTGTTAAAGCTCACAGGTTCGATAGAAGCAATAAAATTTGTCAATATTTTCTGCGTTTATGCGATTTTGATTTCCTGCATATATACAATCAGAAAAATTTTCGGCGATACGGAAATTCAATATTGGTTCACGATTGTTTTCTGCGCTTTGGGTACATTCTGGGGCGAGATTGCACAGGCGAGAACTGAGCTGATTTTTATGGCTTTTGCTTTCGGGGCAACGGCTTTACTCATGACGGGAAAAACATACACTTGCCTGATTGCGGGAGTCTTTTTTGCCATTGCAAACTGGACAAGACCGCTCGGCATTGTTTTCCTGATAGCGGGGATTTGGCTTCTTGCAACGCAGAGAGCCAAGCTGAAACAATATCTTTGCCTTGTGCTCAGCGCAGCAATAACGGTTTGCGTTATCGGCGGTATAGCTTATTCAAAGTGCGGATATTTTGCGTATCAGGCAACAACGGGGGGATACAATCTCATCATGGGCGCCTCGGAGGGAGCCGACGGAACATCAAAGTTTGAGGTCTTCGGCGAGGGCGGAGCAGGCTATCTTTCCGAGGAGCAAAAAAGCGAAATGACCTTCAAGGAAAAGGACGCTTTCTATAAATCCGAAGCTATGAAATGGATAAAGGAAAACACGGGCGAATATATTAAGCTCATGCCGAAAAAAATGCTTGTCACTCTCTATTCCGAGGGATATTCACTCGGAACATTCTATAACGATGCAACGGCAGGCAACGGCGGAGCCTTTTATCGAGGACTTATCGGCAGAATGACGGGTCAATCGGGCGAGAGCCTGTCGGCGGCTGATATAATTGTTATCTGGACGCAGGGAATTTACATGATAACGCTCGTTCTTGCGTTTGCATGCGTGGTGTTCCTGATCGTCAAACGCAGAGCGGCGAAGCTTATGCCGTTTATATTTACCGTAGCAGGCGCAATAGGAATTACGATGCTTTTGGTAGGCGGACCGAGGTATCATTTCCCGATTTTACCTTATCTTATCATGGCGGCGGCAATTCTTATTCAGTCGGTCGCAGTCCGCAAGGAGCATAAAAATGAAGCTTAAAGAATATATCAGGCTCATAAGGCCAAAGCATTACATAAAAAATCTGTTGCTTTTTCTCCCGATAATTTTCGGCGGAAGCTTGCTTCAAAAGGATAGGCTTTTGCACGTTATCGGCGGCTTTGTCGTGTTCAGCTTTGTCAGCTCCGTTGTCTATATTATCAACGATATTTGCGATGCGGAAAAGGACAGACACCACCCGACCAAGTGCACAAGACCGATCGCATCGGGAAAAATTCAAAAGAAAAGTGCAGCTGTGCTTGCCTGCTTTTTGTTTGCCGCTTCCGTTGCGGTAAATTGGTTCGTCTGCGAAAAAAATCCTTACGGCTGGCTGTTGATTGCGTTGTATCTTGTGCTCAATCTCGGATACAGTTTCGGACTGAAAAATGTTGTGCTTCTTGATATTCTCATTCTTGTTTCGGGATACCTTATTCGTATTCTTTACGGTTCCGTGATTACCGATATTCCCGTTTCAAGCTGGCTTTATCTGACGGTTATGGCGTTTTCGTTTTATATGGGTCTCGGCAAGCGCCGCGGCGAAATCGTCAACAGTGAGAAGAACACGAGGAAGGTTCTCAAGTATTATAACAAGGATTTTCTTGACAAAAACATGTATATGACGCTCGGCTTGGGAATAGTTTTCTATTCGCTTTGGTGCGTCAATTCGGGAACGATTGCGATTTATTCCAATAAGATCGTATTCACAATTCCGCTTGTTATCATCATATGTATGAAGTACAGCCTGACCGTTGAGGGCGATTCCGACGGCGATCCAATCAGCGTTATTCTTAAAGACAAGTGGCTTATGCTTCTCGGTGCACTTTACGGAGCAATTATAATTTGTCTTTTGTATATTTTTAAATAAATTTACCAAAAAAATATTGTAATAATTTTTTCGATGTGATAGAATAAACAAAACACAGCTTAGGAGGTTTTACTATGAGTTTTCCTGTTGCTTTGCAGCTTTACTCCGTCCGTGACGCTATGGCGGAGGATTTTGCAGGTACAATAAAAAAGGTTAAGGATATGGGCTACGACGGAGTCGAGTTCGCAGGACTTTTTGATCATTCGTCAGAAGAGGTTAAGAAGATTTGCGCCGAGGTCGGTGTTGAGCCTATTTCCGCTCACGTTCCGTATGACGAGCTTGATGCAGATCCCGAAAAGACGATTGCAACTTATTCTGAGATCGGCTGTAAGTATATCGCAATTCCGTATGCAGTTGAGGAGAGACGCCCCGGCGCAGAGCTTTTTGATGATACGGTTGAGGGAATCAAGCGCTTTGCCGCTATCGGTAAGAAGTACGGTATCACATTCCTTTATCATAACCACGACTTTGAGTTTAAGAAGGTCGGCGACGTTTACGGTCTTGATCTTCTCTATTCAACGCTTACTCCCGATGAGCTTCAGACCGAGCTTGATACCTGTTGGGTCAATGTCGGCGGCGAGGATCCGGCAAAGTACGTTGAAAAATATACGGGCAGAGCTCCCGTTGTTCACCTCAAGGATTTCCACATGAGCGGCAAGGGCAAGCCGGCAAAGCTTTATCAGCTTATCGGCATTGACGACGGCGCACAGGATGCCGAGGAGGAAGAAGCATTCGGATTCCGTCCCTGCGGCTACGGCGTTCAGAATTTTCCCGAAATTCTTGAAGCTTGCAAGAAGGCAGGCACATCATGGGTAGTTGTTGAGCAGGATCAGCCCGCTCTTGACAAGACTCCGCTTGAGTGTGCAAAAATGAGCATTGATTACATTAAAGAAATTAACAAATAAAGGAGATTTAATATGTCTGACGCAGTATTGAACCAATTTACCCAGGCCGTTGAGGAGGAAAAGACCTCAACGGGCAGAAGATTCAAGGTAGGCATCATCGGCACAGGCTGGATCGCTGAGGCACACATCGAGAGCTATCTCGACATGGACGATGTTGATATCGTTGCTATGGCTGACCTCATCCCCGGCAAGGCTGAGAAGTTTGCCGCAAGGTACAACAAGGACGGACGCCTTGACAATGTACATTTCTACAAGAATCACGAGGAGCTTATCGACAACGAGCCCGAGCTTGACGCCGTAAGTGTTTGTACATATAACATGACACATGCCGAGTGTACTATCTATTCACTCAAGCACGGTGTAAACGTTCTTCTTGAGAAGCCGATGTGCGTTACAACAGAGGAAGCAGTTGAGATCTGCAAGGCTGAGAAGGAGAGCGGAAAGCTTCTTTCAATCGGCTTCCAGCCCCGTAACGACGAGAACATGAAGATGGTTAAGAAGATCGTTCAGTCGGGCGAGCTTGGCAAGATCTACTACATTCAGACAGGCGGCGGACGCCGTCGCGGTATTCCGAACAGCACATTTATCGAGAAGAAGACCGCAGGTATCGGCGCAATGGGCGATATCGGCTGCTATTCTCTTGACGTTGTTCTCAATGCTATCGGTTATCCGAAGCCGCTCACAGTTACTGGCTATACGTCAAACTTCTTCGGTACAAACCCGAAGTACAACAACCCGACGGATGCGGCAAGATTTAACGTTGAGGATTTTGCAGCAGCATTTGTACGTCTTGACGGCGGCATCATTCTTGACTTCCGTATTGCATGGGCTATGCATCCCGACACTCCGGGTGACACCATCATCTTCGGTACAGAGGGCGCTCTCAGAATTCCGTCAACAGACTGCTGGAACGGCGAGATGTCAGGCCCGATGACGATTTATCATGACGTTGCAGGCGAGCAGGTTCAGACCGTTGTTCCTCTCCTTGAGAACAAGGGCAAGGGTCTTTTCTATAAGAAGTGCCGTTCGTTCCTCGACGCTATCGCAAACGGCGATCCGGCTCCGATCCCGTCAAGCCAGATCCTCTACAACCAGGCTATCATCGACCATATTGTTAAGTCGGCAGAGCTCGGCAAAGAGGTTGAGGTTGTTATCCCCGAGATATAATCTCATAAGCTGAAAATTAAAACAAGGCTATAAATCACGCTTCAAAATGTGATTTATAGCCTTTTCTTATTTCTTGCCGACAAAAAGTGTGCCGACATTTTTGCCGTTCACTATGTCGTATATCACTTCGGGACGTTTGCCGTTTGTTATTACCGTGTCCGTGCCGTTGGAGGTTGCCAG
>CAVGRW010000171.1:0-4695 GCA_963631735.1 Bacteroidaceae bacterium | reverse complement strand
GAAGCCACTCCCCTCGCCCAATGCCACGCAAGGGCGATCTGCGACATCTTGCAACCGTACTTTTCGGCAAGCTCGGCGACACGCTTTACGATTTCAATGTCATATTGCTCGGTCTTGTCGTATTTGCCCATTGCAACACGGTCGGTTTTGCTTCTGAGCGAGTCGGAATTCCATGTCGGACGTGCAAGGTGACCTGCCGCTAATGCGCTGTACGGCATCAGCGAAACTCCCATCTGCTCACAAATCGGGATAAGCTCCCTTTCATCCTCACGGTAAAGAAGGTTATAGTGATTTTCCATCGCAGAGAAAGGCGTCCAGCCGTTATCTCTCGCCGCCAGCTGCATGTTATAGAACTGATATCCGTACATAGCCGAAGCGCCCAAAGCTCTGACCTTGCCTTCCTTGACAAGCGAATCGAGAGCCTCCATGGTCTCCTCGATCGGCGTTTCATAGTCGAAGCGGTGAATTATATACAAATCGAGATAATCCGTACCGAGCCTTTTGAGTGTGCCGTCAATTTCACGGTTTATGGCTTCCTTTGAAAGCCTTTCGTCATTGAAATAAACCTTTGAGGCAATAACTACCTTGTCTCGCTGTGTGTTCTTTTTCAGCGCTCTGCCGAGGTATTCCTCGCTTGTGCCTGCAGAATAGCAGTTCGCCGTGTCGAAGAAATTGATCCCGAGGTCAAGCGCATGCTTGATTACATCTTCGCTCGCCTTTTCGTCAAGCGTCCAGTCGTGCATTGTGCCTGCCTTGCCGAAGCTCATACAGCCTACGCAAATCTTTGATATTTCAATATCTGTTTTGCCGAGTTTAGTATATTTCATGATGCTCACCTCTTATTTTTCAGCGTCCTCAGCCCATTTTCTGAGTTCGGCTTCAGACATACGGTTGATGACCTTACCGCTTTTCCAAACGGCTTTGTCAGAGCAAAGCGGACGAAGAACATCAACGGTCTTGCCCATTCCGCTTCCGCCCGAGGTTGCGAACGGAATAAGCGTCTTGCCTGCGAAGTCATAGCTTTCAACGAATGTGTCAATGATGTTCGGCGCAACATACCACCAGATCGGGAAGCCGATATAAACAACGTCATAGTCAGCCATGTTGCCGAGCTTTTCGGCAATCTCGGGACGAATGTTCTTGTCCATGTATTCAACGCTTGAACGGCTGTTTTTATTCGTCCAATCAAGGTCAGCGCTCGAATACGGCTGAACGGGCTTAATCTCAAACAAGTCCGCACCTATCGCCGAAGCGAGCCTTTCGGCGGCACTCTTTGTTACTCCGCTCGCCGAGAAATATGCTACAAGTTTTTTCATGATAAAACCTCCGTTTGTTTTTATTATGATTACATTATAAGACTTAAAGCTGACTTTAGGTCAAGTGCTTTTTTCAAAAATTCATAATTTGTTAAAAATCCCCTCGATGCTTTGCACCGAGGGCTGTCTGTTTTATTCTTCAATAACCGAATTATCGGCAAGTATTTCGGGCTTATATTTCACGCTGTCGGCATCGGTGATTTCTCTTATTACCCTGCACGGAACACCCGCGGCAAAACTGTTTGACGGGATATCTCTCGTGACCACGCTTCCCGCACCTATAACGCAGTTGTTGCCGATCGTCACGCCGGGACAAACCGTAACGCTTGCGCCGAACCAGCAGTCATTACCGATATGAACAGGCTTTGCATAACAAAAACGTTTTCTTGTTCCGTCGGCGGCTGTCATTTCACGCCGTTCGCTCGCAACCATAGGGTGAATCGGGGTTACGATAGTAACATTGGGTCCGAAATTGCAGTTATTGCCGATCGTAACTTCGGCATCATCCTGAATTGTCAGATTGAAATTTCCGAAAAAGTTTTTACCGATTTTCGTATGCTTACCGTAGTGAAAAGCAATCGACCCTGGATAAAACCGTTCTCTCCGAATTCGCCGATAATCTCGGATAAAATCGCCGCCCGCTTCTCCGTCTCATCCTCATGCGTTGCGTTATAGTCAACATTGAGATTATGAGTCTTGAGCTTCAGCGCTTTAAGCTTCGGGTCACCCGGGCAGAACAAAATCCCCGCCTTGATTTTTTCTTCCTCATCCATGTTTATATATGAATTATTCATTGCAATCACTCCTCTTTTTATTATAACTTTTGAGAATGTTACTGTCAATATGTTATTCTCGCCTTTAAATTGACTAATTTTGTCCGTTGTGTTATTCTGTTAAAAGCAATATTTTTAGGAGATTGGATAACATGGAAAAGAAAGCAAATCATTTTTCGGGACAGCTCGGTTTTGTCCTTGCCGCAGCCGGCAGTGCGGTCGGTGTCGGAAATCTTTGGCGTTTCCCCTACCTTGCGGCAAAGGACGGAGGCGGACTGTTCTTAATTATTTATTTGGTACTCGTCGTAACCTTCGGCTTTACATTGCTGACTTCCGACATCGCCGTCGGACGCCGTACAAAGATGAGTGCAATAGGCGCTTACAGCGCAATGCGTCCTAAATGGAAATTTTTAGGAATTTTGACATTCCTTGTGCCCGTGCTTATTATGACTTATTATGCCGTTATCGGCGGCTGGATAACAAAATACGCTGTTGTTTATCTGACCGGTCAGGCAAAAGCCGCCGCAACGGATGACTATTTCACTTCATTTATCACTTCGTCCGTTTCACCCGTTATTTTTGCTCTTATATTTATGGGCGTGACCGCATTTATTGTCTATAACGGTGTTCAGGGCGGTATTGAAAAGGTTTCAAAATTCATGATGCCGATTCTGCTTGTCCTCGTTGTTGTCATCGCAGGCTATTCTCTGACATTGAAAACTACCGACGCTTCGGGTCATGTTCAGACAGGCTGGCAGGGCTTTCTCTACTATCTCACGCCGAAATTTGAGGGCTTAACGGTAAAAAGATTTTTGCAAATTCTTCTCGATGCAATGAGTCAGCTTTTCTTCTCGTTGAGCGTTTCGATGGGTATTATGATTACCTACGGCTCATATGTTAAGCCGGAGGTCAACCTGAATAAGGCTGTCAATCAGATTGAAATTTTTGACACGGGTGTTGCCTTCCTCGCAGGTGCAATGATTATCCCTGCCGTTTTTGTTTTCTCGGGAACAGAGGGCATGAGCGCAGGCCCAAGCCTCATGTTTGTGTCTCTGCCAAAGGTCTTCGCCGCAATGGGCAAGGCAGGCAGTTTTGTAGGCGTACTGTTCTTCGTAACGGCAATCTTCGCAACGCTGACATCCTGTATATCCGTGCTTGAATCCATCACGGCGAACTGCATGGAAATCTTCCATACAAGCCGCAAAAAGACGGTTTTGATTCTTTCGGCAATCTATCTCGCCGCTTCGGCTGTAATAACCCTCGGCTATAGCATTTTCTATTTTGAACTCAAGCTGCCGAACGGTTCAACAGGTCAGCTTCTTGACGTTATGGACTACATCAGCAACAGCGTTATGATGCCGTTCATCGCTCTGCTCTCAACAATACTGATCGGCTGGGTCATGAAGCCGGAATTTGTTATCGAGGAGATGGAGCGCAACGGCGAAAAATTCCGACGTAAAAAGCTCTACCGCATTATGATTCGTTACGTCGCACCTGTCATGATGCTCATTCTCTTCCTGCAATCAACAGGAATACTTTCATAAAATCTATAAAAAAGGAGACTTCAGTTCGAGGTCTCCTTTTTTACGGTCAAGCAACTGAAATAATTTCCGTTTCAGCCGAAGAAAAATCCTCTGTGAAGGTTTAAATATAAAGATTAAAAATATATTGTAAACATCGACGTTTTATGATATTATATCTATGAGGAAAAATGAGGAGGATAAAAATATGGAATTATTCAGAGCGACCGTTATGCCCGATAAGAAGCTTTACCGTCAGGCAGGAGACGCTTTTGCCCATAAAATGAAAATGTGGAAGGTATTTTTTATTATAGGCATGATAATGTGCTTTGGGCTTGCACCTGTATTGACATATTTTTCAATTATCAATCATTCCAACGATTTTATAATCATACCGACACTCGGATATTTGTCAATTATTTACTATTATTACGCTCCGGCATATATGGGCAGAGCTTTATATAAGTCACAGTCAAAAAAGAACCTGACAAAAGAAGAAACCTATTCCTTTAATGAAAATAATTTCATAATAACAACAATTGAGTCAAGCTCAACCTACAATTATTCTACAATTGAGGAGCTTTACGAAACGGACGATCTTATCTGCCTGTATTTTAACAAGGCATCGGCGTTCATCATTCCGAAAAAAGATATCGTAAATCCGCGCTGCGATGTCAGAATGTTTTTGGAGTCTAAGTCGGGCAAAAAATTTACATTCATCAAGAAAAAATCAACCGGCAAGGCTGTTGCGAAAACAATTGCGATAATTCTTTCAAGCGCCTTGTTATCGTTATTGGCATTGGGCACCGCAGAGTCCAATCTCGATAAGCCTAAGGAATTCACTTTCGGAGATTACTCTATAACAGCCGACGGTCATTTTTACGAGGACAAGAGCAGCACAAATAACGATTATGTATTAATGTCCACATATGTTTCATTGTCTGTTGACAAATATTCTCAGGAGGATATCAACTATGCGCTCGGTAAGGACAACCCGAGCCTTGAGGAAATTGCAAAAAGCATTTGCGAGGATGGCATAATAAAAAGCGCCAAGCAAAACAACCATTACACCTACACCGTCACCTT
>CAVGRW010000170.1:0-4711 GCA_963631735.1 Bacteroidaceae bacterium | reverse complement strand
CAAGGTGCACTGAATTGTATATATACACTATTCAATGCATATTATACCACGATTTTAAAAAATCTCAACTGTTTTTTTGAATTATTATTTAAATAATAGCACTTCAAAAGATTTTTTTCAAAATATATATTTTTCTTTTCGTTCTCACCTCAACGCGGAACCCGAATGAGACTCCGGCACGGTGCAATTACATAACCATTTTCAAAACAAACGACCGTCACAAGTGTGACGGTCGCAAATTTTTATAACAATTATTTCTCGAGGTTAGCCTTGAGGTTAGCAAGCTGATCTCTGAGCTCCTGCGGAAGCTTGTCACCAAACTTCTTGTAGTGCTCCTCGATCTCGGCAGCTTCCTTGGTCCATGTGTCCTTATCAACATCAAGGATTGACTTGAGTGTATCAATATCCATGTCAAGGTCTGTAAGGTCGATATCCTCCGGCTTCGGAACATAACCGATAGCAGTCTCTGTTGCGTCTGCCTTGCCCTCGCAGCGATCAACGATCCAGTTAAGAACGCGCATGTTGTCGCCGAATCCCGGCCAAATGAAGTTGCCTTCGTCATCAGTACGGAACCAGTTAACATTGAAGATCTTCGGAGCCTTGTCGCCGAGCTTCTTGCCCATGTCGAGCCAGTGCTGGAAGTAATCAGCCATATGATAACCGCAGAACGGAAGCATAGCCATCGGGTCACGACGAACAACACCTACAGCGCCTGCTGCGGCTGCTGTTGTCTCAGAAGCCATTGCAGAACCGATGAATACACCGTTCTCCCAGCTCTTTGACTGGTAAACCAGCGGAGCGCACTTTGCACGGCGTCCGCCGAAGATGATTGCAGAAATCGGCACGCCTTCGCCCTTGTCAAACTCAGGAGAAATGCACGGGCAGTTAACAGCCGGAGCAGTAAATCTTGAGTTCGGATGAGCAGCATAGGTGCTCTTATCAGCCTTATTGAACTTGGAAGCATCCCACTTATTGCCTCTCCAGTCAATAGCATTTGTCGGGAGATCCTTATTGAGACCCTCCCACCAAACTGTGTTATCATCAAGGTTAAGTGCAACATTTGTGAAGATTGTGTTCTTCTTTGTTGACTCAAGTGCGTTGAAGTTTGACTTTGCATTTGTGCCCGGAGCAACACCGAAGAAACCATTCTCGGGGTTGATAGCGTAAAGTCTGCCGTCTGCGCCGATTCTCATCCAAGAAATATCGTCGCCGACTGTCCAAATCTTGTAGCCCTTCTCCTGAAGATACTTCGGAGGAATAAGCATAGCAAGGTTTGTCTTACCGCAAGCCGACGGGAATGCAGCTGCGACATACTTAACTTCACCCTTCGGGTTCTGAAGACCGAGGATAAGCATATGCTCAGCCATCCAGCCCTCTTTCCAGCCCTGATAAGAAGCGATTCTGAGAGCGAAGCACTTCTTGCCGAGAAGAACGTTTCCGCCGTAAGCAGAGTTTACGGAGATAATTGCATTGTCCTCGGGGAACTGGCAGATATATCTCTTTTCGGGATCAACATCACATTTTGCGTGGAAACCGCGAACCCAATCGTTACTGTCACCGAGTACATCAAGAACCTTCTTGCCTACACGGGTCATGATAGCCATGTTGAGAACAACATAGATTGAGTCTGTAAGCTCAATACCGATCTTTGCAAGAGGTGAGCCGATGGGACCCATTGAGAACGGGATAACATACATTGTTCTTCCCTTGTAAGAATCTCTTGCTATATCGTAAAGTCTCTGATACATTTCGTCGGGATCGCACCAGTTGTTTGTCGGACCTGCATTCTCCTGCTTCTTTGAGCAGATAAAAGTTCTGTCCTCAACACGTGCAACGTCGTTCGGCTGAGTTCTGTGAAGATAGCAGCCCGGAAGCTTTTCTTCGTTGAGCTTAATCATTTCACCTGTCTCAACAGCCTCTTTGCGAAGACCGTCAAGCTGCTCCTCAGAGCCGTCGATCCATACGATTTTGTCGGGCTTAACAAGGTCAACTTTTTCGTTGATCCAGTCAAGTACAGACTTGTTAGTCGTTAATTCCATAGAAATTCATTCCTTTCGTAAAAATCAATTTTTTACGACTATATTATATCCTTTTTATGAGCAATTTTCAACATACAAAATGCACATTATAACGGGTAATTCTTGCTTTTTTTGTAGGTTTTTACAAAAGTTGCAGAAAGACTTTGTTAAAAAAGAAACAATTTCTATTTTGCTATATTGAAAAATGCTCATAAAGAACGGGGGTGCAGGTTGCCCTGCACCCCCTCGGGAGTTTCACACTAATCTAATCAGTGCTAAACTTATTTTGTTGCTGTGTATGTGAACGAATCAGCATCATGCCACTCGTTGCCATACTTAACCTGTACCTTGATTACGTTTTCGCCCTCAAGGTAGCAGCTTGCCTGAGCGTCGAATACCTTATGGCCGTTCTCAACTGTGTAAGCCTTCTGAGTGAGGGTTGCACCTGTTGACATTACTGTACGAACGCCCTGGATATCCATACCTGTCTCAACCTTAACACCGACACGGCCAACCTTACCTGCTGTAGCAGCCGGGGTAATGCCGTATACTGTTGTGTCAAGTGACGGCTTAACAAGATCAACTGTGAACTTGTAAGCAACATCCTGGCTCTCCCAAGTGTAACCGAACTTAGCGATTACCTTGATCTCACAGCCTGTTGCAATTCTTGTGTTGATTGTCCAAATGTCGTATGCTGCATCTGCGCTGAGCTCTGAGCACTCAACACCCTGTGCGTCATATGTCTTAACAGTAGCTGCTGTTACGATACCGGCCTTATTACGTCTTGTAATAGTTCTTGTGTTGCCGTCAGCATCGATGAACTGAATCTTGTAAGCATAGTCACCGTCAATGTGGTTAACCTTAACATTGAATGTGTTGAATGAATCTGTTGACGGAGTCCACTCAACGGACTGGATAGCGCCCTTAACCTCTGTCGGCTTAAGAACAAGAGCAGAGATAGCTGCGTTGAGCTCGTTAGCTGCCTTGTCGATCGTTGCCTGAGAAGAAATCTTGAGGTCACGTGCAACTGCCTCAGCTGCTGCGAGCTTATCAGTCATTGCCTTGTAAGAAGCCTCAGTGTAATCGTCAGCATTCTTTGTCTTAGCAAGAGCGATAGCTGCATCGAGAGCTGTGTAAGAAGCATCCTTCTCTGTAAGCGGCATTGCTGCGTTGATCTTAGCTGCTGCTGCATCAACTGTTGCCTGCTCGGAAGCGAGGAGATCTCTTGAAAGAGCCTTGCCTTCTGCAAGAGCGTCCTGAAGAACCTTTACAGAATCGTCTGTGTAGTTGCCTGTTCCCTTAGCAAGGAGATCCTCAGCTGTCTTGATAGCTGCATCGAGAGCTGTGTAATCAGCCTTCTCCTCAACTGTCTTCTCAACAAGGAGAGTTTCCCACTTAAGAACTCTTGACTGGATGAGCATCTGAGAAGCATATGTGCTCTGGCTTGCGCCTTCAGGCTTTCTCGGATCCTGTACCCAGTTGTCGCCAACTTCTGCGAAGAGAGCTTCTACTGCTGCAAGAGAATCGTCAGTGTACTTTGTACGGTCGATTGCTGCGAAAGCTGCCTTAGCTTCGTTGATCTTTGTGTAATCCCAAGCAAGGAACTCAGGATTGTTGTAGAGAGCAGTGATTTCTGCTGTCTTAGCGTCAACTGTAGCCTGATCGTTCTTTGTAAGTGCACGGAAGTCAGCTGCATTTGCAGACTCAACGGCTGCATTAGCCTTTGTCTTATAATCGTCTGTGAGATATCTCGTCCAAGAGGTGAGATATACGTTAATCTTTGTGATGATATCATCAAGAGCTGTGAAGTCAGCCGGTGCCGGAACAAGTGCGTCGATAGCTGCGTTGAGCTCTGTTGCGAATGCATCAAGCTCTGCCTGCTGGTCAACTGTGTAACGCTTGCCGTTTGCTTCCTTAGCTGCATCGTACTTAGCCTTTGCAGCTGCCCATGACTCTGCTGTCCAATCGGACTCTGTGAGAGCTTCAAATCTCTCGATAGCTGCTACAACCTTAGTGTAATCAGCGCCTGCCGGAACAAGAGCATTGTAAGCTGCTGTAAGAGCTGCCTCAGCTGCGTCTACGGCTGCCTGATGATCCTTCTTAGTAAGGTTAGCGGTGTCATAGAGAGCCTTAGCTTCCTCATACTTAGCCCACATTGCCTTGTAAGAATCTGATGTGTAGCGAGTTGAATCAACTGCTCTTGCCTTATCAAGAGCTGTCTTAAGAGCTGCTGTATCGGCAGGAATGAGCTCGAGAGCTGCAACTGCTTTTTCGATGTCAGATGCCATCTTGTCAACGTCAGCCTGCTTATTCTTCTTCAAGCCGCGAACAACTGCGTTCTTAGCTGTGATAACTGCTGTAGCAGAAGCTGTTGTGTAATATGCGCCGAGGTCAGAATCTGACGGGATCTTAGCGAGAGCTGCGTCAACAGCTGTGTAGTCAGCGTCTACGAGTTCGAGACCTGCCTTAGCTGCAACAAGCTTCTCAACCATAGCTGTGACCTGAGCCTGCTCGTCTTCCTTGAGGTTAGCGGCATCTACCATTGCCTGTGCCTCAGCAAGAACTGTCTGATAAGCTGCCCATGACTCAGCTGTGTAATAATCCTGAGCATAGTCTGTGCCCTTATTGATCTCTGCGATAAGAGCTGAGTAATCAGCTGCGCCGAGAGTCTGGAGAGCATCCTTAGCTGCCTT
>CAVGRW010000169.1:0-4747 GCA_963631735.1 Bacteroidaceae bacterium | reverse complement strand
GCGAGCTTCTCGTTAGCCGTGTTGTTCTGGCTGATAGCCCAGCGTGTGATCTTCATACGGTTTCTGTCGGCGCCTGTCTCGATGATAAGAGAATCGTCCTTAACGGTAACGATCTTGCCGATGATGCCGCCGATCGTTGTGATCTCATCGCCAATCTGAAGGTTGTCACGCATTGCCTGCTCTTCCTTCTGCTTTTTCTTCTGAGGTCTGATCATAAGAAAATACATAACAACGAAAACAGCTACCATCATGAGAATCATTGTCCAGCTGCTGCCCTTTGCGTTTGCCTGAGCTGCTAATAAAGTTAAATAGTTCATTGGTTATCCTCCTAATTTATACATAACGCTTGTATTATACATTAGAATGTCAGTTTTTGCAAGCGTTATTTGTGTATATTCTGTTAATTTTAAAAATTATATTCTCGTATCGAGCAAATCGACGTACTTTTCCTTGAATTCCTCAAAGGTTCCGTTCTCCAAAGCGTCACGGATTTTCTCTGTCAGCGTATTATAGAAATAAAGATTGTGAGTTACGCAAAGACGCATCGCAAGCATTTCCTTCGCCTTGAAAAGATGCCTGATATATGCCTTTGAATGTCTGCGGCAGGTCGGGCAGTCGCACTCGGGGTCGATAGGTGTATCGTCCTTCATATACTTGGCATTGTTGATGTTGATTATTCCGCTCATCGTGAAAAGATGTCCGTGTCTGGCGTTTCTCGACGGCATAACGCAGTCGAAAAGGTCAACTCCCCTGCTGACAGCCTCAATAATGTTGCCGGGTGTGCCTACTCCCATAAGATAGCGAATCTTATTCTTTGGCGCATACGGCTCAACGGCGGAAATTATCCTGTACATATCCTCCTTCGGCTCGCCGACGGCAAGTCCGCCTATCGCATAGCCGTCAAGGTCAAGCTCGGCAATTCTTTGCATATGCTCAATTCTCAGCTCGTCGTAAACACAGCCCTGATTTATGCCGAAAAGAAGCTGATCCTTATTTATAGTGTCGTGCAGGGCGTTGAGTCTTTCCATCTCCTCCTTGCATCTAACAAGCCATCTTGTTGTCCTTTCGCAGGACTTTTTAGCGTATTCGTAGGTCGAGGGGTTTTCAACGCACTCGTCAAAAGCCATTGCTATGGTCGATGCGAGATTCGACTGAATTCTCATGCTCTCCTCGGGTCCCATGAAAATACGTCTGCCGTCAATATGTGAGGCAAAGGTTACGCCCTCCTCTTTGATTTGGCGGAGCTTTGCAAGCGAGAAAACCTGAAATCCGCCGCTGTCGGTCAGAATAGGACCGTCCCAGCCCGTGAACTTATGAAGTCCGCCAAGCTCCTTGATGAGCTCGTCTCCGGGGCGAACATGAAGATGATAGGTGTTGCAAAGCTGAACCTGAGCGTGAACGTCCTTGAGGTCATATGCATCAAGCGCACCTTTTATCGCTCCGCAGGTTGCAACATTCTGAAACGCAGGCGTTTTGACCGTTCCGTGAACCGTTTTGAATTCGCCGAGACGTGCCGCTCCGCACTGCTTTATAATTTTAAATTCTGCCATTTTCCGTCTCCTTAAAGAATAGCCATTGCATCGCCGAACGAGAAAAATCTGTATTTTTCGTTGACGGCAATTTTATATGCGTTCATCGTGTGCTCATAGCCGCAAAATGCGCTGACGAGCATGATAAGCGTGCTTTCGGGCAGGTGGAAGTTTGTTATAAGTCCGTCAATGCACTTGAATTCATAGCCCGGGTAAATGAAAATGCTTGTCCAATCGTCATATTCGCAGACCTTGCCTTTTGCCTGACACACGGATTCAAGCGTACGGCAGCATGTCGTGCCGACTGCGATGACCCTGCCTCCGTTTTTCTTCGTCTCGTTGATAATATCAGCTGTTTCGGCGGGTATCATATAATGCTCGGAGTGCATTTTGTGCTCCTCGATGTTTTCCGTCTTAACGGGACGGAAGGTGCCTATGCCGACATGGAGCGTTACAAAGCCTATTTTAACGCCCTTGTCCTTGATTTTCTGCAAAAGCTCGGGAGTAAAATGCAGTCCTGCCGTCGGTGCGGCTGCCGAACCCAACTCCTTGGAATAGACCGTCTGATAGCGTTCCTTGTTTTCGAGCTTTTCTTTTATATAATGAGGAAGCGGCATTTCACCGATTTTGTCAAGCACGTTATAGAAATTGCCATCGTAAGTGAACTCGGCAATTCTGTTTCCGTTTTCGAGAACTTCCTTTATCTCGGCTTTGAGTATGCCCTCGCCGAAGGTAAATTTTGCGCCCTCTCTCGCCTTCTTGCCCGGTCCTGCCATGACCTCCCAGGTGTGAGCGTCATGCTGATTGAGAAGAAGGAATTCAACGACTGCACCTGTCTCCTCCTTAACGCCGTAAAGACGTGCGGGAAGAACCCTAGTGTTGTTGAGTATAAGACAGTCGCCCTCATGAAGAAGATCGACTATATCGTAAAAATGAAGATGCTCGACCTCGCCCGTTTTCTTATCGAGATGCATGAGCCTTGAGCTGTCTCTCGGCTCAATCGGGTGCTGAGCAATCAGCTCCTCGGGAAGATCGTAATAAAAATCACTTTTTTTCATCGTAAAACCTCTGTTTCAGCCATTTGGCTCTTGACTTGAATAATAAAAAATGGTATCATCACTTCTAAAGTGTTGACAACTAATTATTATATTGCATAATCGGTCGAATGGCAACACATTTTTAAAATTTTATTTAAGAGGTGAATTTGTAATGAAAAAGTACAAGGTAGGTATTATCGGAGCTACCGGCATGGTTGGACAGAGATTTGCAACCTTGCTTGAAAATCACCCTTGGTTCGAGGTTGTTCTTGTTGCAGCAAGTCCCCGTTCGGCAGGCAAGACATACAAAGAGGCTCTCGGCAGCCGCTGGTGCATGGATACTCCGTTGCCGGAGAGCATGGCAGATCTCGTTGTTTACGACGCAACGGCTGACGTTGAGAAGATCGCTTCTCTCGTTGATTTCGTTTTCTGTGCAGTTGACATGAAGAAGGATGAGATCAGAGCTCTTGAGGAGAGATACGCAAAGGCAGAATGCCCCGTTGTTTCAAACAACAGCGCTCACAGATTTACTCCCGACGTTCCGATGGTTGTTCCCGAGCTTAACGCAGACCACATTGAGGTCATTGCCGATCAGAGAAAGCGTCTCGGCACAAAGAGAGGCTTCATCGCAGTTAAATCGAACTGCTCTCTTCAGAGCTATGTTCCGGCAATATATCCGCTCGACAAGGCAGGCTACAAGGTAGAGGACGTTCTCGTTTGCACATATCAGGCAATTTCGGGCGCAGGCAAGACCTTTGAGAGATGGCCCGAGATGGTAGATAACGTTATCCCGTTCATCGGCGGTGAGGAAGAAAAGAGCGAGCAGGAGCCGCTTAAAATTTGGGGCAAGGTTGAAAACGGCGAGATCGTTTGTGCCTCCGAGCCGCATTTCACAGCTCAGTGCATCCGCGTTCCCGTTTCAAACGGTCATATGGGCGCAGTATTCATGAGATTTGCAGACAAGGCTCCGTCAAAGGAAGAAATTCTCAAGGTTTGGGAAAACTTCTCGGGCGAGCCGCAGAAGCTTGAGCTTCCCAGCGCACCGAAGCAGTTCCTCCATTATTTCACAGAAGACAATATGCCGCAGACAAAGTTCCAGCGTGACCTTGAGGGCGGCATGGCAGTCAGCATCGGCAGACTCCGTGAGGACACTCAGTACGACTATAAGTTCGTATGTCTTTCACACAACACCCTCCGAGGTGCAGCCGGCGGCGCAGTTCTCCTTGCAGAGCTTCTCTGTGCAAAGGGATACATGGACTGATAAACACATTATATCGTTAAAAAGACAGGAATTTATTTTCCTGTCTTTATTTTTATATAAGGAGCGTTTTAATGAAGCAAACAGTTTTTACGGGTGCGGCATGTGCAATAGTCACGCCGTTCGACGGAAACAGGAAGGTTGATTACAAGGCTCTTAAAAGACAAATTGATTTTCAAATTGAAAACGGTACGGACGCAATCGTCGTCTGCGGCACAACGGGCGAAAGCGCAACCCTCGATTCAAGGGAGCGCCGTCAAATCATCAAAACAACGGTCAAACAGGTAAACGGCAGAGTTCCCGTAATCGCAGGCACGGGCGGCAACAACACGCAGGATGTTATAAAGAAAAGTCAGTCGGCGGAATCGCTCGGCGTCGATGCCTTGCTGATAGTTACGCCTTACTATAACAAATGCTCGCAGGAGGGCTTGGTCGAGCACTATTCACGCATAAGCGACAGTGTAACGAAGCCGATAATCGTCTATAACGTACCGTCACGAACGGGAGTGAACATAAAGCCCGAGACCTACAGGCGGCTCAGTCAAATTGAGAACGTTGTTGCAACAAAGGAAGCCAACGGAGACCTCTCCGCCTTGATGAAAACGCTTATGCTCTGCGGCGACGAGCTGGACATATACTGCGGCAACGACGACCAAAGCGCCGCCTTTACCCTGCTCGGCAGCAAGGGCACGATTTCCGTTCTCTCAAACATAATGCCACAGGCGGCTCATGACATAGTGTCGGCGGCACTCGACGGCGACGCAGGATACGCAACGGCTCTCCAGCTTCGCTACTTAGGTCTTTGCGATGTGCTTTTCTGCGACGTGAACCCGATGCCCGTCAAATATGCAATGGCGCAAATGGGCATGGACAGCGGAGTCTGCCGCCTTCCCCTCACCCGCCCGAGCGACTCGGCAAAGGAA
>CAVGRW010000168.1:0-4755 GCA_963631735.1 Bacteroidaceae bacterium | reverse complement strand
CAGCCTCCCGAAATCAAGCGGGAGGCTGTGTGTATCATATTGAATTTATGATTTCATGTTGATGCCCTTGCTCTCAAGCTTTGCGATGAGGTCGTTGACGATTGCCATAACCTCGTCCTTAACAAGAGTTCTGTCGGGGTGCGAGAACACAATTCTTATTGTTATCGACTTGCCGTTTGCGTCCTGATAGGTGTCAACAACAGAAGTCTTTTTGATAAGCTCAGAATTGATGAGCTCAATTGCTTCTTTAATCGGCTTGAATGTGTCGGCAACGAATGTAACGTCAACCTCAATTGACGGATACTTTGAAGCCTCTGCATACTTGATGCCTGCATTCTCAACCGCAACAAGATCCTTTACGTCCATCTCAAGGAAAACAACGCTTGCTTTCTTGTCGATGTTTCTGAGAACCTCGGGGTGAACGACGCCGATAACGCCGAGCTCCTTGCCGTCGCAAAGAATTGTGTTGTAGTTCTTCGGGTGAATGTAGTTGAGCTCGGTGGTCTTTGCCTTGAACGAAAGAGCCTTGTGCTTGATATCGTCAACGGCAACCGAAATCATGTTGATAAGCTTGAAATAAAGCTCCTCGGTTGTCTCGGTCTTGCTGTAAAGCGTAATTGCGAGCTTCTTGTGCTCACGGCAGAGGTTATTCTCATCAACGCCGTCAACAACACGTCCGATTTCAAAAATTCCGAACGACGGAGCATAGGAAGTATTAGACTTGACCTGACAAAGCTGAGTCGGGATAATCGACTTTCTGATAGTCTCAATGTTCGGGTTGGTCGCATTGGCAAGTTTGATGTTCGGCTCTGTAGCGATGCCGAGCTTTTTATATTCGTCGGTGTACTCCCAAATATATGAATGAACCTCGTGAAGTCCGAATTCCTTAACAAGAATGTCCTTAACCTTGTCCTCAATGCTCTTTTCGGCGAACGGACGAACAGGGTAGAGGGGAGCGGCTGCCGTGTGAATATCGAAATTGTCATAGCCGTAAATTCTTGTGATTTCCTCGATGATATCGGCTTTGAGTGTAACGTCCTTTGTTGCTCTCCAGCTCGGAACGTCAACGGTGAAGTCGTTGCCGTCAAGCTTGACCTTGAAGCCGAGGGCTGTGAGTGTCTTAACGATGGTGTTGTTGTCGATCTCAATACCCGTGTAGCGGTCAACGAATTTCTTATCGAAGCTGAGTTCAACATCGTCAAACTTGTGAGCGTACTCATCGGTAAGGCTTGATGTTACCTTTACGCCCGAGTCGTAGTCGCTGAGGAGCTTAACGAAACGTGCAACTGCGGTAACGGTCATCTCGGGGTCAAGGCTCTTTTCATAACGCATGGAAGCGTCGGTTCTGTGGGCAAGACGTGCCGAGGATTTTCTGACCGAAACAGCGTCAAAGGTTGCGGATTCAAGCGTGAGCGAATGTGTATCGTCAACGATTTCCGAATCAAGTCCGCCCATGATACCTGCGATAGCAACAGGTGTGTTGTCGTTGCAGATCATGAGGGTGTTCTCGTCAATGTGTCTCTCGACGCCGTCAAGGGTCTTGAACTCAAACGGAGTGTCAAATCTCTTGATTCTGATTTTCTCAACCTTTCTTGAGTCGAAAGCGTGCATCGGCTGACCCATTTCAAGCATGAGATAGTTTGTCAGGTCGGCGAGGAAGTTGATGGCTCTCATTCCGCAGTAGTAGAGACGAATTCTCATATTAGCCGGGCTGACGTTTCTTGTGATATTCTCAAACTGAAGGCATGAATATCTGTAGCAGAGGGGATCCTCAATCTTCATGTCTACCTTCGGAAGATCCTTGTATTGGCTGAGGTCAACCGTGTCAAGCGGCTTGAGCGGTCTGCCTGCGAGTGCAGCAAATTCTCTTGCAATTCCGTAATGACCCCAAAGATCGGGACGGTTTGTCAGCGACTTATTGTCAACCTCAAAGATAATATCCTCAATAGCGAAAACGTCCTTGATATCCGTGCCGTTTGCAAGGCTCTCGTCAAGGTCCATAATACCCGAGTTGTCATCGCTCATGCCGATTTCTTTTTCCGAACAGCACATGCCGTTTGACATATAGCCTGCAAGCGGTCTCGGTGCGATCTCAATCTCGCCGAGCTTTGCGCCGACCTTTGCAAATGCGGTCTTCATGCCGACTCTAACGTTCGGTGCGCCGCAAACAACGTCTGTAAGCTGTCCATCGCCTGCGTCAACCTTGAGAAGGTGAAGCTTCTTTGACTCGGGGTGCTCCTCGACGGATTTAATCTCGGCAACAACTATTCCGCTGATGTCGCTACCCTTATAGAAAATTTCGTTTTCAACCTCGGCGGTGGACAGGGAGAACTGATGAATAAGCTCATTGATGTCAAGACCCGAAAGGTCAACGAAATCCTTGATCCAATTTATTGAAATAAACATTGCTCTGCCTCCTTATTCGTCGTCCGTGAACTGCTCAAGATTTACAAGAGCGCCGCTGTTGAGGTCACGGATATCCTTGATGCCGTACTTCATCATTGCAAGTCTGGTAAGACCGAGACCGAATGCGAAGCCCGTGTATTCATCGGGATCAATGCCGCCCTCTCTGAGTACGTTCGGGTGAATCATTCCGCAGGGGCAAAGCTCAAGCCAGCCGCTGTGCTTACAGGACGGGCAGCCCTCACCGCCGCAGATGAGGCAGTTGATGTCAAGCTCAAAGCCGGGCTCAACGAACGGGAAGAAGCCCGGACGCAGACGAACCTTAATGTCTCTCTGGAAAACCTCTGAAAGCATGGTCTTCATGAAGAAAATGAGGTTGGATATCGAAATATCCTTGCCGACCATAACGCCCTCCATCTGGAAGAAGGTGTTTTCATGGCAGGCATCGGTGCTCTCGTTACGGAAGCATCTGCCGGGGAAAACAGCCTTGATCGGCTTGCCCTCGTTGATGAGCTGATCTCTGTATTTTTTATAGATAGCGTTCTGAGCCGCAGAGGTCTGCGACTTGAGAAGCTGACCGTTTGTCAGATAATATGTGTCCTGCATGTCACGGGCGGGGTGGAATTTCGGAATGTTGAGCGACTCGAAGCACTCATAGTCCGTTACGACCTCGCTGTAGTCCTCAACGGTGAAGCCCATTGACTTGAACACATTTTCGCACTGGCGCTGAACCAGTGTGATCGGATGATATGAACCTCTTGCAAGGTTTGTCGGAACTGAAACGTCAAATTCAGGGGTCATTTCAAGCTCTCTCTTAACCGCAAGCCTGTGAAGCTCCTCACCCTTTTTGCCTATCGCTTCGGCAACGCTTTGCTTAAAGGTGTTGACCGCCTGACCCATTGTCTTTTTCTCGTCGGGGGAAAGCTTCCCCATGCCCTTGAGAAGTGCTGTTACATGGCCGCTCTTGCCGAGGAAATTGACTCGGAGCGTTTCCAGCTCGGAAGCGTCCTTGACCTGTAAAATAGAGTCTTCAAACTTTTTTCTGAGCAATTCAATTTGTTCTGCCATTTTATAACCTCCTGATAAAAATAAAACCCGTCCTATAACAAGACCGAGATCCTGTTATGGGACGGGATAAACCGTGGTACCACCCATATTCGGAGCCGTGGCTCCGCACTCTTTAGCCGTCATGATGCGGACGGGAACGCCCTGCTTAATCAAGGCTTTCGCAGGTCACTCCGATGCTGAAATTCGTTCCTGCTGGTAAGGCGGCGCTTTCAGCCGATGACAGCCGCTCTCTTTGCTTAACTTAACAAAAACTACTTACACACCTTCAACGTGTATCGTCACGGACTATCTTAACATCTTAATTCGCTTTTGTCAAGGGATAATATACGGCAAATTATGCTTTATTAGTTTTGCGAACAGGGCGGACATATTTCCAGAAGCGCTTACAGTCGTGATAGAAATAGAAAACTCTGCCCGTTGATGTGTCGAGCTCATATCCAGAGGCGGCGTAGTCGAAGTCTTTCATCGCCTGCTCGATTTTTTGCTCAACGGCGGCGTTCTCGGTTTCAAAATCAAACGGTCCGTGCTCAAATACAAGATATTCGCCCTCGGGCACGTCCATAATCATCATCTGCGGCGGAACTTCACCGTCATAATCGGCGGGCAGCCTTACGCCGTAAGCCTCGGCGAGAGGAATTCCCCAGCTGCAAATTCTGCCCTCGGGCTCGTTGATAAATGCCATGACCTGACCGCTTCCGCTGTCGTTAGCTTCTCCGCCGACGTCGTCGAGCTTACCCTTTATACTGTCAAGGAGACCGCAGATCGTTTCGCAGTCCTGACCCGGGATTTGGTTCTGCTTCTGCCAAAAATCCCAATAGCCGATGCTTTCATAGTTTCTTATGTGCAAAAATTTGTGTTCGGGAATAGTTATAAAATACGTTTTTATTTCCTGATTTGTCTCTTTCATACCAAGTCCTCCGATATCCATAAGATAGCAGTCAAAGGGTCTCAGAATTGTACGAAGAACAACGGGTACAGGCTTCTTTCTGTACTCACTCGGAGTTATTCCGTAGGCGTCACGGAACGCTCTCGTGAAAGCCTCATGTGACGAAAAGCCGTAATCGAGAGCGATATCGAGAATTCCTCGGTCGGTATCTCTTAGCTCCGTGAGCGCAAAGGCAAGCCGCCTGAATCGCATGTAATCACGAAGCGACATTCCGGAGATTTCGCTGAACTTTCTCGAAACATAAAATTCCGAGTAGCCGAGACTTTTAGCCAGCCGGCTGAGAGCCAAAGCCTCGCCGTCGTGATTTTTAATGCAGGCGTCTATTTCGTCAATGATAT
>CAVGRW010000167.1:0-4773 GCA_963631735.1 Bacteroidaceae bacterium | reverse complement strand
GGCAAAAAGAAAAACCGTTGACATAAAGCTCAAAGCCTTATTTATCAACGGTTTCAGGTGGTCGGAGTGGCGGGATTTGAACCCACGGCCTCTTGGTCCCGAACCAAGCACGCTACCATCTGCGCTACACCCCGACAACGCTTGAATATTATATACTATAATCCTGATAAAATCAAGTGTTTTTGCAAAAAAAGTTAAAAATTTTTTCAGACAATTATTGAATTGAGATAACAGAAAAATAATAAAGATTGTCAAAGATTGTCGATATGACATATTCTGCGGCGTGTAATTTTGCGGGGTTTTATTTTATCAAAGAAATTTTGCGCCGAAACGTCGCAGGTACGTCACTTGACTGAGAGTCCATTGACTTTTTTGAGCCGAGGGCGTAGAATTACGGCAAGGTGAAAGCCTGAAAATACCTCGGCGAACAGGCGCCGTCCGTCGGGTTTGATTTTCGGCTGTCAGCTTTAACTTGTCGAAAGGATTGATCTTATGATAGAGAAAAATATGCTCGGAAAGTTTATCCGAGCCAAAAGGGAGGAAACGGGGCTTTCTCAAAAGCAATTTGCCGAACAGCTTTTCGTGACCGAGTCGGCTGTTTCTAAATGGGAGAGGGGAGTCAACTATCCCGATATCACGATGATTTCCGATATTTGCCGTGTGCTGAATATAAGTGAAAAGGAGCTTATAACGGCTTCTGACGACACGACATACCGTCAGATGAAAAAGCAGTCGGCAAAATATGAGAGAATTCAAAAGCTTACGTTTTGGATTCCGACATCGGCGTATTTGCTTACCGTTTTTATCTGCTCAATATGCACGATTGCAGGGGCAATGCCGTTCACAACATTGCTGATAGTTCTTGCGAGTCTTCTTTGTGCATTCCTTTTCTTCCCGTCGGTTACAAAATTTTTTGGAAATCAGAAGCTGCCCGCCTATCTGGCTTCATCGGCAATAGGTGTTATATTGTTGCTTGTTGTATGCGGAATCGCGACAAAGAACATCACATGGGTTCCGACAGCGGTCATGGGGATATTGCTTGGATATGTTGTTGTCTTTCTGCCGATTATTTTGAAAAAATATTCAAGTAGCGGATTTGTATCAACACATAAAACATTTTTAAGCTTTGCTGCCGATATGGTGCTGACAATTATTCTCGTTGCGACGGTTCAAATTCTTACACCGATCAATTTACGCAATGCGGAGCTGACGGTGCTGTATTGTTTCTGCCCGTTGCTGATAACGGGTCTTATTGTCAGTCTCAGACTTGATGGTCTGATAAAAGGCGGAATTTGTACGGTTATATTCGGTATTTATGCTTTCCTTGCAAACTATTTTGTAGGCTTGGTTTATGATGTACCGGCGGATATGGCAATCAACTTGTCTGACTGGGCGACATACACTAACGGAAATGTACTGCTGACAGTGTTGGTCACATGTGCCGCCGTCGGAATAATTCTTATCGGCTGCGGAATAAAGAAAAGCAGAAAGTGAATAGAAAACAGGCTGTGACATTTTTATTTGCCACAGCCTGTTTTATTTCAATATATTTTTTTCAACATACTTCGATGTCATTGCGTTGAGCAGGCAGTTGTAGGTCATTTTGAAATCCACGACCGAGCCGACCTTGTAATCGCCGCCGCAGTCGGTTACGTCAAGCACAACGTGGTCGCTGCTGCCGCCGACAATTTTCATTCGCTTGTCTGCACAGATAAGTCCCGGCAGATAGATATCCTGCTTGCCGACCGCCACGATTGCACGCTTCATCAGCCTGTCACAGTCCTGCGGAAGCGTTTCGGGAACGCTCGGCTTTTCCTTCAGCTCGATAACCTCGGCTTTGAGAATGAAATTATCCTCCCTCGCTCCGTCAAAGGGAACGTCGTAAACGGGAATGTTGCCGAGGAAAATCGACTCGCCCATTCGCATATTGTTGATGACCTTCGGGAGCTTGCCGTCAAAGAGCATTTTAATTGAGCTGGACGCACCGCCCGAGACTATCGGAAGCTTAACGCCGTATTCCTCTTGCACTGCATTGACTGCGTTCTCGAAAAGAGACATATTTTTTTCGCTCGGGAGCACCTCGTTAACGCAGCTGAGGTTTGTTCCTACGCCGTAAAGCTCAAGGTTCGGCATTTTGAGAACCTTGCCTGCAAGGGCTTTGAGCTCGTCCGTGTAGCAGCCGTCACGCAGATCGCCACATTCATACATAAGAATGACCTTGTGGCGCTTGTTCTGCTTATTAGCCTCATCATTCAGTGCACGGAGCACCTCAAGCTCGCTGTTAAGGCTGACGTCGGTGAATTTCACAACGTCATGTATCTGCAAAAGCATAGGGGAGCGAATCAGCCATTTTTCAGCCTTGATATCGACAAATTCCATGAAGTTTTCAACTCTGGAATCGCAAATTGCTTTTATGGCGCCCTCCTCAACGAGGTAGCGGACAAGCGGCTCGTAGCCGACAAGCATCTTGGTAACAACCGAGAGCGACATTCCGTTCTCGGCGCACTGCTGTTTCATTATTTTAAGATTGTGAAGTATTCCGTCGGGTCTTATCTCGATACATGGAAACATATTTTTACTCCGTTTTCTGATCTATAAAACGTCTTACTGTTTTGAACGAATTGCGTTCAATTTCAAAGAAGCTTTCATCGAGCGGCTTGCACGGCTCGCAGCCCTTTGCCTTGAGAGCCTCGTTGATTATCTTCTCCGTGTACCACGGATTTTTTACGAATACGGGACCGAGCGCATTGGTGAAAATAACGTTCTTGTACTTTGCGCCCTCGGTCTGATCCTTGTCGTTGTTGCCCTTGCCGTAAATGAGCTTGCCGAGTGCAATTGACGGGTCGTTGAGGAAGAAATCAACGAGGTGGATCTGAACCGCCATGATTTCAAAGCTCTTGTCCTCGCAGAGTGAGAATTGCAGGTCGTCGCCGTAAATCTCATTACGCTCAACAGCCGTTGCGTCAAGAAGTCCGAGACCCTCGACAACCGAGCCGTCGCATCTTTTTGTGGACTTGATGAGAACCATGCCCGTTGTTCCGATTGCGATGATCGGCTTTCCGCTTTCGGCGAATTTATAAATTGCGTCACCGTATTTTTTGATGTTCTTCACGATAGACTCGGCGGTTTTGATTTCGCCTGCGTTCATGAAAATAATGTCCGAATTATCAAAATCAATCTCCTGAGCGAAGGTGTCGATGCGGTTAATTTTAACGTCAAGACCCATCGCCTTGCCGACACGCTCAAATGCCATGAGGTTTCCGCGGTCGCCGTGGAGGTTAAGCAGGTCGGGATAAAGCCAAGTAATATTCAATGTGTTCATCATTCGTTACCTCCGTACTGCTTTGTAGATTTTTCGAGCTCATGATATTTCTTGAGCCATGTGATAAGGTAAACGTTGTCAACGTCGAATTTGTCAAGCTCCTTGAGAATTGCTTCGTCGCTGTCGTTCGGGAGAATTGAGATGTCGTTTCTGTCGATACCTGCGTAGATCATTCTGTTTGCGGTATCGTATGCGACAGCCTCGGAGAAGCAGATGTAATGCTTGATGTTGTTCTTCTTGAGCGACTCAAAGTCAACGTCAAAAGCGTAGAATGTGTTGGTGTAGTAGGGATCGAAGTCCTTGAGCTCCTCGAGACCCATGAGAAGAATTTTCGGCGACTCGTCCTTTGCGATATAGTCGAGCGCAGTCTGGAGAGTTTCGGGATTTTCCTGCTTGATTCTGATATATTTGAGCGTCTTGGTCTTGTACTTGAGCGTTTCCATACGGCCGCTGATGTTCTTGAAGTTTGAAAAGCTCTTTTGAAGCTCCTCGTTAGTCATGCCGAGCTTTGTGCATACGGCAATGCAAAGCGCATAGTTAAAGATATAGAACGGCTCCTTATTCGTTACGGTGAAGCGATAGCCGTTGCAGTCGAAGCTACATTCGGAAAAGTCAACGTTCTGAGCGTAGAAATCAACTTTATCTTCCGAGGAGAAGTCACAGCCTGCACAGTGGAACTTACCGACGTTATCAACATTGTAATAATCAAAAATAATCTTGTCGTTGCACTTCGGGCAGGGCATTGTTACGTCATAGAACTTGTCCTTAACGAATGAATACTGAGTTTTGTCAACGCCGTAGTAATAAACCTTGTCGGAAAAATCCTCGAAGGACTTCGATCTCGGCTCGCCGTCGTTGAGGAAAAATGTCATATCGTTGTTAAACACCTTGCGGAACTTCTGAACGATGTAATCGGGCTCGCCGTTACGCTGGACCTGATCCTTCTGAAGATTGGTTATGCAGACCTTTTTTGCCGGTATATACTTGTAAATTCCGGCAAGCGAACGCTCGTCAATCTCGAATGAGAAGAATTCTGTTGTGACCTTACCTGTAAGAGTTGAATTGCGGATGAGAGCGGTTGCGATACCGCCTATCATGTTGGCGCCCTCAAGGTTTGAGCAAACCGTTCTGCCCGAATCTCTGAGTGCGTGAACTATCATGTTGTTGGCTGTGGATTTGCCGTTTGTGCCTGTGATGAAAATAACCTTTTCAGGGTCAATTCCCGTGAAATGACCGATAAAATCGGGCATAAGTGCGTTTGCCTTTGCACCGGGCATATTGGTTCCTCTGCCCTTGGCAAAGATGTTTGAAAAGAGCATGAGCCCCTTGCCGATAAGCAGAGTTAAGATGAATTTTAACTTTTGCATTTTAATCCTCCCGAATAAATATAACATTCATTTAATTAACGCTATTATTGTATCACATTTAATTGTAAAGTCAACATTGACGGG
>CAVGRW010000166.1:0-4780 GCA_963631735.1 Bacteroidaceae bacterium | reverse complement strand
GCTCTTTTGGCGAATAAGTCATTTTTCTCATCTCGGCGTATAAGCATACGCCGTCGCTGAGAGAAAATGCCTTCTTCATACAAAATAGCTCGACCCTTACTTTTTCTTTGATTTATGACGTATAAGAATACGCCTACAGCCGAAGAAAACGGATTCTTCATCCAAATTAGCACAGCTCATTTTTTATATTTTTTATAAGCATACGCCGTCAATGAGAGAAAATGCCTTCTTCATCCGAAATAGCTCGACCCTTACTTTTTCTTTGATATATGACGTATAAGAATACGCCTACAGCCGAAGAAAACGAATTCTTCATCCAAATTAGCACAGCTCATTTTTATACTTTTTTATAAGCATACGCCGTCAATGAGAGGAAATGCCTTCTTCATCCAAAATAGCTCGACCCTTACTTTTTTTATGACGTATAAACATACGCCTACGTCGGAAGAAGCCGACTTCTGCATCCCAAATAGCTCGGCTCTTGCTTTTTAAAGGAACTATTCGTAGGGGTCGATGCCCACATCGACCTAAGATTAGATGAAACCTATCCTTGGCTCCCCTGTAGGGGAGCTGTCACAGCTTGTCTGTGACTGAGGGGTTTTGTAAAGAATTTGATGAAATTCGTTTTGAGCGTGGGCTCCTCCTCCGGGGGAGCTGTCAGCGCAGCTGACTGAGGGAGTGGAGTTTTATCAGACTTAAACTCCTTCCGTCACGACTTCGTCGTGCCACCTCCCTCAAGAGGGAGGCCACGAAGCTTCTGCGTCAAGTAAAAATGTTTTTTATGTCATCTGACTCTTCGTACTATCTTTTTGCTTGCGGTGGTGGGAATTTAAAGTTCGGTCACGAAGTGCAACCGAGAACGTAAAAAACGGAGGAAAAAATGAAAAGAAACATCTTAAAAGCCATACCGTACGGCTTTATAAAAGGCATTGTGATAACTGTTCTTTTTGAGCTTTATCTTTCATCATTTGCAAGTAATCTTTCGATTTTGCAAGAGCTTTTCTTTCCCGTCTTGGCGGCGATTCCGTTCGCTGCTGTTTATTTCTTTATTGCACGCAAGGAGAAAAGCTTTAAATCAATTTCGATTTTCTTTTTGATAAACCTTTTGTCATTTATTCTCGGCTTAGCCGTTATAACTTTGCTGATGATTTTAATTCCGCACAGTTTAATTGATTTCCGTGAAGCAAACAATGCGGACGGGTTAATGCTGATACTTGATTTGAGCTATTTTATCGGAATATCGCTGATTCTTGAATTGGCTGTTTCAGCAGTAGTATTATTAAAGAACAAAGGTACCCCACAATGAAATATCTTTACTTATGGCTGATTATAATCAACATAATAACCTTTGCCGTGTTCGGTATCGACAAGAAAAAGGCGATTGACGGCAAATTCCGTATCAGCGAGCTGACACTGTTTATCTTGTCACTTCTCGGCGGTTCGCTCGGCGGGCTTATTGCCATGCACGTCTTTCACCACAAAACACGAAAATGGTACTTCAAATTCGGCGTTCCGCTGATTCTCTTTGCGTGGATCGCACTGATTGCTTGGCTTGTTTACAAAAACATAATATGATTTTTGCACCTTGAAGGCTCGTCTTTCGGGGTGTTTTTCTTTACAAATACTCATTTTTGTATGTTCAAAATCCGAAATGCTGGAAATTTATTTGATAATATGCTAAAATGAATCAAACTTCATCATATTTTGGAGGATTTAACATGTTTAAAATTCTGATTGCAGAGGACGATACGGAGCTTTGCCGTCTTTTCTCTCATGTGCTGAGCAAGAACGGCTATTATGTTAAAGGCGTTTCAAACGGTCAGGAGGCTCTTGACGAGCTTGATAAAGACTATTTTGACCTTATTATTTCCGACATAATGATGCCTGTAATGGACGGCTACGAGCTGGTTCATCAGCTTCGTGAAAGCGACAATCACATTCCCGTCATGATGATTACCGCCAAAGACGCCTTCGACGATATGCGCCGAGGATTTATTTCGGGCACGGACGATTATATGATAAAGCCCGTCAATGTCAATGAAATGGTGCTTCGTGTCGGTGCCTTGCTTCGCCGAGCTCAGATGATAAATGAGCGCCGTCAAACGATAGGCTCGACCGTTATGGAGCTTGATTCGCTGACGGTCACGACCGAGAAAGACAGCTTTGTCCTGCCGCAGAAGGAGTTTATGATACTTTACAAAATGTCCGCCTATCCCGGCAAGATTTTTACGAGAAATCAGCTCATGGACGAGATTTGGGGCTATGAAAACGAGTCAGATACTCACACAGTCGATGTGCACATCGGCAGACTCAGAGACAGATTCCGTGACAGCAAGGATTTTAAAATCGTTACCATCCGAGGTGTCGGTTACAAGGTGGTCAAGCTATGAAAAGCAGAGAAATTTTTGAAGAAATACGTAGCCAAAAGGATCAGATATTCGGTCTGAGAATGAGGCTGACGCTCATTGTTGCCGCAGAGCTGATAGTTTGTATCCTGATTTCGTTCGGAGCGGAAATGCTTCTGAAAAACGTGCTGACCTCGGAGTGGCGTCTGCCTCTGTCAATTGCCGTTTTTGTGCTTGGACTGATAATATGCTTCGGCATAACGGGTATAATTTCCAACTGGTTCTTTGACCCGATAAAGCAGCTGGTCAAGGCAATGGAAAAGGTAGCCGACGGTGATTTTTCCGTTCGCTTGCAGACAAAATCACGCCTTAAAGAAATTCGTGAGGTCTATTCGGGCTTTAATATGATGGCGCATGAGCTCGGCTCAATCGAGATAATCCAAGGCGACTTTGTTTCCAATGTATCGCATGAATTCAAAACGCCGATCAACGCCGTTGAGGGCTATGCAATGCTTTTGCAGGACTGCGAAAATCTTAATGAGGAAGAAAAGAAATACGTTGACGGAATTATTGTCAGCACTCAGCGGCTTTCGACACTGATAGGAAGTATTTTATTGCTTTCAAAGATTGAAAACCGATCTATTCCCACGGATCAGACCGAATTTTCGCTCGATGAGCAAATACGCTGTTCAATCGTCGGAATGGAAAATCTGTGGGAGGAGAAGGACATTGAAATCGACGCCGACCTTTCGAGCATAAGGTATTACGGCAACGAAAAACTCATGCTTCACGTTTGGGATAATCTTTTGAGCAATGCGATAAAGTTCAGCCCTCGGGGCGACACAATAATAATCCGACTCAAAAATGAGATGGAAAAAATCGTGTTTACGATTGAGGATCACGGCGAGGGAATTTCCGACGAAGCGAAGAAGCACATTTTTGAAAAATTCTATCAGGCGGACAGCTCTCATAAGCAGGAGGGCAACGGACTCGGACTTGCACTTGTCAGCCGAATCATGACGCTTGAGGACGGCGAAATTTTTGCCGAAAACATTGACGGCGGATGTAAATTCACGGTAAAGTTAAAACGAAAAAGAGCATAAAAATATGTGGACTGCCATACATTTAGCGCAGACCAAAGAGCAAAAAGGCTATAATTCACATTTTGTTATTAAATTAACTGACAGAATGTGAGTTATAGCTTTTGTTTATATAAAATAATTTTCTCTATGGTCTGCGCTAAATGTGATAGCAGTCATTTAAATGTGACAGTCTGTTTTATTTGACCTTATTCGACAAACTTCAACAAAAGTTGAAGTTAAGTTGACATTAAGTTGCAATTTGCGGTTTATAATCAAAATGAAATAAATTATAAACAACCGCGGAGTGATATAAATGTCAAAAAACTATGTTCTTTATAATCCTTTGGCAGGCAACAAAAGGTGCGGCACCGATATAGAAATGATCGAGGATATGCTTGATGGCGAAATTGTGTATTGTGATATGACGAAGCCGGAAACCTACAGCGATGTTCTTCCCGAGATGCAAAAGGGGGATATTCTCATCGTGTGCGGCGGCGACGGAACGCTGAATCGCTTCATCAATCTTCCGTATGATTACTCGGAGAAGAACGAGGTTTATTATTTTCCGATGGGCTCGGGCAACGACTTCGCTCACGAGCTTGGTCATAAATACGGCGACAAGCCGTTCAATATAACAAAATATTTGAAGGATTTGCCCGAGGTTACCGTCAACGGTAAGACATACCGTTTCCTTAACGGCATAGGCTACGGAATCGACGGCTATTGCTGCGAGGTGGGCGATAAGCTCAGGGAGACGACCGAGGGCAGTATAAATTACACTGCGATTGCGATCAAGGGCTTGCTTTTTCACTATAAGCCGACGAGTGCAACCGTTACGGTTGACGGAGTGAAGCACAAATTCAAAAGAGTTTGGCTTGCGCCGACGATGAACGGAAAATTCTACGGCGGCGGAATGATGCCGACTCCGAATCAGGACAGAACGAGCGGAAAGCTTTCCGTCATGGTTTATCACAATCTCGGCAAGCTCAAGGCGCTCATGGTGTTCCCGTCGATATTCAAGGGCGAACACGTTAAGCATAAAAATAATATAGCCATTCTCGAGGGCAGGGAGATCACTGTTGAATTTGACCGCCCGACGCCCTTGCAGATAGACGGCGAGACCATACTCGGTATTTCCTCCTACAAAACAAAAGCTCATCATCACGATATGGTCAATGCCTGAAAAATACGGACTGTCACAATTTCGACAGTCCGTGTTTTTATGGTTACATTCTGTTCAATATAAAGTGTAATTGTTCCTACAGACATGGGCGCCCCTTTAGGGGAGCTGTCAGCGTAGCTGACTGAGGGGTTTTATAAATAGTTTGATGAAAATTAAATTAACCCTTCCGA
>CAVGRW010000165.1:0-4805 GCA_963631735.1 Bacteroidaceae bacterium | reverse complement strand
ATAGGTATAGCCCCACTGATTTTTTATCTTTGCGAAATCCTCAAAGGTCTCGTCGGGCAGGGTCGTGATTTTGTCAATATCAAGCGGGAGCGGAATACAAACCGTGCCGTCCGAGGTTATGTAATGCTTCTCGGCAAGCTCGATGAGCCGCCTGTTCGCCTCCTGCTTGGGATATTCCTCGTCAAACATAATTCTCGTTATCGGGAACACGGCAACCTTTGCGGCGATAAGCTCATACGCATGTGTCGAAAGCCCCGAATGTCCGTGATGTGCGACCTGAACAACGTCGCATTTCAGCTCATTATTATAGCGTGCTTCAAGCACCTTGCTTGCAAGGGCGGAGCAGTCGCCGGGGATAAACACCTTCGTTCCGCCGACGCTCATCATCAAGGCGCACGATGAATCGTTATAATCGGGCATCTTCTCGGGGAAAATATCCTCATGGGTGCAAAGCACGTTGAAGCTGAGATTTCTCACCGTGAAGTGCATACCCGAATGGAGCTTGTACTGCGGAATCGAAAGCGCATCAAGCTGTCTGAAAAGCTTTTGAGAGAGGAGAACCTCCTCAATATCCCATTCATTATCAACATCATATTTGGGGTCGATAAGATTTGAATAGAAGCCCTCGATAATAACATCGTCACAGTTATAGCGAAGAAAATCCATCATTTTAGAGATATGATCGGAATGGGCATGAGAAATAAACCAGCCGTTGACAATGATTTTTCTGTCCTTCGGCGTTCTGTCACGCATGAATTTATGAATTCTGTCATTATCGTTAAATTGGAAATAATGTCCGCTGTCCACAACAAAAAAGCTGTAGTCGGGGCATTGAATAAGCAGGCACATTCCGCAGTCGATATATGTGTGGTCGTTCTCAAAGCCGTAGAACACGGTTTCGCAGTCGCCGTCGCACACAGGCTCACCGTCGTCGGGAACAGGGTTCTCCCCTGCCGTCACTCTGAGCGAGCTGTCGCAGGGCGTATAATATGCCGTTATGTGCACGCCGTCCTTTTCGAGCATAGTAAAACGGTTTCCGTCTATTTCATTTTTTCTTATTACTTCAAAGCCGTTTTCGCTAAGCTTTTCGAGCCAAGCGTTGACTTCATCAATATCCGCCGAGCGATAAATCGCCATTTCGCAGTTTTCACGGCAATCGTAAATCGGCTCGTCCGCACAAGGTCTGAATGTGAGATTACTTTCAAAAAATTTCATTATTCGGCGTCCTCTTTTTTATACTTCTTTGCAATAACAACAACGCCGACAACGATAATTGCAAGCACGATCAACGCCGCCGCACCGACAATTACTATCTTCTTTTTATCGGTTGTCTTTGTGTCGGTATTTTCGCCGTTCTTGTCCGATGTTGATTCGGTAACAGGCGTGGTTGACTCTGCGCTGAGCTCTGAGCTGTCGGCAGTGGTCGTAACCGTCGAGGTCGTGGTAGTTCTTACCGAAGCGTTTGTCTTGTCAACGGCTGTACCCGCCTGACCCGGCGCCGCAGAGGTCTTAACCGTTGATGAGCCGCCGATCTGGATAACCTGCGCGTTTACCGAGATAACCTCGCTTGCGGTCGCTCCGCTGATTCCGCAGTTCGTTACCTTGAGCTTAACGTCATTCTCCGTCAGCTTTGCATACGATGTTTTCTTCAGTGTGAGTACAAGAAGATCCTTGCCGTTCACAGCCTTGAAGCCTGTTATTGATGCAAATGTGAACATCATCGGGTTTGCATCCTTATTGAAGCTTGTCAATACAACGCCGTTTTCATTGTCCTCGGCATAAATCTTAAAGTTTCTGAGACCTGCACCGTTCGCACTTTTTTCAACGCTGACCTTGCTTGAAAGAGTTACCTCAAAGTCAAGACAATTAAAAGCCGTACCGCCCTCATAATCAATCGAAACAACGGCTTTTGTATTGTCCTCAGAGACAACGTTGACCGCAAAGGCTGCGCTCTGCGCCGCAAAAGCAGGCAGGCACAGGCAAAATGCCATCACTGCGGCAATTATAATTGAAATAAATTTCTTCATAAAAATGACCTCCGTTCATCAACCTACCACATAAATATGTTATATTTATTGCATAGGCTCTATATAGCAAGTATAACATAAAACAAAGCTTTTTTCAACCGTTGTATCTTTAGTAACTTTGTATAAGTAAAGATTAGTTTTTTTGTTGATTTTGCAATATTGACTGATTATAATATTTCGCATATCATAATTGGAGGGTAATATTATGAAAAAAGAGAGTAAATTCAAGCTTAATCAAGTCGTCTTAGCGGCACTTTTTGCGGCACTGACCACCGTTTTGACATACTATGTCAAAATTCCGAGCGTTAACGGATACATGCACATCGGCGATTCGATGATCTATCTCTGTGCAAGTCTTCTCCCGACTCCGCTTGCCGCACTTTCGGCAGGTATCGGCGCAGCGCTTTCGGACGCAGTCGGCGGCTACACAATGTACATCATTCCGACCTTTATAATTAAAGCACTTTTGGTACTCTGCTTCACCCACACGGCAAAGACGCTCCTTTGCAAGAGAAACATAATTGCCGTTTTCGTAGCTGCATTTATCACAATGGCAGGCTACTACGTCGCAGAGGTCATCATTCTTGCGCTCTCCGCTCCGGTCGGCTTTACCGAGTATCTTTTCAGCGTTCCGTCATGGGTCAGCGCACTTAACACTCTCCCCGGCAACGCCATTCAGGCAGGTTCAAGCGGAATTCTTTACATCGTGCTTTCCGCGGCACTTGACAAGGTAAAAATCAAAGACAGAATAAGGAAGATTTAAATCATGGCTGATATTGTTTACACCTATGGCAACAGCGTTTATATGAACATAACCAACAAATGTCCCTGCTCCTGTGTTTTTTGCATCAGAAGCAACGGTGACGGACTCGGCTCTGCCGAATCGCTTTGGTTAAAGAAGGATCCGACACTTGAGGAAATTGAGGAAGAAATCAACAAGTTTGATTTCTCGCCGTATTCAGAGGTCGTATTCTGCGGCTACGGCGAACCGACGCAGGCGCTCGACAATCTCATCGCAAGCGCCAAGTATCTCAAGGAAAAGTACGGACTTAAAATTCGTCTTAATTCAAACGGACTCAGCGACCTTATCAACGGTAAGGAAACAGCAAAGCTTCTTGAAGGTGTTGTGGACTCAATTTCAATCAGTCTTAACGCTCCGAATGCAAAGCGCTATCAGGAGGTCAGCCGTTCACGCTTCGGCGAGGACGCATTCCCCGCCCTGCTGAAATTCGCCGAGGATTGTAAAAAGTATATCCCAAAGATAAAGTTCACGGTTGTTGACGTCATAAGCAAGGAAGAAATCGCCGAATGTCAGAAAATCGCAGATGACATGGGCATCCCCCTGCGAGTCAGAGAGTGGATTAAATAAAGTTAATAATATAATTTAACGGGTAACCAAAAAGGTTGCCCGTTTTATTTTGGCTTGTTTATATAAAATCATAACCCTCACCTGAGGAATCTGTATAAGCCGATTCTTGTGCCTGCAAAATGTATAAATGAATTAAATGAGAATTTTTCTCCGATTATTATGAGGAAGTGTAATACTCTGCCAAATCTCACATAAAATAAAAAAGAGGTTCAAAATGAACCTCAAAAAAAGAAAAACCACACAAGCCGTACGCCCATAGGCTTGTGTGGGGGCGTTTAGAATTCCTGTTAGGATTTATCCGGAATAAATCCTAAATTCTTAAATTAGTCTTCCTTCTTGCGAAGTGCAACTACTGCTGCACCGCTGATAGCGAGAAGTGCAACTACTGCTGCTGAAGCAGTGAGACGATCACCTGTCTCGGGGTTAACAACATCACCGTTTGAACCGGCTGTTGTTGTGTCTGCTGCCGGAGCAGTTGTAGCAACATCGTCTGTCTTTGTTGATGTTGTAACATCGTCATCGGCAGCCTTTGTTGTAACGTCATCAACAGCCTTTGTTGTTGTTGTAACGTCCTCAGCGGCCTTAGTTGTTGTTGTAACATCTTCGGCAGCCTTAGTTGTTGTAGTATCGTCAGCCTTCTTGGTCGTTGTTGTTGTAACATCAGCCTTCTTGGTTGTCGTTGTTGTAACGTCAGCCTTCTTGGTTGTCGTTGTTGTAACATCAGCCTTCTTGGTTGTTGTTGTAGTAACATCGGCCTTCTTGGTTGTCGTTGTAGTTGTAGTTGTTGCCGGAGCCGGAATCTTGTTGTCAAGAGTCGGTGTAACAGCATTATTATTTCCGTCTACAGTGCCATCGAACTCAACAACGATATCACTTGAATCGATCTTTGCCTTTGCGGAGTTACCCTTTGCAAAAGTGAAGTAGAGCATAACGCCCTTTTCTGCATATGCTTCTGTTGAAGCAAAAGCAGCCTCACCGAAACCGTTATCGGAATTGATAACAATAATCGGGGGAACCTTATCGTTCTCGTGAGCAGTTGCGAAGTCTCTGTAAGCCTGGCCTCTTTCTACGCTCTTGATAGTCAAACCGGTCGTCTTGTTCGGATTGTTCCAATCTGCAGCCTTAACCTTAATGCCGCAGCTTGTGATGCTGCCCGACTCAAGACTGAGAGCAAGCTTTACAGAATCCTTTGTTTCCTCAGCAACGCTGAGAGAGAACTTCGGAGCTGTAACTGCGAATGCAGAAACAAGCATTGCAACAGTAACGCCGATAACTAAAGAAACGGAAAGAACAACTGACAGGATTTTTGCAATCTTATTCATTGTAATCACCAATTTCTCCTTCATTGTAGATTTACACACATGGTGCATGAATTTATATTAGACACTGCCGCCCATAGGCGAATAGGA
>CAVGRW010000164.1:0-4902 GCA_963631735.1 Bacteroidaceae bacterium | reverse complement strand
AGCTTATCCTCGGCAGGAAGCAGGAACTGCTCCATCATAACGATTTTCGCATTTGTCTTTGTCTTGATCGCATCAAGAACCGTGCGATATCTCTTTTCAAACTCGACATGATCGAGCCACTCTCTCGCATCGGCTCTGTGCCATGTGTCGTTGACACCGATGAGAATCGAAACAATATCGGGCTGAATGTCGATAAAATCCGACTGCAATCTGTTCACGAGGTCAATCGTCTGATTGCCGCTTATTCCGAGATCAATAAATTCAAAATCAACCTCAGGAAATTTTTCTTTCAAAAACCTTGCCGCATCCTTCGGGTATCCGTTACCGAGATTGTGCGGATCTTCACGGTCACGGTCGGCATCCGTTATGCTGTCACCCTGAAATAAAATCTTCATATGAAGTCCTCCGTTTTAACAATTTTTATTTCATCATAATATCTGTTTCCGCAGACGGAAATCAAAACATTTTTTTCGCTTAAACACGAAAACTTTTTCTCATATTTTTCAAAAAATTTTTCGTAATCTCCGAAAGAAAATTCGCCGAGATTTGCGAGCGACTTTCCCTCGCATTTTATTGCGCTTTCTTTGAGCGTCCATATTCTCGTAAACGCTTTTGCCTTATCGGGTGAAGCGTTTATTTTTTCGTTCTCGCTCTCGTCGAAAAATCTGTTTGCGACCTTTTCGTTAAAGCCGCCGATCTCCTGAACATCAATTCCGACGGGCGCTGTATCAAGCGCAACCGCCACTCCCTCGGCGCAATGGCTGATGTTAAAAAACATTTCGCCGCCTTTCAAAAATGGCTTTCCGTTCTCGCTGACAACAATTTCAAAATCTTCAATTCCGTTTTCTTTCAGCGCAAAGCGAAGCAAAAGATAAGCGACAACGCAGTTTTCTCGGTCGATTTTTCTTTTAAGTCTGTTGAATTTTTCCTGTCGGTTTTTCGGGAGAAATTTCAAAAAATTTTCGGCAGAAAAATTCTCATAATCATCAAAAAAATAAATCATTTTCAATTAAAACAGTCCGGCTTTTACACCGTTGGCATTGTGCTCGGCGATCGTCGCCGCATAGTAGAAATGCTCGCCGCTTGCGTCAGTCAAGAAGAAAACATAATCCGTATCGGCAGGATGAAGCGCAGCGTTTATCGCTTTCAATCCCGGGTTGCAGATCGGACCGACGGGCAGACCCGAGCGATAATATGTGCTGTAAAGCTCCATGTATTTCTTCACTTCGTCGTTCTGGTTTTCAAGCGCAACTCCGTCCTGATAGCCGAGAACATCTTTAAGGTTCTGCGAAACATAAAATGTTGTAACGTCGCTTTCAAGCTTCGGGAACGATGCAGGATCCTTGAGCCTGTTATGGAAAACGGACGAAACATTGGCGCACTCGTCAATATCGGCATCGCACTCCTTTTGAATTACGGAAGCGAGCGTCATCATCTGATCCATCGTGTAGCCGAGAGTTTTCGCTCTCTGCTTCATTTCATCGGTTATCTTTGAATTGTAATTTTCAATAAATTTGTCAACAACCGACTGCGCATCGGATTCAAGATAAAATTCGTATGTGTCGGGGAAAATATATCCCTCCAGAAGGAAAACTCTGTCGTCCGCATTGTCAATCTCAATTCCTGCGACAGGCTTCTTGCAAGCCTCAAGGAACGCCTGCGCCGAGCATACCTTGCTCTGCTCCAGCTTCTGTGCGATTTGAACTATCGTATATCCCTCGGGGAACGTGACCGTCACGGTGTTATCGGGCAGGGTTGTTTTGCTTTTTGTTGACAAAAAAGGAATTCCTTCCCCCGGGTTGCACGCCGCAAGAGAGAAAATCATCACGGCGCAAAGCATTAAAATTCCAATCTTTTTATAAAGCTTCATTTTTATACCTCATGTGTTTATTTTTTGCATGGTATTGTCTTCGTATATCATACATCTTTTTTGTTTTCGTGTCAATAAACCTGCGCTTTCTGCAAATATTATTGTGGGAGGTGATTTTAATGGATGAGAAAGAACACAAAAAGAAGAAAAAATTGAAGCTTTCGCCGCTTGTTCAGTCAATCGTCAATGACTGGGAGGCAGGCAGTGACACCGATGTTCTCGGCAGCTACACGGGCAACTCAATGGAAACCGTCAAGCCGCAGCAGGACGCAGACGACCTTTAATTGACAATTTAATATATAAATAGTATAATAAATCCATGAAAATTGCTAACTGCGTCACTTCTCCGTGTCGCAGTTAGTGGTTTGAAATCTCAGCTACCGCTACATATTGATACATGCAAAAATAATTGCCGTTTTACATTATAATAAGCAAAATTTGCTTGACAATACTTGCGTATTGTGATAGAATAACTGTACCTCTTTAAAGAGGGTTCTTTTTTTGTGCCCTCTTTTAGGAACTTACAGGGTGTAGGTTCCCGTACGAGGGAGGCTTAAAATCCCGGACAAACCGGTTAAATGGAGGTGCCGAAATGAGAGTTAAGGTTACACTCGCTTGCACAGAATGTAAGCAGCGCAATTACGACACAATGAAAAACAAGAAAAACACACCCGACAGGTTGGAGATGAACAAGTATTGCAGATTCTGCAAGAAGCATACTCTCCACAAAGAGACGAAGTAAGCCGGAAGGAGAACTGTTATGGCAAAAAAAGAGAGTTCCGAAGCTGCAAAGAAAATCGCAAAGGCTGAAAAAGAAAAGACTTCAAAGAAGCCGAATAATAAGCCCAATGTTTTCGTGCGTATGGGCAAAGCCATAAAGAATTTCTTCAAGAACAGCAAGGGCGATCTCAAGAAGATCACATGGCCCGGCGCAAAGGAAGTCCTCAAGGGAACAGTTGTTACCATCGTTTGCATAGCAATCGTCGGCGTACTCGTATTCCTTGTTGACCTCGGACTGACTAAGGGTATCAGCGGACTTCGTACTGTCGCAGAGAACCGCACGACCACAACTGTTGCCGAAACCACTACCGCTTCCGAAACGGAAACAACAACGGCGGGAATCAACATAGTGACCGACAGCAGCACTACAGCGGCTCAATAATTTCAGCGAGACGGAGGAACGGCAATGTCAAATGATGCCAGATGGTATGTTGTTCATACCTACTCGGGCTACGAAAACAAAGTAGCCACAAACGTTTTGAAAGCTGCCGAAAACCGCAAAATGCAGGATGAGATCTTTGAGGTCAAGATTCCTACCGAAACCGTCGTCGAGGTTCGTGAGGACGGTAAGACCCGCGAGGTTGAGCGTAAAATCTTCCCGGGTTACGTTATGGTTAAAATTGCAACTTTCCTTGATGAAAACGATATGCCGAAAATCAGCGACGAAGCATGGCTCGTTATCCGCAACACAAGAGGTGCGACGGGCTTCGTAGGTCCCGAGGGCAAGCCCATTCCCCTGACTGAGGAAGAGGTTTACAGACTCGGCGTTGAGAAGAAGGTCGTTGAAGTCAAGTATGAGGTTGGCGACACAGTCAACATCACCGATGAAATCTTTGAGGGCTTCACCGGTAAGGTAGAGGAAATTGATCTTGACAACAATAAGGTCAAGGTTACGGTTTCCGCATTGTTCGGTAAGGAGACGCTGGTTGAGCTTGAGCTTGATCAGGTTGAACCGATTTCCGACTGATGAAACACGATAATTGAGCCGCAAGGCTTGATTTATATGTCCCGATGGGGCATGGAGCTTCGGCTCCGTTGTGGGAGGAGCAAAAATTCCAACTAAATTGCTCCGACGAACCACATTATTTTGGAGGTGCAAGAAATGGCTCAGAAGGTAGTAGGCTTTATTAAGCTTCAGATCCCTGCCGGCAAAGCAACACCGGCTCCGCCCGTTGGTCCGGCACTCGGACAGCACGGCGTTAACATTATGGCATTCACAAAAGAATTCAACGAGCGTACAAAGAACGACGCAGGTCTTATCATCCCCGTTGTTATCACGGTTTATGCAGACCGTACTTTTACTTTCGTTACAAAGACACCGCCCGCAGCAGTTCTTATCAAGAAGGCTTGCGGAATCGAGAGCGGTTCAGGTGTGCCTAACAAGACAAAGGTTGCCACAATCACAAGTGAGCAGGTTAGAAAAATCGCTGAACAGAAGATGCCTGACTTGAATGCAGCAACGATCGAAACAGCAATGTCAATGATCGCCGGTACTGCACGTAGCATGGGCGTTACTGTTGTAGACTGATGCTCCCGCGTGGGAGGTAAAATCCGATTTAACCACTATAATGGGAGGAATATCTTATGAAACACGGTAAGAAATATTTAGAGAGCGCAAAGCTCGTTGACAGAGCTACGCTTTATGATCCGGCTGAGGCTCTTGATCTCGCAGTCAAGACTTCTTCCGCTAAGTTTGATGAAACTGTTGAAATCCACGTTCGTCTCGGTGTTGACTCTCGTCACGCTGATCAGCAGGTTCGTGGTGCTGTCGTTCTTCCGAACGGTACAGGTAAGAAGGTTAGAGTTGCTGTTTTCGCTAAGGGCGATGCAGCAGACGCAGCTGCAGCAGCAGGCGCAGAGATCGTCGGCGCTGAGGATCTTGTTGCTAAGATCCAGGGCGAAGGCTTCCTTGATTTCGACGTTGCTATCGCAGCTCCCAACATGATGGGTCTTGTCGGTCGTCTCGGTAAGGTTCTCGGCCCCCGTGGTCTTATGCCGTCACCGAAGGCAGGTACAGTTACTCCTGACGTTGCTAAGGCTGTTGAAGAGGCTAAGGCAGGTAAGATCGAGTACCGTCTTGACAAGACAAACATTATCCACTGCCCGATCGGTAAGGTTTCGTTCGGTGCTGAGAAGCTTCAGGAGAACTACAAGACACTCCTTGATGCTATCAACAAGGCAAAGCCGGCTGCATCAAAGGGTCAGTACATCAGAAGCTGCGTTGTTGCTACAACAATGGGCCCCGGCGTACG
>CAVGRW010000163.1:0-4973 GCA_963631735.1 Bacteroidaceae bacterium | reverse complement strand
AATGCTTTAACGAATTTCAATTCTTGCTGTTTGAAAAGCATATAAACAATATATTATATTGACAAAATGAACATGATGCAGTAAAATATTTCCATACAGAGGGTATGGAGACAAACACATTGTGCAAATGGAAATTTTAAGCACTGATGTGCAGGTTCGCCCTGCGTACGGTGCTTTTTATTTTTATGTCGATATTTCTTGAAATTGGAGGAAAAGCTATGAATAATATTAAAAAGATAATTTCAAGTTTTTTGGTTGCGGTAATTATTTTGACCGCTGCACCGCTGAGCGGATTTGTGGGATTGAAGCTGAATTTTGATTGGCTTGATTTCTCGACAAAATCATCGGCTGAAGAAAAGGAGCTTGCTCCGACCGGTCAGTGTGGTGAAAATGTATATTGGACATTCGATAAGGATACGGGTTTACTGACAATCAGCGGTAGCGGAAGCATGTATAATACTAATTCATCTTTTCAGAGTAATGCTCTAATTAAAACTGTTGTGATTGAAAATGGCGTAACAAGTATTGGCTATTATGCATTCAAGGGCTGTACTAGATTAACAAAAGTAATGATTTCAAACGGTGTAAAAATCATTGGCGTTGCTGCGTTCAATGGTTGCACCAAATTGGCATGTGTAACAATTCCAAGTGGTGTAAAAAGCATTGAAGGCGGTACTTTTTGGGGTTGCATCGAATTAACAGATGTAACAATACCCAACAGCGTAACAAGTATTGGTGAATCTGCATTTTACGATTGCGTCAGGTTAACGAACATAACAATTCCTGACAGCATAACAAGTATTGGTAAGAATGCTTTTTTCGGATGCACCGGATTAACAAGTGTTATAATTCCCGACAATGTAGTAAATATAGGTAATTGGGCATTTTCTAATATAAATAATATAGAATATTACGGAAATGCAACTGGATCACCATGGGGTGCAAAATCCATAAACGGATATATTGAAAATGGACTTGTATATTCAGACAGCAAAAAACAACTTCTTTTAGGTTGTTCTTCTCTGAGAAAAGGCAATTTAACTATTCCTGACAGTGTAACAAGTATTGGCGGAAGTGCTTTTTCAGGATGTAGCGGTTTAACAAGTATAACTATTCCTGACAGTGTGACAAATATCGGCGAAGTTGCATTCTCAGGATGTACAGGTTTAAAAGAGCTTACAATGCCATGCTCGACTGAGGTTTATTTATCCATTGACGGTCCTATAACTTCCTTTAAAATGTGTACTAATATTGAAAAGGTGACCTTGACAAAAGGTAATGGTAAAATGCAAAGCTTTGATTGGAATAAATATAAAGGTACCCCGTGGTATATATCCAAAGAAAGCATAAAAGAAATAAATCTTGAGTATGGAATAACAAATATTAGTAGTTATGCTTTTTACGGTTGCACCTGTTTAACGAGTATAACGATTCCCGACAGCGTAACAAATATCGGTGATTATGCATTCTACGGCTGTACTAGCTTAACGAGCATAACGATTCCGGACGGGGTAACAAGTATTGAGGATAATACATTTTATGGTTGTACTGGTTTAACAAGCATAACAATACCAGATAGCGTAACAAGTATTTGCGATTCTGCATTCTACGACTGTACCGGCTTGACGAGCATAACGCTTCCCGATGGTATAACAAGTATTGAAGAATCTGCGTTCAGAAATTGTATTGGATTTACAAATATTATAATACCAGATGATGTGACGAGTATCGGGCGATTGGCATTCAACGGTTGTACAAATCTAACAAGTATTATAATTCCTCAAAATATAACGTATATTGGCTATGCCGCATTTTCTGGCTGTAAAAAAATATATTATAATGCTATAAATGCTACTGTAAGCTTGGCTTTTGGCTCGGAGCTTGAAGAAATTATTATCGCAAATACAGTTAAGACTATTCCGGATGGATTTGTAAAGGGCTGTAATACATTGAAAAATATTACTATCCCAAGCTCTGTTGTAAAAGTCGGAAATGATGCATTTAATCATTGTGACAATCTTGAATCAGTTACATTTATGGGCGACAACAGGATTGAAATAGGTTCAAACATATTTGAATATTGCAATAAACTGAAGATTCATTGTAAAGATAATTCTTTTATTGCCGCCTATGCCGAAATGAATAACCTTACATACAGCATTATTGATGACGATGGCAATCCCGAATATGACATTAAAAACGGAATGATACTTTCTTATACCGGAAATGACAAAAAACTTTTCGTTTCATCCGGCACAAAAATCGGATTCGGCGCATTTGAAAATAATCCCGTAGTTACCGATGTTGAGCTTAGCTCGATTGTAACAAAGATTTATAACAAAGCTTTTGCTAACTGCACCAATCTCTCAAAAATTATCATTCCGCAGTCGGTTGCTTCGATTGGCGACAACGCTTTTGAGGGTTGCGACAAGCTTACAATTTGGTGCTATGCAGGCTCGTATGCCGAGGCGTACGCAATCAATCACGGCATTCCTGTTAAGTATATAAATTTACAGCTTAACGAAAACACTGTAAAACTCAACACAAATGAAAGCGTAAATCTTTGTGCATCGTTTAATACTGAGCTTTCTGATGAAATTGAGCTGATTTGGACTTCGGACAATCCGTCTGTTGTAACGGTAACGAGTGACGGAAGAATTACCGCAGTAGGCAAAGGAAAGGCAACTATCACGGCAACTTCGTCAACGGGACTCTATGCAACCTGTGTAGTAAATGTTGATACAGTGGAACAGGAAAAGCCAAGAGTGAACAGCGTAAAGATTGACGATATCTCGCTGAACTACAAGAAGTCAACGACACTCAAGCCGACGATCAAGGCTGACGAGGGAGCAAAATATAAGGTTGAGTATTCAAGCTCGAACGCAAAGGTTGCGACCGTTGACAAGAACGGCAAGGTGACTGCGACCAAGCGCGGTTCGGGTACGGCAACAATAACCTGTACCGTCACCGATTCCAACGGCAACGTCGTAAAGGATACCTGCAAGGTCAGCGTCAAACTTTCTTTCGGTCAAATTTTGATTGTTTACGTCCTTTTTGGCTGGATTTGGTACTAAATATTAAGCTTGTAATGAAGGCATGAGAATTTTATATTAAAAAGCGGTATTTATCAATTTTTTGCGATATAGCAAGAAAAAATTAAAAATTTCGATTTAAGCATTGATTTTTGTGTCGATTTGTGGTAACTTTGTTTTGTACAGTTTATAAACTTTGTCAGGAGGGTTTAAAATGAAAAAGTTTATGAAAAAAGCAATTACGATAATACTTACCTGTATCATGGCTTTCAGCGCAGTGACATGCTTCGCCGCTGACGGAAAGCAGTATTATGATTACGGTACATATGTTGTTTTGGGCGACAGCGTTGCCAGCGGACACAACGACCTTGTTTACGTTGATTCGGAATTCAAGCGTGTTGAAGCCTCTTACGGCGCTTATGTTGCCGATGAGCTCGGTGTCAAGTACATTCCCATGGCTTGCCCGGGAACGAGAACGATCGACATGCGCTACATGCTTGAGGACGATTTCCCGGCTGACGACTATCTTTTCCATGACGCTCACGATGTTGAGGTCATGAAGGCAAGAATTCCTGAATACCGCAAGGCGATTTCCGAGGCAGGGCTTATTACACTCGGTGTCGGCGGTAACGATTTCGGCACATTCCTCACATGGGTTATTGCCGATGAGCTCGAAAAATATGAGTCATGCGCCGATTATGTTAAGGCTTTGAGAGACCTCATGGAGCAGGGCGGAGCCGATGACGATATACTTGCCAATCTTGACAAAGCAATTGAGCTTGCAAAGCTCATGGGCGCAATGCCTGAGCTCATGCAGGTTCTGCCGAAAGCCATTAAGTACGGCGTCGAGAACTTTGCAAAGAATTGGGATATCGTTATCGAGGATATTCTCGCACTCAATCCCGACGTTAAGCTTCTTGTTATCGGCATGTTTGATACAAGCGTTAAGAACGAGGAGGACGCAGCCGCAAGCGAGGCGGGCACAGCCGTTCCGAGTATCGGTCAGATGGTTGTTGATGCGGCCAACACCCCGATGAAGGAGGGCGCAAAGAAGTACGGCTACACATTCGTTGATACAACGGGCACGGTTTGCGACACCTATCACCCGAAAAAAGAGGGCTACAGACACATTGCCGACAGAATTCTTGAAGCGCTTCCCGACGCAAGATTTCCGTACACAGATGTTGCGAAGGACTCTGAATACTACAGCGATGTTGAGTTTATGTACACTCACGGCTATATGAGCGGACTTACGGACACGGAATTCGGTCTTGATGCCGCTTTCACAAAGGCTGCGCTGGCACAGGCACTTTATAATATCGCAGGAGCGCCGACGGTTGATACCGAGAACGTGGCTTTCAGCGACATGGACAGCTCCGCCCCGATATTCAATGCGGCGGTTTGGGCAACGAATAACGGCGTACTGAGCGTAAAGGATGGCGAATTTGCTCCCGACAGCGAGATAACGGTGATGGATTTCGTACTGAGCCTTATCAAGCTTTCGTTTGCAGGCAATCTTGTTATTGCAAAGGTTGTAAAGACACTTGTTTTGGCATTCAATATCATAAAGGATTTCGGCTTTGCGAGCTTCAATACAGTGCTAACCAGAGCGCAGGCGGCGCAAAGACTTGTTGAATATTGCGGTCTTTAATTAAATAAAAAATCAGGCTGTGAGAGTGGAAACATTCTCACAGCTTTTTTTAATGCCGATCCTTAAGATTTGATTAAGAACCAATTAAGATTTAATTAAGATTATTGACCCAAAAAAGCTTTTCAGATACAATGTTTTTGTCAGAAATAAGAATATAAGGAGGAATAAAAATGGACAACATTAAAGAAACGTTGGAATATATAGCACTGTATCCGCTTGGCTTTGGCTTGTTTTTGACGTTTACTATAGGCTTTATATTAGATGTGATATTAAGCAGTTTGTGGTCATTC
>CAVGRW010000162.1:0-5000 GCA_963631735.1 Bacteroidaceae bacterium | reverse complement strand
TGCCGCATGTGAGAGGGCGGTGATTTCATTTTCAATACGTTCGTTAATAACCTCATCGAGCAGAAAATCGAGGGTGGCTTTTATCCTTGTTCTGTCAATTCCGAGCGCCATGATGTCGTTGCCGTTGATGTCGAGCTCCGAGGCTTTCAGACAAGTATGGTTTTTTCTCATGAACTCAATTTGCTCCTGTGCAGCATGAACTGCGTCAACCTCTTTTTCAAAAAAATCCGGATTTTTTCCGTGAGCGTCGGCAACTATCAGCTTTAATGTATCTTCAACGTTGTCAATACCGTATTCCGAGCAAAGCTTTGCCAAATGGAATCGGTTGCCGTCGGGCCGCTCGTCGTGCAGACGGATAATTGTCGTTATATGCTTGATCTCGGCATTTGAAAAGCGAAGTCTGCGAAGAATAATTTCCGCTGTTTCAGCTCCCTTTTGAGGATGACCCTTGAAATGACCGATTCCATGTAAATCAAGCCTGAACATTGACGGCTTTTCGATATCGTGAAGCAGTGCGGCAACTCTTAAATCGGAGTCCGGTTCAATACTTGCCGCAACCTTGATCGTATGCGTCCAGACATCATAAATATGATACGGCGTGTGCTGTAAAAATCCGTCCTCGGCGCTGAGCTCGGGGATAAATTCAAAGATTACGCTTTTATAATCGGTCAGTATTTTTTCGATATTTTTGCCGCAGAGCATTTTAATGAGTTCTGTTCTGATGCGCTCATTTGAAATATTTTGAAGCAATGAACGATTATTTATTATGCTTTGCGATGTTTTTTCTTCAATATCAAAGCCGAGAATTGAAGAAAATCTGATCGCACGGAGAATTCTCAATGCGTCCTCGTTGAAGCGTGTATCGGGATTGCCGACACAGCGAATTATTTTATTTTTTATATCATTTTGCCCGCCGAATGGGTCAACAATGCCGGTTCTTGGGTTGTATGCCATTGCATTTATTGTAAAATCACGGCGTGAGAGATCGTCCTCGATTTTTTTGGTAAAGGAAACACTTTCGGGGTGGCGGTTGTCGGAATATTCTCCGTCAACTCTCATTGTCGTTATTTCAACAGGCTCGGAGTCGATCATGACCGTAACAGTGCCATGCTTCAGCCCCGTTGCAATGGTGCGGAAGCCCTTGAAAACCTCTATCGTTTCGTCGGGCGTCGCCGAAGTTGTCATGTCCCAATCGTTCGGAGCTCTGCCCATTACGGAGTCACGGACACAGCCGCCGACTACATAGGCGGAATAGCCCTTACTCTCAAGCAGGGCAATGGCTTTCAAAATGTTTTCGGGACAATTTATACGCATTTATTTCACCTCTTTACAATTCTACCATTTTACGATATAATTTTCAATATCAAAACCGAGGTGACGGAATGAATATTCAAATTTACGGTAAGTCAAAATGCTTTGACACCAAAAAGGCAGAGCGCTATTTCAAGGAGCGCAGGATAAAATATCAATATATCGACCTTGAAAAATACGGCATGAGCGCAGGGGAGTACAGGAACATCAAGGCGGCAATAGGCTCAATTGACGATTTGATTGACGAAAAATCAAAGGCATATGAAAAGTGCTTTATCAAGTATCTTGCCTCAAAGGAAGCGGTCGAGGAAAAGCTTTTGGAAAATCAGACGCTTTTCAAAACGCCGATAGTCAGAAACGGCAAAAAGGCGACCGTGGGCTACAAGCCTGAGATCTGGAAAGAGTGGGAATAAAATTTCCCCGAAAATCTTGCAATAAAATAACATATGTGTTATTATACATAGAGAAATTAAAAGAAGGAGTTTTTTCAATGAAAAATACTGTCATTGCTTCAATAGTTGCTGTCCTTTGCACAGCTGCAATCTGCGTTACATACGCTGTTAAGTCACCGGCAAACGTTAAGGAGACCTCCGCCGTTGCCGCTGATACGACCTACATGACCGAGGCTGAGGCTGCCGAGTATATCGGAGTTACGGACGACGTTATGAAGATGATGCGTGAGAAGCTCAAGAGCTTTGAGGGCGCATATGTTTCGTATTACTATACCGATGCCGAGGGCAAGGAAGTTAACGACATCGTTTACAACAAGGCTGCTCTTGACAAGGCTGTTGAGAAGATCATGAAGGAGCAGGGCGCTCTCAACTTCAAGTACATCCAGGAAGTAACCACCAACGAAGCAAAATAATTAAAAATATCCGATTTTAACGGTACGGTTTGACTGAATGAATTTGCCAAGCGGAAGAAATTAACCAAGGCTGATAGGCTTTTGAAATCCACAACCCCGTACCAAAAATATTTAAAGAAAAATAGGGATGCCGCAGACAAAATTATGCGACAGTCCCTATTTGTTTTGATAGGAGAAAAGCATGATTATTCGTGATGAAAACGGCAGACCTGTTTCCGCCGAGAAGGTGAGCGATGTTTCAGACGAGCTTGCGAAGATTGAAAAAAAGCTCAGAGCGGACGTTACTGCCATGAGCGATGAGGAAAAGGAGCAGCTTGTCGGCGAGCTTTCGGAGCTTAAGGATATTATTGCCCTCGTTACTCCCGAGCTTCAGAAATCGTCCAATCCGATCGAGCTGATGGGATTCATGAAGCAGGTGCTTAAAATTAAAACAACTGCCGAAAAATTCAAGGAAAAGAACATTGACAATGATTGAAATTTTATTTGAAAATGTTGACTTCATAGCGTGCATTAAGCCTGTCGGTGTGCCGTCTCAGTGCGACGGAGCAGAGGACATGGTCAGGCTCTTAAAAGAACAGACGGGCAGTGAGATATACCCCGTCCACAGGCTTGATACGGCGGTCGGCGGCACTATGATTTTTGCCAAGAATAAAAAATCCGCCGCGTTTCTTTCAAAGGAAATTGCCGAAAAGAGTTTTGTTAAGACCTATCTTGCCGTTACCGAGGGCATCCCGGAGGAAAAGGAAGGTCGGTTTGAGGATTTCCTTTTTAAGGATAAGCGCAAGAACAAAAGCTACGTTGTCAAGCGTGAGCGCAAGGGGGTGCGCCGTGCAAGCCTTGATTATAAGGTCATTGACGAGGCGGACGGCAAGGCGCTTGTCAGTGTTATTCTGAACACGGGCAGAAGTCATCAGATAAGGGTTCAGTTTGCTTCAAGAAAGATGCCGCTTGCAGGCGACGGAAAGTACGGAAGCAGAGACAACGGCTGTGAGATTGCGCTCTGGTCGCACTCGGTTGAGTTCAATTTTGACAGTCGGAATGTTTCGTTTAAAAGCATTCCGAATTTAAACGAATATCCGTGGAATTTGTTTAAAATGTGTCAGGAATATACCTGTTAAATGGTAATTTTTAATATTGCATAAATTATTCGAGCGTGTTATAATCGTTAAAGTGTTTAAATTAAAGCGAGAGGGAAGTGACGTATTGAGCAAGGAATTCGGAAAGTATGTCCGAGGGGGCGCACCCGAGACTGAAAAATTTGATATGAACGCACCGATGATAAAGCAAAGACCGTTTGCGATGCCTTTCGTCTGGGGCTTTTCATATATCAGAAAATTTTTGCATTTCGGAAAGCTTAATAAGGTAAGAATGAAAGGCGTTAAGCCGCCGTACATTCTTTTGTGCAACCATAATGCTTTCTTTGATTTTTACATCATGAGCGCCGCAATCAGCCCGCAAAGAGGAATTTTCCCTGCCGCTGTTGACGATTATATCGGCAGAGAATGGGGTTTGAGGAGACTCGGTGCTATCCCAAAAAGAAAATACACGGCGGATATTTCGCTTCTTCGTCAGTGCCGCAAGGCATTAAAGGAAAATCAGATTTTCGGAATCTATGCGGAGGCAAGGTATTCCCTTTGCGGTGAAACGGAGGTCATTCCCGATGCGGTCGGACAGCTTGTCAAGCATCAGGGTGTGCCCGTTGTAACGCTCACATGCCGAGGACATCATATCTATGACCCGTTTTGGGGCAACCACAGAAAGCGCTGGGTGCATCCGATGCAGGCGGACATGGTTCTTGCCTACACACCCGAGGAGCTCAAAAAAGCGAGTGCCGAGGAGATTGGCGAAAAGCTCAAAAATCTACTCTATAATGACGATTTCAGATGGCAGAGCCAAAACCGTGTCAAGGTCAGCTACAAGAAGCGTGCCGAGGGACTGCACAAGGTTCTTTATCAGTGCCCGCATTGCATGACCGAGTTCAAAATGAATTCAAAGAACGACAAGGTTTTCTGCGAGCATTGCGGAAAGTCATGGACACTTAACTATTACGGCGAGCTTGAAGCCGACAGCGGCGAGACCGAGTTTAAATTCGCCACCGATTGGTACAAGTGGGAGCGAGAGCAGGTCAAGAAAGAGGTTCTTGACGGAACATACCGCTTTGAAAGTCAGGTTGACGTCAACGATCTGCCGAATTCAAAGGGCTTTGTTCACATGGGCAGAGGTACGCTCGTTCACGATATGACGGGCTTCCACCTCAAAGGCACAAGAGATTATGACGGCGAATCGTTCGAGATGAACATTGACGCCGCAGGTCAATATGCCGTTCATGTTGAGTATAACTACAGATTCGGCAATCACCGTGACTGTATCGACCTTAACACCTTGGAGGACACATGGTATGTCTTCCCCGAGCACTGTGAATTTTCGGTCACCAAGGTTTCACTTGCGACCGAGGAAATATTTAACGAAATATGGCGTCAGCGCAACGAGAAGCGCAAAGCCGCTAAAGCTGAGGAGTAAAAAATTATGGATATCAGAAACGACCTTTTGGAAATGCTTAACGAGTACACCGACGGCAGAATTACATCCGTTGAGCCGGACGACGTTCTTACATCGGATCTCGGACTTAATTCCTTCGAGCTCTTCGACCTCATCTGCATGATCGAGGAGAAGTACGACATAACGATCCCCGACAGAGTTCTTCCGACTCTCGTAACCGTCAAGGACGTTGTTTATTATCTCGAGGAGAACGCATAAGCAAACAGAAACAAAGCGAGCCTGCCGGGTATGCCGACAGGCTTATTTTTAAGCAAAGGAAACGAGA
>CAVGRW010000161.1:0-5006 GCA_963631735.1 Bacteroidaceae bacterium | reverse complement strand
AGATTGCTCGACCGCGAGGTATGGCTTGTAAATGCAAGACTCTATTCGGGACAGAGCTACACCGCAGCCGGCAAGTTTGAAGCAGGCTGGAACAGAGAAGGCACAGCCTCCCTCACCGCCCACTGATAACCCGACGGACAAAAAAGCTAAATAAAAACCGCCCCGAACCGATGAATTTCGGCTCGGGGCGGACTCTTTTGGTACAAAAATAAAGCCTTGCAATCTGTTGATTTGCAAGGCTTTGCTATGTTCGGGGGGAGACTTATTTTAGATATTCTTCAATAAAAAATCTCGGGCGTGCTTTGGTTTCAAGATATATTTTTCCGATATATTCGCCCACAACTCCTATGGCAATGAGCTGCAGCGAGCCGAAAAACCAAATTGAAAGGACTGTAGATGTCCAACCGGGCACGGTTCTTTTTATAAAATAGCTTATTAAGGCATAGAGGGCAAAAATAATATTGAGAATGAGAGTTAATCCTCCGAGTGCTGTAATCAAACGAATAGGTTTTATCGAAAAAGAAGTTATTCCGTCAAAAGCGAAGGCGAGCATCTTTTTAAGCGGATATTTGGATTCGCCGGCAAGCCTCGGCGCGCGGTCATAAGTGACGGTTGATGATTTGAAACCGACGAGAGGAACCAATCCGCGGAGAAAGAGATTGACTTCTTTGAAATCGAGAAGTGCTTTGACTGCTCTGGAACTCATGAGTCTGAAATCCGCATGATTATATACGGCTTCAACGCCCATCATTGACATAAATTTGTAAAATCCCTGAGCTGTGGTGCGCTTAAAAAACGTGTCAGTTTCTCTCGAGGCGCGAACTCCATAAACGATCTCAACGCCGTTATTGAAATCGTCGACCATTTTATCAATGGCATTTACGTCATCCTGAGCATCGGCATCGATCGTGACTATCATGTCACAGTCATTAACTATTGTTGACATGCCGCCGAGCAGAGCATTTTGATGTCCTCGATTTCTTGAAAGTTTAACTCCGACAAACTTCGGGTCAAGCTCATGCAGACTTTCGATTATCTCCCATGTTTTGTCGTTTGATCCGTCGTCAACAAAAGCAACACGACTGTTTTCGTTTATTTTTTTCTCCGAGATAAGAGAGTTGATTTTATCAAGAAAGATTTTTGATGTAAGAGGCAATACTTCTTCTTCATTATAGCAGGGCGCAAGGATATATAATGTTTTCGGCTCCACGGTTAATCCTCCTTTAATTCAAAAAGATAGTATGTTTGGTTCGTTTTTTTGTTATTTAATGCCGATTCGGCGATGCTGTATTTCTGAGAGAAAACAAGCAAATATTTGTCTTTTAACGCCATGTTTTTTTCATAGATATCTGAAAGTCCGATGCCGGGCTTGGCGGCAATAACTACATAATCAGCCAAGCTGTCGGAAATATATTTGTTTTGCTCATCAATATTTTCGGGATATTTATCGTATAAAAGGTTTTGTTGCTCAAAGTGCTTGAATTGCGGGACCTGTTTCACGGCAAGATAAATACCGGAATCCAGCGAGCCGTAGTTGAGAACCTTGCCGTCGGGGTTGTGCAAATTGATATATTCGGCGGCTTTGGCCTGTACGGTTTCTTCGCCCTTTCTCAAAGCGAATTTTGAGGACAAATTGCAATAATTTGACGCAATTACAGTTGTAGGAATAATCACAACACAAAGAATTACGGAAATCAGCTGTGATTTGCTCTTTGTGATTTTACTGAGCAAACGTGAAACGGCGATAAAAGAAAAAACGGTAAATGCCGACATCGGGACAAAATAGTAATTGTAGTATCTTATTCCAAAATAAATTATGTACAGTCCGAGACAGCAAACAAACGGAACGGAAATGCGGGAGAAAAACTTTTTCTCGGTAAAAATTTTTGTCACGGCGAAAAGAAATATTCCGAGAAATCCGAGAATAAACAAAACAGGTGAAATCACAAGGTTCTCACCCAACGAACGTAACGGCTCAAGAATTCGTGAAATAATTCCGAGTCCCTCTGCCTTGGGATATGCCGTGGCATTGAGGACAAAATAAGTGTTGATGAAATCATGAAGAGCGCCCTTGGCGGCGAAATATACTATCCACGGCACAACGGCGAGCACCATTCCGCCGAGAAAAATCATCGCATTGACAAAGGCTTTCTTTAAATTCTTTTTTGCTATCCATGTGTAAAGCGAAATGTAAGCCGCCCATGCAAACCAAAAGCCGATGACAGTGAATTTTATCATCGCAACACATCCGGCAAAAAAGCCGACAAGAAGAAAAACAGGCTTGCCAAGCTCATTTCGTTCGGCGTTTTTAAAATATTTGCAGAAAAAATAAATGCTTATCATCAAAAGCGGAAGGCAGAATTCCTCGGCGCTGTCACCGTAATAATAGCCGCCCGAATTGACGGTAACGAAGCAGGTGAGCACAGCGGAAATTACCGACCATGCCGTTCCGACATAAAGTAAAGCGATTTTATATGCCGCAAATGCAGTAGCCGAAAGGAAAAGGGATTGAATAATATAAACTCCAAAAAACGAGGAATTTGAAATCGAACTCGCGACGGCATGAAGCAGATAGAGAAGCGGTCCCTTTTGCTCAAAAATATCCTTGTAAATGGTCAGACCGTTTGCCATTGCACGTCCCATTGTGAGAAAAGCATTTGCGTCATTCCACGGATTGGTGGCATAGCGGGGAGACGAGGCGGTGCAAATGAAAAGAATACCGAAAGAAAATGCAAGGAAAATCAAATAGACAGCAATATTCAAAAGGCTTTTTTTATTTGATAAAATACTTTGCTTTTTCAATACCTTCACCACCGTTCATACATATATAAATTATATCATTACGCAAAGCACAAAGTCAACATATATTAAACATTATATAGAGAAAGTTATAAAAGACTTAATGCAAAAGATTTTACGTTAAAAAGCTTGAAATAATGTGCTTTTTATTATATAATTAAACGGTTAATAAGTTAAAAAGAGAGGTATGCCCTTTGAGCGAAGGCACAATGAAAAAGATTATTAAGGTTTCGCCCTCCGAGATGGCGAAACAGCGCGAATATACAGAGCTTGTCAGGACGGTTTTGACCTCAAGATTTGAGCCTTCTCAGCCGCTCGCTTTTGTCCATACTTACGGATGTCAGGGCAATGTTTCCGACGGAGAGCGCATTAAGGGAATTCTTGAATCACTCGGCTACGGTTTCACCGACGATGTTGAAAAAGCCGACTTAATTCTCTACAACACCTGTGCGGTTCGTGAACATGCCGAGGACAGAATTTACGGCAATGTCGGCGCAATCAAGAGGCTCAAAAAGACCAATCCGAACTTGATAATCGCACTCTGCGGTTGCATGATGCAGCAAAAAAGAGTTGTTGATAAGATAAGAAAGAGCTATCCGTTTGTCAACCTCGTTTTCGGAACTCATGTTATTCACAGAATTCCCGAGCTTATCTACCGTGTGCTGTGCACAGGCAAAAAGGTATATGAGTGCCCCGACGAGGCGGGCGTTATTGCCGAGGATCTTCCCGTAAGACGTGACGGCAATATCAAGGGCTGGCTTCCAATCATGTACGGCTGCAACAATTTTTGCAGCTATTGCATAGTTCCGTATGTCAGAGGACGTGAGCGCAGCCGTGAGCCCGAGGACGTTATCAAAGAGGCGAAAGAGCTTATCGCATCCGGCTGTAAGGATATTACCCTGCTCGGTCAGAATGTTAATTCATACGGTAAAAATCTTGACGGGGATATCAATTTTTCAAAGCTTCTTCGGCAGATCAACGATTTGCCCGGTGACTTTATAATAAGATTCATGACCTCGCACCCGAAGGACTGCACAAAAGAGCTTCTTGACACAATGGCTTCGTGCGACAAGGTTGCCAAGCATCTGCATCTCCCGTTCCAGAGCGGAAACGACAGAGTGCTCAAGGCGATGAACCGAGGCTATACAAGAGAAAAATATCTTGAGCTTGCACGCTATGCAAGACAGGTAATGCCCGACCTTTCGATGACGAGCGATGTTATCGTCGGCTTCCCGGGAGAGACTTACGAGGAGTTCAGAAACACGGTTTCGCTTATTGAGGAGGTCAAGTTTACCTCGCTGTTTACGTTCATTTTCTCCCCCCGACCTGGTACAAAAGCGGCGGATATGCCAGACCCGATTTTGAGAGAGGAAAAGGGCAAATGGTTCAAGGAGCTGACGGACGCCCAGGAGAAAATAGCTTCCGAGCGCACGGCGGCGATGAAGGACAAGACCTACACGGTGCTTTGTGAGGGATATGCCAAGGAGGGTATTCTCAACGGCAGAACCGAGGGCAACGTTATGATTGAGTTTCCCGAGGTCGAGGGTAAGGAGCTTATCGGAAAATTCTGTAGGGTCAAGGTTACGGAGCCGTTGACATGGATAGTCAGAGGAGTATTGGATGAACGCTGAAAGGCGTTTTTCAGATAAATAAATTTATAGGAGTTTTACAATGGACATTATTGAAATCACAAGACAGCTCGGCGCAGCAATTCAGCAGGACGAGCGTTATCTTGCATTCCATGAGGCAAGAAAGACAAACGAGGCTGACACAGACCTCAACGATCTTATCAACAAGATTCAGCTTATCCACATGTCATATCAGCATGAGGCTGCTAAGGACGACGCAAACGAGGAAAAGCTTGCCGCATACGATAAGGAGTTCACAGAGGTTTATCAGGCAGTTATGGCAAACGAGAACATGCAGAAGTATGAGGCTGCACGTCAGGCTGTTGACGAGATGATGAACCACATCACAGGTATTCTTGCACTCTGCATTCAGGGCGAGGATCCCAAGACATGTGAGCCGCAGGAGGAGCATCATTGCTCGGGCGAGTGCGGTTCATGCGGCGGCTGCCACTAAGACTGATTCGGTCGTTGCCTGAATGGTTCTTTAGGTATCACATTTGTTGCAGGTCAGAAGAAGCCGACCAGGCTTCCCCTTGAGGGGAAGCTGGCGCGTAAGCGACTGATGAGGTGGAAAATGTC
>CAVGRW010000160.1:0-5047 GCA_963631735.1 Bacteroidaceae bacterium | reverse complement strand
TTCTGCTCGGAGTGCGGCGCACCTAAGCCCGTTTCGGCTGACGGCTGGACATGTGCCTGCGGTGCTGTTAACAAGGGTAAGTTCTGCTCAAACTGCGGCGCAAAGAAGCCCGAGGGAGCACCTCTCTATCGCTGTGACAAGTGCGGCTGGGAGCCTGAGGATCCTCACAATCCTCCTAAGTTCTGCCCCGAGTGCGGCGATCCGTTTGATGACAACGATAAGCAGTGATAAGCTGCACAAAGGAGGAATGAGCTTTGAGCGTATTGCAGGAATATAAATGTCCTTGCTGCGGCGGAGCGATTGAGTTCGACAGTCAAAGTCAGAAAATGAAGTGTCCTTATTGTGACACGGAATTCGACGTTGAAACACTCAAGAGCTACGACGAGAGCCTTAAAAGGGATACAGAGGACAACATGCAGTGGGAGACCTCGGCAGGCGGCGAATGGCAGAGCGGCGAGACAGACGGACTGAAAACCTACGTCTGCCAATCCTGCGGCGGCGAAATCGTCGGCGATGAGACCACGGGCGCAACCTCATGCCCGTTCTGTGGCAATCCCGTTGTTATGATGGGTCAGTTCTCGGGGGCACTGAAGCCCGATATTATTATCCCGTTCAAGCTGGACAAAAAAGCCGCAAAAGAGGGCTTGCTGAAGCATATGACAGGCAAGCGCCTTTTGCCCAAGGTTTTCAAAAGTCAAAATCATCTTGACGAAGTTAAGGGAATTTACGTTCCGTTCTGGCTCTTTGATGCCGATGCGGACGCAAATGTGCGCTACCGTGCAACGAAGGTCAGAATGTGGGACGATGAGGACTACGATTACACGGAAACAAGCTATTTTGACGTTTACAGAGCAGGTAATGTCGGATTCCAAAATGTTCCCGTTGACGGCTCGTCAAAAATGCCTGATGACCTCATGGAATCCGTTGAGCCGTTCAATATAAATGAGGCTAAGGAATTCCAAACGGCGTATCTTTCGGGCTATCTTGCCGATAAATACGACGTTACGGCGGAGGAGAGCGTTGACAGAGCCAATGAGCGTATCAAGCGCTCGACGGAGGAGGTTTTCGCCTCGACAGTCAAGGGCTACAACACCGTTACAACCGAGAATTCCAACATCAATCTCCAAAACGGAAAGGCAAAATATGCACTCTATCCCGTTTGGATTCTCAATACCACATGGAACGGCAACAAATACACATTCGCAATGAACGGACAGACGGGCAAATTCGTCGGCAATCTTCCCGTTGACAAAAAGGCGGCGGCAGCTTGGTTCGCAGGCATAGCCGTCGGAGCAGGCGTTTTGACATATGTTATACCCATTCTTCTGCGCTTGCTCGGATTGATGTGAGGAGGTATTGAGCTATGAATAAAAAAATAATTTCAATTCTTTTCGCATTTATTCTCTGTCTTTGCATGACGCTTCCCGCCTTTGCGGTTGAAAGCAGTGACGCAACAGGTGACGTCGGCTTTGCCGATGAATACAGCCGAGTTCTTGACTATGCAGGCGTAATTCCGCAGGAAGATGACGATAAGCTGGTAGCACAGTATGACGAAATCGCAAACAGGCAGAAGGTGGATATCGTAGTCTGCTTCACAAACGGTCTTGACGGAATGACGACCGCCGACTATGCCGAGGATCTTTACGAGAAGAACAATTACGGCTACGGCGAGAACAAGGACGGCATAATGCTTCTTGTCAGCTTCGAGAACCGTGATTGGTACATTGCCACGAGAGGCTACGCAATTCAGGCATTCACCGATGCAGGAATTCAGTACATAGGCAATCAGATCAAGGGTGACCTCGGTGAGAAAAATTACTATGCTGCGGCAGAATACTTCGGTCAGCTTTGCGACGAGTTCATAACCAACGCCAAGAACGGCGATGTTTATGACGAGCCGATGGGGGCTGTAGATGACGGAGACACAGGTTCTGTTATGCCTCCGCCGTTGTGGATTCTCATTTCAATAGGCGTAGGTCTTGTTATTGCGTTTATTGTTGTCGGCAGTATGAAAAAGAAGCTTAAAACGGTTAATATGCAGGCGGCTGCAAACAATTATCTCAAGGACGGCAGCCTCAACGTAACCGAGAGCAACGACGTTTTCCTTTACAGCAACGTAACGAGAACGCCGAAGCCGAAGGATAATGACAATAACGGTTCGGGCAGCAGTACGCACGAATCGTCGTCGGGCAACACCTACGGCGGTGGCGGCGGAAAGTTCTGATATCGGAGCACAAGCCTGATATAAAATAAAATTTACCGAGACCCATGCGGCTTTACGGCTGTGTGGGTCTTGATTTTCTGTTAAATTAAATTTATGCTGGATATATTCTTACACTTATATTATAATAAAGAAAAGATGTTTATATTATTTGTACAAGGGTGATTTTATGCGAATGTACGATATTATTCATAAAAAGCGCAACGGCGGCGAGCTGAGCGGCGAAGAAATACGCTTCTTTGTCGAAGGCTACACGGACGGAAGTATTCCTGATTATCAGGCGGCGGCTTTCTGTATGGCTGTTTATTTTCGTGGCATGACAGCAAGGGAAACATCTGCGTTAACGCTTGCGATGGCGAAGTCCGGCGATCAAATCGATCTCAGCGGCATTGACGGCTTCACCGTCGATAAGCACAGCACGGGCGGCGTGGGAGACAAAACCTCATTGATTGTTGCGCCGATAGTTGCCTCGTGCGGCGGCAAGGTTGCAAAAATGAGCGGCAGGGGACTCGGACACACGGGCGGAACGGTCGATAAGCTCGAAGCAATTCCAAACTTCAGAACAGAATTGACCCCCGACGAGTTCATAAAGCAGGTCAATGATATAGGGCTTTGCATTGTCGGTCAGACGGGCGAGCTTGCCCCGGCGGATAAGAAGCTATACGCTTTGCGTGACGTTACGGCGACCGTTGAGAGCATACCCCTGATTGCTTCAAGCATAATGAGCAAAAAGCTTGCCGCCGGCTCAAAGGGAATCGTCCTCGATGTCAAAACGGGCAGCGGCGCATTTATGAAAACTGTCGAGGAGTCCGAAAATCTGGCAAAGGAAATGGTCTCGATCGGCAAAGCGGCAGGCAGAAGCGTGACCGCCGTGATTACGAATATGGATATTCCGCTCGGCGAGTCAGTGGGCAATTCGCTTGAGGTCATCGAAGCGATAAAAACGCTCAGTGGCGAGGGTGAAAGCGACCTGACCGAGGTTTGCCTCACGCTTGCGGCGCAAATGCTCTGCATGGTGACGGGCGAGGACGAAAAGGCTTGTTATGCAAAAGCAAAGGGCGCAATTGACGACGGTTCTGCGCTCAATAAGCTTCGTGAAATGATTTCGGCTCAGGGCGGTAACGCAGGCGTTGTTGATGATTTTTCGCTTTTTAAACAGCCGAAGTATACTGTTGAAATTTCTTCCGAGTGTGACGGCTATATCGAGCACACGGATGCCGAAAAAATCGGACTTGCATCGGTGATACTCGGCGCAGGACGTGAGAAAAAGGGCGATCCGATTGACCCGAGCGCAGGAATTGTACTGAAAAAGAAAACGGGCGACCGTGTTGAAAAAGGGGAGGCACTGGCGGTATTTTACACCGACGATGAGGGCAAAATCGAAGAAGCAAAACGAGAATTCTTTGAAGCTTTCACCTTCGGCAGCGAAAAGCCGCAGCTGCAAAAGCTCATATATAAAATAATTAAATGAATAAATAAAAGCTGACCGTTTATGCTAATCCCGGAGGGGATTGTATGATAACGATCAGCTTTTATGATACCAAGCCGTATGACAGAGAATATTTTAATCTTATAAACGAGCAGTACGGCTTCACGATAAACTATTTTGAGACCAAGCTCAGCGCACGCACGGCGAAGCTCGCCGAGGGCTCGGATGCAGTTTGTGCCTTTGTCAATGACGATGTTTCGGCACCTGCCATCGACGCTCTTGATAAGCTCGGAGTGCGGCTCATTGCCATGCGCTGTGCAGGCTACAACAATGTTGACATTCGCTACGCCGACGGTAAAATACCCGTTGTCAGGGTTCCTGCTTATTCACCCCATGCGGTCGCCGAACACGCCATGGCACTTCTCCTGACGCTCAACAGGCGAATTCATAAGGCGTTTTTGAGGACAAGGGATTTCAATTTCAGCCTGAACGGACTGACAGGCTTTGACCTGCACGGCAAAACGGTCGGCGTTATCGGAACGGGCAAGATAGGTGCGGCTTTTATTGATATTTGCCGCGGCTTCGGAATGAAAATCCTTGCATACGACGTGTTCCAAAATAACGAATGGGTCGAATACGTTGACCTTGATACACTGTTTAAGGAGTCGGACGTAATTTCACTTCACTGTCCGCTCAATCCGTCAACAAGACATATGATAAACGCAAAGAGCATTGACAAAATGAAAAAAGGTGTGTTTATTGTTAATACGTCGAGGGGAGCACTGATCGACAGTGAAGCGCTGCTTTACGGTTTACTCAATGAAAAAATCGGCGGCGCATGTCTTGACGTTTACGAGGAGGAGTCGGAGCTGTTTTACGAGGACAATTCGACGGTGATAGTCAAGGACGATATTCTGACAAGGCTTATTTGCCTGCCGAATGTGATAGTGACCTCGCACCAAGGCTTCCTGACAGGGGAGGCGCTGACGAACATTGCGGCAACAACGCTCGAAAATATCAGCGAATTTTTCGCCGACGGGTCGCTTGATAATCAAATTTTACTCGAAAATTCAAAAAAACTTGTGTAAAGTCCGCAAAGTAGGACTGTAAAAGCGAAAATAATCGAACAAATGTGTTGACAAATGCAAAAAATCTGATATAATATGACTTGTAAAGAACAAACGTTCGGAAAACGTTCGGTTATATTCAGGAGGTTTTAATTATGACAACAGCATTTGCAATAAGGACTTTAATCGAGATCGCAGCGGTTTTATTTGTAATATTCGGAGTTCTGCATGAGCAGAAGTTCGTTGACTTTGAGGATAAGATAATTCGCTTCATCGCAAAGAGAATTTATCTTCGCAAGCGCAAGAAGGCAATCGCAAGAAAGCGTGCCG
>CAVGRW010000159.1:0-5051 GCA_963631735.1 Bacteroidaceae bacterium | reverse complement strand
ACCTCATCCGAGCGGCGCAATCCGCCGCCCACCTTCCCCTCAAGGGGAAGGCTGAAAAATGACAGCAGATAAAATGAATTTGTGCTTAAAGATGTCAGTGTAAAGAATTATTTCACTATCAGCGAATAAATATCCTTAAACGTAATCGCCGCCATGAAGAGCAGGAGAATAATCATGCCGATAGCATGAACAAGGGATTCGTACTTCTGCTTTATCGGCTTTCCTCTGACAAGCTCGATGAGCAGGAAGAAAAGGCGTCCGCCGTCAAGAGCGGGAATCGGCAGAAGATTGAACACGCCGATATTTATTGTAATAAGAGCCATTATGCTGAGAAGTCCAGTATAGTCAGCCGTTTTGACCGATTCCTGCGCCGCATCGGAAACATAGTCCACAACGCCGACGGGTCCCGAAACGTCCTTGACGGAATATTTGCCCGTAACAAGGTCAAAGAGGCTCAGCCAAACCATTCTGAAAATGCTGACGGACTCCTTGAATGTGTCCTTAAAAACCGTGCCTGCGGTCTTGTCAACGCCGACCATAACTATCTTTGAATAAGGCATTTCAACATCGTTGATTTCAACCCTTTTGCCGTCACGCTCAACGAGCAGATCTGCGGTTGAGCCCTCGTCACGGCTGAGAAGATAGGGCACATCGGTATAATAATAAACTCTTTTGCCGTCGATTTTAATTATTTTGTCTTTAGCCTTCAGTCCGTTATATTCTGCGACCTGCTTGCCGTTGTCATTGAAGAAATTGACATAGTTCGTACCCGAAAGATTATCGGAAACACCAAGCATTATCGCAATTATAATAAGTCCGAGAATAATATTTACCATAGCGCCTGCGACAACGATAATTATTCTCTGCCAACAGGGCTTGTTGTTGAACGCACGCTCATCCGTGCTGTCCTCGTCCTCGCCCTCCATGCTGACAAAACCGCCGATAGGAAGCAAACGCCACGAATACTGCGTCTCACCCTTTTTCTTTTTCAGCAAGGTGGGACCCATACCGAGAGAAAACTCATTGACCTTTACGCCGAAAATTTTCGCAAAGGTGAAATGTCCTGCCTCGTGCACCATGATTATTATGCCGAAGAATAATATTGCAAGCAGAATCGTCCATTTGCTCGCCAATGCAGATAAGAATCCTATTTTAATCGCCTCTTTCTTGGGTCTGATACCGTAACTGCTCCGAATCAAAGCACATTGTTTTAGCGTCTAAATAAAAGCGATAATTTCTTATCCCTTCCACCGCAAGCGGTCCCCCTCCCCTTACCATAAGGGGAGGTTGATTTTTTCGGTATTCAGCCCATTATTTTTTCTTTCACATAACCCCTCGCCCAGTTGTACATATCCAAAACGTCGCCGAGTTTGTATGTATCAAAACGCTGAGCGTTCTCAACGGTCTCTCTGACCAATTCCTCAATCTGTAAAAATTTAATTTTGCCCTGTCTGAAAGCAAGGTTTGCTTCCTCGTTTGCCGCATTCGCACAGGCAGGGAAAAGTCCGCCGTCGTTGATTGCCTTTCGGCAGACATTTATCAAGCCGAATGTTTCATAGTCGGGCTTATCAAAAGTGAGCGTACCGTAATCCGTCAGCGAAAGCTCCTTGACGGGCGACGGAATTCTGTTCGGATAAGTCAGCGCATACTGAATCGGAATTCGCATATCGGGAACGCCGAGCTGAGCAATAACGGAATTATCGCAGAACTCAACAAGTGAATGAATAACGCTCTGACGGTGAACAACAATGTCGATATCCTTGGGATCCATCGAGAAAAGCCAAACGGCTTCGATAAGCTCAAGACCCTTGTTCATCATTGAAGCGGAATCAATCGTAATTTTTGCGCCCATGCTCCAATTCGGGTGATTGAGCGCCTCTTTGACCGTGACATCAACAAGCTCACTGCGTTTTTTGCCGAAGAACGGACCGCCAGAAGCGGTAAGAATGAGCTTTTTGATCTCCTTTTTGTCACGGCAGCCCTGCATCGACTGAAAAATCGCCGAGTGTTCGCTGTCAACGGGCAGAATACTGACGTCCTTTTCTTTAGCAAGACTCATAACGAGCTGACCGCCCGCAACAAGCGTTTCCTTGTTAGCGAGCGCAAGCTCACTGCCTGCATTTATCGCAGCTATCGTCGGCTCAAGTCCTGCCATGCCGACAATGCTGTTGAGCACATAGTCCGCTCCGCACGCCGCACATTCGCAGACACCCTCCATGCCCGAAAGCACCTTGGTAGGGGTATCGGCAACTCTTATTTTAAGCTCTGCCGCCGCTTTTTCGTCCACCATTGCGGCAAGATCGGGCTTGAATTTTCTGATCTGCTTTTCAATCGTGTCAACGCTGACGCTCGCCGTCAATGCCTTGACCTCATAGCCCTGCATTTCGATAACCTCAAGAGCCTGAGTTCCGATTGAACCTGTTGAGCCGAGAACGGCAACGGTTTTACTCATAGTATCACCTTAAATTTTATTTTTAAAATGTCTCGATTATGCTGAGTATTCCGTACATAATCGGGAAAACAAACAGCGTACTGTCGAATCTGTCCATAATTCCGCCGTGGCCGGGAATCAGCTTGCCGTAGTCCTTCACGCCGTAGTTTCTCTTGATAACCGAGGCGGAAAGGTCGCCGAAGATGCTGATAACGGAAAGCACGAGCGAAATCGGAATAACTGCCCACCAATCCCAAAGGAAGAAGCTTCCGTCGGGGAAGATTTTCTTTGCAAAAACAAAGTACAAGCCGACATTCAGCGCCGCCGTCAAAACGACTCCGCCGATTGCGCCCTCCCAAGTCTTTTTCGGGCTGACAACGGGGGTCATCTTATGCTTGCCGAAGAATACACCCGTGAAATAGGCGAACATATCGGTAAGCCATGCGCAGAAAATCGTAAATAATATGAGATAAACAACGTTCGCCTGAGTGTATCTTTCGTCGGCAAACTGAAGGTCGTTGATTCTGACCCAACAGCCGAGCGATTCGGGAACGGCGATTGAGCAAAGAACAGAGATTGCGACCTGCTCAAACTTGACCTCGCCGTGCCACTTCACCATCATGATAAGCATGGCGATGATATATACGGCAAGAGCCGCAAACGGAGTAACGTGAATTTTTTCAAGGAAATGATATCTGATTTCAACGGGAATATATGCGCCGACGATAATTGACGGAACAGCAAGCGGAAGCTTGACCTTCGCAACATGGTTGAGCTCATAAACGGCAACGCCGCAAATGAACGCCATGAGTATCGGCAGCGCCGCCGTGTTCATGAAAAACATCACGGCGATAATGATGAGGGAATATGAAACCCCCGAAATAATTCTGGTTTTCATGTGGTTTATCCTTTCGGTTTATATAAACTGTTACAAACAATTTGCTATTTTGCTTTCTTTATCCCCTCCGTCTTTTCGAGACACCTCCCCTTGAAGCATTCAATGGGAGGCTGAATCGGGACGCAATTCTCTAACCTTAGCAGATTTCCGATTAAGCATCATTTGCAATCAGATTTTGAGGTTGAGGGAAATTTTTTCACAGGCGATTTTGCATATCGGGCGCTGTGCCGTTGCACTGTCCCGAGCGAAAATCGGTTGTGGGCTTTTATCTCTGAACAAGTTTGTCAGAAAATTGTTCACAGTGCTTTTTGCAGCTTGTGAGCTGTACAAAGGTACTGCCACAAGCGAAAAAAGTGCTGTGGGCGATTTTATACAAACTTAAACGCCGCCGAAACGACGGTTGCGCTTATTATAGTCGTCTATCGCCTTGTCGAGGTCGGCAGGAGTGAAGTCCGGCCAAAGAATGTCGGAGAACCAAAGCTCGGAATATGCCGACTGCCAGGTGAGGAAATTCGAGAGGCGGTATTCGCCGCTGGGACGAATAATAAGATCGGGATCACTCTGTCCTGCGGTATAGAGGTGTGAGGAAATATCGTCCTCGGTGATGTCGGCAGGATCAAGCTCGCCTGCTTTAATTTTTTCACCGAGCTGCTTGACGGCATCGACGATCTCAAGTCTGCCGCCGTAATTGATGGCAATATTGACGTCGTATTTGTCGGCGCCTTTTGACTCCTCTTCTGAGGTGTCAAAAAGATTGAGAAGATCCTCGGGAATACCCTCACGGTGTCCTATGAAATGCATTCTCATACCTTTTTGAAGATTTTCGGCTTTTCTGTCCTCGGCTTCGTGCATGTATTCACGGAAAAGATCCATGAGGGACGAAACCTCCTCGGGGGGACGCTTCCAGTTCTCGGTCGAGAACGCATAAAAGGTTATGCTCTGTATGCCGATTTCTCCTGCATAGTCGCAGATCTGCTTAAATACCTTTGCGCCGGCTTTATGACCCTCGGAACGCGGCAAGCCTCGCTGCTTAGCCCAACGGCCGTTGCCGTCCATGATTATACCGATGTGTGACGGAACTTTTCTTTCTTCCATATCAGGTTCTCCTCTATTGACAACAGGCAGACCGTGAAAGCCTGCCTGTAAAGTAATCAAAGCGTACGCAATTTATATTGACATAACTTCCTTTTCTTTTGTTGAAGCGGCGGCATCGATCTCCTTGATGAACTCATCGGTGATCTTCTGAAGCTCGTCTTCGCCGTTCTTGAGGTCATCCTCGGTGATCTCGGATGCCTTCTGCATCTTCTTGATCTTGTCGATAGCGTCACGGCGGATCGAACGGATAGCAACCTTTGAATCCTCTGCCATCTTCTTGATATCCTTAACGATCTCCTTACGTCTGTCCTCTGTGAGCTGGGGGAAAGTCATGCGGATAACGGAGCCGTCGTTCTGCGGATTGATGCCGATATCGGATGCCTGAATTGCCTTGTAAATCGGAGTAAGTGTGGACTTATCCCACGGCTGAATGACAAGAATTCTAGCCTCGGAAACCGAAATTGCAGCCATCTGATTGATAGGTGTCGGAACTCCGTAATAGTCAACAAGGACCTTATCGAGTACGCCCGGGTTTGCACGGCCGGCTCTGATTGCGGCATAGTCCTTGCCGAGAACGGAAACCGTCTTTGTCATTTTTTCTCTGGTATTGCTGTAAACTTCTTTCAT
>CAVGRW010000158.1:0-5089 GCA_963631735.1 Bacteroidaceae bacterium | reverse complement strand
TCACGCCACGGCTCTGACAGTCCACCGGACTGTCATTCACTACCGTGTCGACACTTCGCTACCCCGGAGGAGGAGCCCACACTCAAGGCGTATTTCATCAGACTTTTTGCAAAACCCCTCAGTCACGGACAAGCCGTGACAGCTCCCCTAAAAGGGAGGCAAGAAGTATTTTCTGCATCGGAGGCAATTTCATCGGACTTTCTCGGTGCGATGTGGGCATCGCACCCTACGATCAGGTGGAATAAACGAACATTTCGTAGGGGTCGATGCCTACATCGACCCAAGGTCAGAAGATAATATTCTTGGCGCCCCCTGTAGGGCAGCAAAGCTGACTGAGGGGTTTCTGTAAAAAATATCAGTTTAAAAATATAATCACTAATAACTAAATAATATGGACCGCATCATTATCCTTGAGAATATCCATGAGCTTGTTCTTTACCTCGGCAAGATATTCGTCGATATCGTTTTCACTTTTCAAGGTGCCCGTGTAGCAAAGCGTACCTCTGCCGACCGTTACGGTTTTGCTCTGCGGCGTTTTTTCAACCATCAGCGCTCTGAGATACTGCTGACGGAGATTTGACAACTGAATAATCATTGCGTCAAGCTGAGTGAGCGTTTTTGCGTTCGCCGCAGCTTGCTTTTTTTGTGCAAAAGCCGAATCCGCTCTTTCAACGACATCTCCCTGCTCAACCTTTGCCGTTTGGTGAATCTCGCCCATTGCCGACTGAATTTCGGCATAGACCTCTTCCTTTTTGCCGCTCAGCATTTCATCGTATGCCGACTGCAATGACTGGATCAAGCCCGGGAGCTCACTTATTCTTTTATACGGCTTCGCAAGCTTCAAAATCTCGGACACGGTCGAAAGCTCTTTTTGCATCGTGTCGTTTGCCTGAAAATAATCCTTTTCGCTCTGCATTGCGCCGAGGACTCCGTTAGCCATATCAAAAACACTCTGCTGATTCTTAAAGAACGAGTTGACGTCAACCATGTCCTCGCTCTGGTCAAGCAGATCGTCCTCTTTTTGAACGAGCCTTTTCAGCAAAGCAATATTATCCTTTTTCTGCGAAAGTACGTCATTGCAAAGCTTCAATCCGTTCTCGACAACCGCCTTGTCGGGATAAAGCTCAATTCTGTATTTCTCCGAAAGAAATCTTGAATAATCATCTTTCTCTTTCGTAAACGAGTCGATGATAAATTCAATAAGCCTGTCCTCATCGCTCGGGACATCCATCACGTTGAAATATTCACGGAGAATATCCCTTGCCTGCTTCATCAGCTTCTCGGGCGGAGTTATCCTGCGTCTGATAACAGTCTTGTCTATCTCCGACTTCCTACGAAGATAATCCGGCATGCTTCTGTCGCTCGGCTGAACGGTATTGCCTGCGTAATTGACCGTAATTTTCTGTGCAACAACAAGCTCGGCAACCATTGCGGCAATGTCAATCTCTCTCCAGCCGTAAGGAACGCCCTGAAATCTGCGCTGAATATCGCCCATTGTTACCGTTCTGAGCTTTGAATACTGAAGATCCATGAACTGCTCAACCTCGGCAATAGCTTCGAGATTGTAATTTTCCGTGCCGAAAGAGAGCTGATCGTTATTGAGAATAGCGAGAATATCCGCATCCGACTCGGCACTTTTACGAACAAGGTGAAGCTTTTCGTAAACGCCCTCAACAAGATATTTCATGGCTTCTTCAAGCTTGTCCTTTGCGCTTCCCGCAAGATTGACGAGTCTGTCGCCGTCAACATAAAATGTTGCTTCTTCAATCGCCTTGGTAATATAATCCTTGGCTCTCGCTTCAAACGTAGCCGCCTGCTGAGTTCTGCCTCGAATAATCGACTGAATCGTTTCGGGAAGAAGCGAAACGTTGCGGCTTTTGGCGAATCTGCGGATCTTCATTGCGCTTTCAATCTCGTTATAGTACGGGTATTTGTCCGACATAACAACGATCGCCTCGTTATCGACATTCGATTTCATTATCCAATTCTGCTCGGAATTGCGATAATTGTCGTTCACATCGGTCACCAAACGAAGCTTTATCGGATTTCCGGGCGCACCGATGCAAAGGTCGTCAACCATCTGATCAAAAGCAAAATCGTTGTTGTTAAGGCGGAATTTTTTCGTCATAAAAATACTGCCGAAAGCAACATTTGCAATCTCACGCACAACCGCCGAGCCTTCAATGTTTATCTGATTTATTTCACGTGCGATGTCCTGCTCATCGTCGGTCAGGAACGAATATGTATCGCCGTTTCTTGCAATGTAATTCTGACGCAGAAGCCTATCCAGCGACTCACGGATATTCTGCCTCATATTGATTTTGTCTGCGTCAATTCTGTCAACCATCAAGGTCGCTATGTTATCAATATTCGCCTTGAGCTCTTCATCAACATAGCGGATAAGATAAAGGAGCTTCAGCACCTCGACGTCGTAAAGCTCAAGCCCGTCGTTATTCTCCGCAGCTCTGCGGCAACGGTCGATTACCCTTCTAATGGAGCTTTCAAGGAAGGTATTCAGCGTGTCGTAGAAAAGGTTGAATGAAACAAACGAGTTTTCGTCCTTGTCCGCTAAGCTTTGCGCCGCCTCCTGGAAGCCAGACAGCATGGAGCGCTCTCCGCCCGACATGCTCTTTCCGGCGTTGCCGTGCCTGCGTACCTGCAAAAATACATTTTGCATCAGCTTGAACTGATACGGAACGAACGGATAAGTTTCAACGAATTCGTTTTCGCCCGAATAGCCCTTCAGATCCATTTTATATGCCGAATTGAACGTGAACAGATTTTTTAATACGTTGCTGTTCTTCTCGTAATTCATTTTGAGCATTTCTTTTGCGGCGTCGTTTTTCTCGAGAATACGCTTTTTGATAACCTCATCGACCGATGATGACGACAGGCTGAGTCTTGTATCAAATCGTCCCTGAATTTTTGAAAAATCATTGCCGATAATTTTTGTAACGGAGTCGATCGCCTCTTGGCTTGTAACCATTACCCACACTCTGCCGCCGCATTTTGAGCCGATTTCCTCAACGATGCTTTGAAGATTCAGCATAAGGTCACTGTCCGAGCCGATGTACTGTCCGATTTCATCGACCATAAAGATAAGGCGGTTATCCTTGCCCTTACTGTTGATATAGTTTTTTATCTCCGCAACGAGCTGATCAATACTGATGTCCGCCGTTTCTGTGCCGTTAAACCAATTGTGCGCCGCAGTTTCACTCATTCCGAGAACATCGACGAGACACTCAACTATGTCATCTTCAAAGAATATGTACGAATCTCTTGAATCAAGCCACGTTCCGCCGTTAACTTCCTCAAATTTGGCGGTAAACTCGTCCATTTTGCCGGAATTTGTAATGAATTGCTCAAGCTTAGCGACCTTGAGGTCATTTCCCTCAAAGCCCATATGCTGATAGAAAACCTTTGCAAAAACCTTCAAAATTGCGGTCTTGTCCTTGTTTATTCCGCTTTTCTTGTCAACATTGAAAAGTATCGTTTCGGTCGGCACAGAAATACAGCGCTCAATCTGTGCAAGGAACATCGGATCATCAAACTTGTCCTTGAAATAATCAAACGTAGTCTTTCCGTCAACAACTTTGTTGGAAAGCAGATACGAAAGCATTTTCAAAAAGTGCGATTTACCGCTTCCGAAAAAGCCCGATATCCAGACACCGATTTTATTGGTTTGATAGTCAAACGACTTTTCGTAATTATTAAAAAAAGCGTTATAATGACTGCGCAGTTCTTTGGTTATAATATACTCGGAAAGCTCCTGCTTTATCACCTCATCGTCATCCTGATCGACCTGGATAACGCCGTTGATATTTCTGTTTATATCCGATTTATAAATCTGCTGTAATTTCATTTATATTCCTCCAAATTATAACAAATTGAATGCTCTATAGTAATTGCCGTCAAGAAATTGTCCGAACAGCGTAAGCTCCTGCCCATTGTACTCACCGGGATAAAGCATAACCACTGGTATGTCCGAAAAAATGTGCTGAATATTGTCCAAAATTTTGTGAGACCTCATATAGGGAAAAACAGCCCCGACGCCGGTAATAAGCAGCACATCGCCGAATTCATGAGGTTCATATTTCATACGTTCAACAAAAGCCTCCGGTGTAGCAATCTTTTGAAGCTGCTGCAAAAGGAACTGTTTCCCTCTCAGCTCCTCCTGTCTCGGAATTCGATCAAGTATGCGCTTGTCCTCAAAAACAGAAAGAAGTATCTCGTACAAATCGCATTTGATCAGGCGAAACGGTTGATTTTTGTCCTCAACCAATCTGTCAAAAAAGCTCATAATCTTTCGCTCATCTTTCGGCGAATAGCAATAGACATGAAGACCGACTTCATTTGACAATCCCCTGTTGCCCAAAAATCTTTCATTTGATAAGCGCTCAATAATTCTGTTAAATTCATTCTCGCTATTCATTGTCATTCCCCTTTACTCAAAATAATTAAATGCCGGAAAAAGCGCAGTGTCACCGTTTGTTCTGATAACATTTTCCAATTCCGGGTATAAATAGACAGGGTTCAAGACTTCGGAATTTATCGAGTCCAGATAATCACATTCGACGAGACATTTTCTCAAAACCTGCTTGATCTTTTGAATTGTGCTTTCACTCCATCCACATATCGCATCGTTTTGCTCTTGCAAGCGAAGCATAAATCTGTCAATATCAGTTCGTGAAAATGAGAAATCCAAGGTCTGAAATTTTTCACCTACAACCGTCACCAAAAAATCATAAACAATTCCGTTTCGACGAGCCATAGCGTATAAATTAATCTGCTTCCCGACATCGGATGATGACCTTGCCAAGCATCGAATCAGCTCGTCACTTTCAAGTGAGTTCAGTCTTTTGGCGCAGGAATTTGCAATACTTCTTATCATTCTTTCCGTCGGGAACTGAAAAAGATTTTCGGCGACAATTTTATCAATTGCCTCCGTCCGGGAGTAACCCTGCGTCAATAGCTCTGCTAAAATTTTAGTTTCAAAAAAGAGGAACTGTTCCCTCGTCAACCCGCCATCGTACTTTCGTTCCATAAAACTCTGCCTCTGTTTTTTCGCAGAATAAACCCTTCTGCGAAA
>CAVGRW010000157.1:0-5118 GCA_963631735.1 Bacteroidaceae bacterium | reverse complement strand
CAAGGGGAGGTGTCGCATGAGCGACGGAGGGGATAAAGATTAAAGTCTGATAAAACCTTACTCCCTCAGTCAGCTGCGCTGACAGCTCTCCTAAAGGAGCCCACGCTTTATTTAAATTTTTGTTAAACTTTTCAAAATTCCTCGAGTGTAGCGAAGCGGTATTACAATAGTGAATGACACTTCAGTGAACTGTTAAGCTGCTATGCTACCTTAAATCATTTAAGGCACGTAAAGTAAATATTGCTATTATGCTTTAAGAATTGCAGAAATTGACCAAGGCTTCCCCTTGAGGGGAAGCTGGCGTGTAAGCGACTGATGAGGTGGAAAACTTTATGTCTGATTTTTGAAAAATTGATATACAAACTTGCCACCTCATCCGAGCGGCGCAATCCGCCGCCCACCTTCCCCTCAAGGGGAAGGCTGATTAGTTTTCACACAATAATTAGTTTTATCGGACTTGAAGGAGCGAAGCTAAAAGCTATAAAAAACACGGGTGCCCTTTATCGGACACCCGAAATTTATTTTATTATATTTGCCGTTGAGTTCGGGTCGAAGAGGTGGAGTCTGTCCGTGAGTATTCCGAGCTCGACGGTTTCGTTTACCGTGGAATCGGCGGCTACTCTTGCCGTCAGCTTCTGACCCGAATAGTCGAGATAGAGGTAGCTCTCGCTTCCCATGAGCTCGCTGACCTCCAGCTTTGCCGTCAGCACCTTATCGGGATTTTTTGCGATAAACTCACCGTCAACGGTGACGTCCTCGGGGCGTATTCCGATCTTTACGGGCTTGTCAAGATAGCCTGCTATCTCTTTTCTGCCGCCGAACGAGTCGGTTATATCAAGCTCGTTTTCGGCGAGCGATAGGAGAAGCTTTCCTTTACGCTTACACACCGTCGCATCAAGAAAATTCATCTGCGGTGAGCCGATAAAGCCTGCGACAAACATGTTCTGCGGATGCTTATATAAATTCTGCGGCGAATCGACCTGCTGAATCACGCCGTCCTTCATGACAACAATTCTGTCGCCCATTGTCATTGCCTCGGTCTGGTCGTGGGTGACGTAAATAAACGTTGTGCCCAAGCGGCGGTGAAGCTTTTTTATCTCCGTTCTCATGTTTGTTCTCAGCTTTGCGTCGAGGTTAGAGAGCGGCTCGTCGAGCAGGAAAACCGACGGAGAGCGCACCATTGCTCTGCCGAGCGCAACACGCTGACGCTGACCGCCCGAGAGCGCCCTCGGCTTTCTCTTTAAAAGATGCTCAATGTCGAGCACCTTTGCCGCCTCACGGACACGCTTGTCGATCTCGTCCTTCGGAACCTTTCTCAATTCAAGTCCGAACGCCATGTTTTTATAGACCGTCATGTGCGGATAGAGAGCGTAGCTCTGGAATACCATTGCAATATCTCTGTCCTTGGGAGCAACGTCATTTACAACACGGTCGCCGATTTTCAGCTCACCCTTCGTGATGTCCTCAAGCCCGGCAATCATTCTCAGCGTTGTTGACTTGCCGCAGCCCGACGGACCGACAAGGATAATGAACTCCTTGTCGGCGATTTCAAGGTTGAAATCATTGACCGCCGTTGTGCCGTCATCGAATATTTTATATACATTTTTCAAACTGATACTTGACATAATTTATCCTTTCACGGCTCCTGCAACGATGCCCTTGATAATATATTTCTGACACGAGAGATAGAAAACGACGATCGGTATAATCGAAAGCACAAGCATTGCCATCATTGCGCCCATATCGACCGAGCCGTAGCCGCCCCTGAGATACTGAACGGCGATTGGAATGGTTTTGTACTCACTGCCGATGAGAAGATAGGGGAGCAGATAGTCGTTCCAAATCCACATTGCGTCGAGAATTGCGACCGTTATCGCCGTCGGCTTCATTATGGGAAACACAACGTAAAAGAAGGTCTGTAGCGGACTGCAACCGTCTATCATTGCCGCTTCTTCAATCTCGAGCGGAACGGATTTCACAAAGCCGCAGAACATGAACACCGCAAGCCCTGCGCCGAAGCCGAGGTAGACGATTATAAGTCCCCACGGCTTGTCGAGTCCGAGGTCGGCGACGGTTTTCGTCATCGTGAACATTACCATCTGGAACGGCACTATCATCGAAAAGACGAAGATATAATAAAGCGCCTTTGTGAATTTATTCTTTACTCTGACGATGTACCACGCCGTCATGGACGTGAAAAGAACTATTGCCGCAACCGAGAATACCGTTATGAACAGCGACCAGCCGAAAGCGGCGGGAAAACCTGTTTTTTCGATTCCATTGACGTAGTTTTCAATTCCGGAAAAGGTCTCGGCATTGGGAAACGCAAACGGATCGTCGCTGATAAAAAGCTTGCCCTTGAACGAGTTGTAAAGAACAATTATAATCGGAGCAAGGAACATTGCGCCTATTGCGATAAGGAAGATATAGAGCAGAACTCTGCCTGCTTTTTTTGCCGTTATGCCGTTCATTGCTCCACCTCTTTGTTCCTTGTGTAAATAAGCTGTGCAAACGAAATTGCCGCAACGATGATGAAGAATATTACCGCCTTAGCCTGACCGACGCCCTCCCAGCCGATTTTTCCGTAAAACGTGTTGTAGATATCCAAGGCGAGCATTGCCGTCTGTTTAGACGGTGCGCCTGCCGTAAGGGCTAAGTTTTGGTCAAAAAGCTTGAACGAATTCGTAATCGTCAGGAAAAGGCAAATTGTAATCGACGGCATGACGAGTGGCAGAGTAACGTGCCTAAGCGTCTGTCGTCTGTTTGCGCCGTCAACCTTTGATGCGTCCTGCAAATCCGAGGGAATGTTCTGAATTCCTGCGATATAAATTATCATCATGTAGCCTATCAGCTGCCAATTCATCATAAAAACGAGTCCCCAGAAGCCGTATTTTGCGTCATAGGTAATCGTCACGCCGATATTTTGAAGAATTCCGTTGATTATAAGCTGCCATATATAGCCAAGCACGATTCCGCCGATGAGATTCGGCATGAAGAATACTGTTCTGAAAATATTCGTGCCCTTGAAGCCCTTTGTCAAAAGAGCGGCAAGCCCGAATGAAATAACGTTTATCGTGATGACCGATACGACCGTGAACTTGACTGTGAACCATAAAGCGTTGAGAAAATCCCTGTTGGAAAAAGCCTTGACGTAGTTCGCAAAGGCAACCCATTTTGCGTCAAGCACGGTCGTGAACTCTGTGAACGAAAGACCGAGACCGAGGATAAACGGCACGGCAAAAACAATCGTAAATGCCGCAAGAGTCGGTAAAACGAATACCGGAAACCATTTTTTCAGTGCCATGTTATCCTCTCCTCATTTATGATTTCGCAGCCGCCCAGCTGTCAATTGTTGTTTTCTTTACATTGTCCCAGCTTTTTGAGCCCTGAACATATTCAAGCAGAGCATTGCCGACATCGTCCTTGAAATCAAGGCTCGGGAACGAGTTGAACACCCATTCGACTGTCGTTTTGTCATTTTCCATCCACCTGATGACCTCTCTTGCGAGCGGATCGTCGGGCTTCTCGTCATCGTTAAAGGTGTTGAACGGGGAAATGAATTTGAGCTTGTTTACAACATAATCCTTGCCCGTGTCGCTTGAGAAAAGCCATTCGAGGAACTCAACAGAAGCTTTCTGCTTTTCCTCGGAAACGTTCTTGTTGATAGCAAGATAATTTTCGGTTCCGATGCAAAGACCCTGCTTTTCCTCGCCGTCAACGCCGATATATATAGGAAGATACTTGATATCGTCCGCCTTGACCGTGTTGCCGCTTACATTTGAAATCTGATCCCACGCCCAGTTGCCGTTCTGAACCATTGCCGCCTTGCCGAGCGCAAATTCCGACATTGAGTTTTCAACCGATTTGCCCGAGAGCAAGCCCTTTTCGGTTGTCGAATTGTTTACATAAAGGTCGAAAATGTTCTTGAAATTATCGGAATATTTGAAGTCGATCGTCTTTGCGTTGTAAGCGGAGGTTATGGTTGACTCGTCGCTCTTGTCCTTCATTTCGTAATAGATAGGCATGTTCAGAAGATGAGTCGTCCAGCGCCACTGCTCGCCGCCCGACATTGAGGTTGAAGCGAAAACGCCGTCAATGCCAAGCTCCTCTTTATGCTTCGTCATGTCCTCGGCAACCTCTTTGAGAAGCTTGAAGCTTGTGATTTCCTCTGCCTTTGAAATGCTGACGGCTTTATCCTTGAGAGCAAAGTATTTTTCCATGATAGCATTGTTATAGATAATTCCGTAGCCCTCAACAACGTAGGGAATTCCGAAAACGCCGTCGCTGTTTTTGATTGCGAGGTCCTTATCGGAGAGATAGTCATAGAGCTTTGTATCCTTTAGATCCTTGCAGTATTTCGCCCACGACTGATAGCCGACGGGTCCGTTTATCTGGAAAATCGTCGGAGCGTCGGACTTTGCAATCTCCGATTTGAGCGTTGTTTCGTAGGTGTTGCTTGCGGCTGTGACAACCTTGACCTTGACGCCCTTTTCAGCCTCGTATTTCTTTGCTATTTCCTTGTAGATATCCGCAATTTCGGGCTTGAAATTGAGAAAATAAACCGTGTTGTCCGCCTTTGCGTTGTTCATGTCCGTTTCGCTCTTTTTGCCGCATGCCGAAACGGTAAACAGAAGCACGGCGGCAGTTAAACAGGCAATGATTTTTTTCATCGTATGTTCCTCCTTTTTCTTTGGTAATCATTGATTACTCTTTTATAATCTTTAACACAAAGGTGCGCCTTTATTCAAAAATAATACGAATGATTGTTGACTAATTTCAAATGTTTGATATAATTAAAATAATAATTAACGGGAGGTTTTACCTATGGTTAAGCACATTGTTTTTTGGAATGTCAGAAATGACGATCAGAAGAAGCACAACATGGAGGAAATGAAAAAGCGTCTGACTGCGCTCGTAGGCAAGGTTGACGGACTTATCAGCGCCGAGGTCGGCTTCAATTTCAACGAAAAGGGCTACGATCTTGCTCTTTATTCGATTTTTAAGGACAAGGCTGCTCTTGACGGCTATCAGGTACATCCCGACCATCTCAAGGTCAAGGAATTCGTTCATTCGGTAATCACCGACAGAGCGGTTGTTGACTTTGAATTTTAAGAGGTA
>CAVGRW010000156.1:0-5212 GCA_963631735.1 Bacteroidaceae bacterium | reverse complement strand
CTTGCAGGGTAGCGAAGCGGCGCGACGGTAGTGAATGAACGTCCGGTGGACGTTCGGAGCCGGAGCGTGACCGAGCCGCAGCGAGACGGTGGCTTCGGCGGTTTGCGCCGAAGTCGGAGGGGTTAATTTAAATTTCATAAGACTTTCGACAAAACCCCTCAGTCAGCTTCGCTGCCAGCTCCCCTAAAGGGGCGCCCAAAAATCACATCATTTAAAACAACTCTGTAACAGTCGGCAATTGCATCAAATCATGAAAAGCACTACACCTTTCACTCATCCGTTATCTTAAAAAGCTCATTCGGCGTGCAGTTAAAAATTTGGCAGAGTGCATCAATATTTTCATACTGAATTGACTTCGTTTCGTTGTTTATCATGCGGCTGAAGTTCTGATAGCTCATGCCGAGCTGCTTATAGAGCCAATATTTTGTTTTGCCGTTCTTTTCAAGTAAATTCAAAACATCTAACTTTATCATAAGATATATCTCCATAATATACTTTCTGATGAGATGATATTATATTTTTTCTTACGATATATAGACTAATGCATTAGATAGTTGTCCTTATTTACCGTTTTAAAAGCTCAAACAAAAAAATACGGCAGAATTTATGTAACTTTTTCCTGTATTTCTCTTTATTTTTCTTTAAACATCAGTTATAATAAATTAAATATAGATTAAAAGGAGTATATTATTATGCTTAAAAACATACCTTCGATACTTTCACCCGAGCTTCTTAAAATTCTCATGGAAATGGGTCACGGCGACTACATCGTAATCGGTGATGGCAACTTCCCGGCAGTAACAAACGCTCAGCGTCTTGTTCGCCTTGACGGCCACGGCGTTCCCGAGATTCTCGACGCTATTCTCAAGCTCATGCCGCTTGACACATACGTTGACGCTCCCGTTTCTCTCATGGATAACGGCGACCCGGACAATCGCCCCGAAATCTGGGCTACATACAAAGAAATCGTTGAGAAAAACGAGGGTGACAAGAATATCGGACTTATCGAGCGTTTTGATTTCTACGACAAGGCAAAGAATGCTTTTGCAATCGTTGCAACGGGCGAGACCGCAATTTACGCTAACATTATTCTCCAAAAGGGTGTTGTAATAAATGACTAAAAGAGTTTTAGCCTTTGACTTCGGCGCATCGAGCGGCAGAGCGATAATCGGCTGCTTCGACGGCAACAAAATCACACTTGAAGAAGTGCACCGTTTCTCAAACGACCCCGTAAGCGTCGGCGGTACGGTGTATTGGGATGTTCTGCGCCTTTTTTATGAGATCAAGCAGGGCATCATCAAGGCGAAAATCGCAGGCGGATTTGATTCTATCGGTATTGACACCTGGGGCGTTGACTTCGGACTTATTGACTCCGAGGGCAAATTGATGGAAAATCCCGTTCACTACCGTGACGCAAGAACCGTCGGACTTGTTGACAAAGCCTTCAAGACCATGCCGAAGGAAAAGCTTTACGGCATTACAGGAATTCAGTTCATGGAGCTGAACACCCTTTTTCAGCTTATCTCACTCAAAAAATACAGACCGTGGATGCTTGAGCGTGCGGACAAAATGCTTTTTATGCCCGACCTTTTCGGCTACATGCTAACGGGCAAAATGTGTGCCGAATATTCAATAGCCTCCACGTCACAGCTCATTGATCTTGACAAAAGAACATGGTCAAAGGATATTCTTGACGCTTTCGGAATCAAGGAATCTATCTTTGCCCCGCTCGTTCAGCCCGGCACGGTTCTCGGTGAGCTTTCAAAGGAAATCTGCGAGGAATGCGGCGTTGATCCCGTTCCCGTTATTTCCGTCTGCGGTCACGACACTCAGTCGGCTATAACCTCCGTTCCGTGCGAGGACGGCGATTTTGCTTTCCTTTCGAGCGGCACATGGTCGCTCTTCGGCACAGAGCTTAACAAGCCGATAGTCAATGAGACATCAATGAACATAAACATCACGAACGAGGGCGGCTTCGACGGTTCGACGGGCTTCCTCAAGAACATAATCGGACTTTGGCTCATTCAGGAGAGCCGCCGTCAGTGGAAACGAGAGGGCAATGAATATTCCTATGCCGATCTTGAAAAGCTTGCGCTTGCCGCAGAGCCGTTCAAGTGCTTCATTGACCCAGACGCTCCCGAGTTTGTTCCTCACGGCAACATTCCCGAGCGTGTGCGTGAATTCTGCCGCAAGACGGGTCAGTATGTCCCCGAAACGGTCGGCGAAATTATGCGCTGTATCTACGAAAGCCTTGCAATGAAATACAGACTGACATTTGAAAAGCTTCGTGAATGTACGGAGCGTGACTACCCCGTTATCCACGTTATCGGCGGCGGCACAAAGGATGGTCTTCTTTGCCAAATGACGGCGAACTCCTGCGACCGCACGGTTAAGGCAGGTCCGATCGAGGCAACCGTTATGGGCAACGTTGCTGTTCAGCTCATGTCAGACGGCTCTGTTGAAAACATCGGACAGGCAAGAAAAATTGTTGCCGACTCCTCCGAGCTTAAAACCTTTGAGCCAAAAGATACGGACAAGTGGGCAAAGGCTTATGAGAATTTTCTCAAGGTGACTTAAATGGACAGGCTTGAGGTTCACAAGGAGAAAAAACAGCGCAAGCCGATGAAAAAGGGCGTTAAAATCACCCTTATCTCTGTTGTGTGCGTTTTGGCAATTGCCGCCTTTGTCGTTTTGGCTCACCCTGTCTATGTTTCGGACGGCTCGCCGACAAAAATTGCCGAGAGTTATTTTAAAAAGCAATTTCAGCTTGATGATTATAAGGTTGAAAACGCACAAACGGTTTTGTACGACGGCACTCGATTTATCCATGTAAACTATTCAGTGAAGCCGAAAGAGAATTTCTTTGACGAATGGTGCGTCGGCAACGGCGAACAGGGCGACGACGGCTGGGTGGTCAACAAATCCTCTTTCGTTCGATGCTATAAAATCGGCAATGTTTATTTTACAGGCCTCAGTGCAAGTACAGGTCTGTAAACCTAAAGGAGAAAACGAAAATGGATAAGAAAAAGGGATTGAAAATCACTCTTAAAATTCTCTTAGCTCTTTTGTTCGCAGGAATATTTTGCGGAATTTATTACATAGCGAGGCTGTCCTTTATCGGTCCTGCAATAAGCTCAGGAAAACACAGCCATCTCGGAGAAATAATTGCCGCAGTCATTCTTGTTTTGGCATATCTTTGTGTGTGCGTTACAATTTTTGTTGAGAAGAAAAGACTTATCAGCGGAATAGTTTCTTTTATCCTTATAATAAGTGTTATTCCTGCTCTCGGCATAGCTAACACCGTTGTTGCTGCCAAGGAGTATCAGACCTTTAATCAGGAAATCTGGAATGACCCCGAATATTATAACTGCCGTCAATACATGATTGACGATATCAAAAGCAAGTATGGACTTGTCGGCATGGACGTTAAAGAGGTTAAAAATATTCTCGGCGAAAGCAGCTGCGATTCTCCCGAAGATAACGAGTTCTATTATGAAATCGGTCAGGAATTCCCGGGATATAAAAAATTCATAATCACCTACGATGACAACAGCAAAGTTACATCAGCTGTGGTTCAAGGGTAGGAGAGTTGATTTTATGAGAAAATCAAGGAAGAAATTCTTTATTCCCTTTTTTGTGATTGCTCTTTTAGCAGTATCTGTATGCGGTTTCTTTGTTTATTGGGATAATCACGGAATTGTAACAAAGATTGATTCAATCGAAGAAATTGCCGAATACGGAGGAAACGACTTTTTCGGCAATAAACCGTTTGAATACAAATCAACGGTTTTCAGAGCCGTTACAGGCGGTGTCCTCGGCTATCCGAAGCAAATGGGCTTTGTCGGTATTTCAGAAAGTAAAAAAACAATTTATTATCTTTGGTTTTACGATTTTGACCTTGATTTGACAGGTAACATGATAGATTTTGTTATTAAAAACTTTAAACAAACAATTTAAGGTGGGATTTGATATGACCGAAAAGGATAAAAAAGCTGTCATTCTTGCACTCAAAATCCTTGCGTTATTAGTTTTTATTGTCGTTTGTATCGGCTTGTACCTCGTGTTTGGGTTTATATTCGCAGCCGATTCGTTAAATTACGGCGAGTACGGATATATCGGCAAGATTATTCTTGCGACCGTTCTTGTTTCATCTGCCGCTTTAATTGCGCTTGCACTGTTTGATAAAACAAGTAAAGTCAAAAGAGTTGTTGCTTTGATAGCCTGTGCCGCACTTATTGCTTCATTTTTCCCTCTCTTGGATGTGACCGATAAGATATGTGCAAAGCCTTATACGGAATTTTCACCTGAAAATTGGAGCAGAACAGCTCAGATACATCCAAATCTTTTGCAATATATGGTGCCCGACCTTGAAGAAAAATACAATCTTGTCGGCATGGACGTTTCGGAGGTTGATAAATTGCTTGATTTGGAAAGTTGGGGACCGTCAAATTACGAGAGAGAATACTATCACCGAATCGGCTCCGCTCATACATTTCTTGTAATATGCTATGACGAAAGCGGCAAGGTTACAAAAGTTGAAACAACTAACGACTCAAGCAGGGGATAAAATGAAAAATGTAAAAGATTCAAATGTTACAATTAAAATAATTCTTTTGACAATTTTCGTTATACTCTTTATCGCTGTTTATTTTATAGACTCTGTGTTTTTGACAGGAGATGCAATAAACTACGGAAAATTCAGCTTTTGCGGAAAAATAATACCTTTCATAATGCTTGCGTTAGCCTTTGTTTCCCTGTGCTTTGCGATGTTCAATAAAAAGAAACGAAAGTTCTGTGTAATAATATCCACTGCACTGGTGATTTTCATTGTACCCATTCTTTTCTTGGCAAACACTATAGTGGTCAACATAGAATACAAAACATTTGACTCCACAAAATGGAAAGACTACGTAAACTGTATGCACGGTCGTCAATACATGATTGACGATCTTGAGAACAAATACAAAATCGTCGGAATGAAAACTTATGAGGTATATGATTTGCTTGGCAAAGGAACGGAAGAAACCTCAACAGACGGTTCTCATGAAATAACATATGATATCGGAACCTTCGGTTTATGGCATAATACCTATGTTCTCAAATATGACGAAAACGGCGTAGTTACAGAAACATATACCGAGCCGAGATAATTAAGTTAAAATCTGCTTGCAGATTTATATAAAAAATAATTCAACGAAAGGATGAATTTTAT
>CAVGRW010000155.1:0-5399 GCA_963631735.1 Bacteroidaceae bacterium | reverse complement strand
CGGTTGAGCTTTTTAATTTTTGAATTTGCGCTGTAGCAGCCGCTTGCATGGTGCTGAAGATCCTCGTTGACAGTCGGGATATCATCGGTCTCGTTTCCACGGACATAATCAAAAAATTCGTCAACGCCGGAATAAACGGAATTGCCCTTTTCGATGAGCTTTTCCGCCTGCTTTAAATGCTCTTTTGCAGGGCCGCCGCCGTGATTTCCGATACCGTAGAAAAGCATTTGAGAGTGCTTTTGATTTTCATATCTTGAAACTCGCTCGTCACGGAGGTCGTCGCCGTAGCCGTCAAGGATGTGAAACGCCGTAACGGAGCTTCCGTCGGGGCTGTTCCAATAGTGAAGCGAGCTTTCGGGAAGATCCTTCTTTTCCGCATCACGGCTCGGGCGGAGATAAACATAGTTTTTCATTCCCGCTTTTCTGAGAAGCTGGGGCAGCATGCCGTTATGACCGAACGAGTCAACATTGTAGCCCGACTCGGTTATTGCGCCGAAATTTTCCTTGAAAAATCTCTGCGAATAGAGAAAATGCCTCGCAAAGGACTCGCCGCAGGGAATGTTGCAATCGGGCTGAACCCACATTCCGCCCGCATATTTCCAGCGACCCTCTTTAATTCTCTGCTTGATCTCTTCAAACATTTCTGGCTCGCTGAGCTTTATCCATTTATAGTATGAGGCACAGGCAGATGTGAAAACATAATTCGGGTATTCAATCATTCTGTCGAGTGCGGAGCGAAATGTCGATTTGACAACCGCAAGCCCCTCGGGTACGCACCACTGCCACACAGGATCAATGTGAGCATTTCCGATTAAAAAATATTTCTTGTTCATTCGGCTTCTCCTTTACTGATTATTTTATAATTCGCCTCGGCAAGTGCTTTAATTGCCTTGTCGATGTCAGTTTCTTTGACAAAAATGTAATCTGTATTGTAGGTCGAAACGGCGGCAATTCCTATCTTTGCTTCGGCGAGCAGACCGAGAATTTTTGAAAGAATTCCGATGAGCGAAAAATCGAGCACGCCCTGAATTCTTAAAGCTCGCCAGCCGTCAATGCGCTCGGTAAAATTATCGGGAACATTCTCCGTGAGACAGATCAGCGAAATTTCTTCGTCGGTTGCCGAGATAAAATTGAATTTTTCCGACGGGTCAACCTCGCTGAAATCGGCAACCTTACAAATGGAAAAGGAGCCGTCAATTACTTTGATTTCCGTATCGACAACTCCTTTCATATTTTTTAGTTTTGTTTAAAGCTCGGCGAAAATTTTCGCACCCTTTTTCTTAAGCCATGAGTCAAGCGCAAGGCACAGAAGACCTGTAAATGCGGTTATGCCTACGAGATAAAGCTCGCCCGAAATTCGTGCGCTTAAAGGATAATAAGCGGCAAAGAAAATTATTGCATAAATCCAGCCGCCGAACATCGAAACGAAAACGCTCATGCTCTGCTTGATGGGTGTGATCTCGTTCGTCCAGTTGAGGTTAGGATATTTGAGATTGAGCATAAGTCCGAGCATTGAGAAAAAGAGAATGAAAACCGCAGGCATTGCAATCATCATTACCGCGCCGAGAAGCGTTGGGCGGAGAGCAATAATCGCACAGATGCTGCAAATAAGCGCCGGCACACATGTAAGAACAAGGTGCATGTTTCTCTTTGCCTTAATTGCCTGCCACGAGGTTATCGGCAGGGACTGTGCAAGCCAAATATTTTTACCCTCGAGCGAAATCGACGGAGCAGACATATCGTTCATCGAAGCAATCAGGCAAATGAGCGCCGCAGCGGCAACGCAGATATAGTTTTCTGTTCCAAGCATCCAAGTTATGTTGTCGGCAAGCCATTGACCCTTTATCAGCACGAAAACGCCTGCGCCGACGAGAATAAGAATACCGAGTCCGCAGTTGAGAATATAGTTCGGACTTGAGAAAAATCTCTGAAGCTCCTTGCCGAGCATAGCCGAATCAACACTCTTTGCCTTGACTCTTTTTTCAATATATTTTTTCTTTGAAACGGTTTGCGATGATGTCGCAATTTTTATAAAGCTGTGAGCGATTATGTAATAGGTTAAAGCGCACAAAGCGCCGACGATAACGAGCACAATAAGCGCCGAAAGAATGTCGCCCGAGCCGACTTTTCCGAAAACATAGAGCGGATATGCCGAGCCTTTTATTTTAGTTCCGTATGCGTCGGCATTGGAAATAATGTTGCGGATAATTTCGTTTGCCTTGAAATAGAAAATATAATAAATTGCAAGAAAAGCGAGCGAAACAAGGACTGTAATGATACTCTTGTTTTTGAGCTTGCTGTTGATTTTTGCAACGACCCAGCCGAGCGCACAGGCGAGAACCATAACTATTAACGAAATTATTATAACAAATAAGATCGAGCCAATCAAGGCTTTTACGCTGAAAACATGGCTGAGATAAACAATAATTGCAGGAATAATAACAAGGGCGGAATAAAGCGTGCCCATGATATAAACGCCGAGGAGACGTGACGCCATTATGCAGCCGACGGGAATCGGCATCGAAAGCAGCATGTCATTGTCCTTGGCAAGGTAAAGTCCCGAGTATGTATTGAATACACTGCCGAATGCGCCCATCGCAACGGCGATAATTCCCATGAAGCAGAAGAACATCCAATCATAGCCCTTGTCAACAACAGGGAGCAGACTGATTGCAAAAAACGAAAACAGTGCGCCGAACAAAATGCAGATGAAAGCAAAATATCCGACTATCATCATTATGCTTGAGGTTTTTGAACGTCCTTTGTTTTTCTTTCGGTCAACAAAGAAGTTCTGAAACATTTCAAGCAGCTGTTTTTTAAGAAGTTGTTTCAGCATTATTCTTCCTCCAATTCAAGGAAAACTTCTTCAAGGCTGTCGTCGCCCTTGACCTCTTCCATTGTGCCCGAACGAATGAGTTTGCCCTCTTTTATGATTGCAATTTTATCACAGAGTTTTTCGGCAACCTCAAGAACGTGAGTCGAGAAGAAAATCGCTCCGCCGTTGTCGCAAACCTCACGCATCATTCCCTTGAGAAGGTGAGCCGCCTTGGGGTCGAGACCGACAAACGGTTCGTCCATTATGATAAGCTTGGGACTGTGGATCCATGCGGAAATGATTGCAAGCTTTTGCTTCATTCCGTGGGAATATGTTGAGATAGGCTGGGCGAGGTCAGCTGTCAGCTCGAATATCTCGGCATATTTTCTGATTTTTTCCTGCCTGTCGGCGGAGGAAACGCCGAAAATGTCGGCAACGAAATTGAGATACTTAATGCCCGTCATAAATTCGTAAATATCGGGGTTGTCGGGAATATATGCAAGCTCTTTTTTGCACTTGATGGGGTCGGCGGTCACCGATGTTCCGTCGATGAAAATTTCGCCCTCGTCAAATTGAAGAATTCCGACAACGGATTTCAGCGTGGTTGTTTTGCCTGCGCCGTTGTGACCGATGAAGCCGTATATTTCACCCGGCGCAATGTGCAGCGACAAATCGTCAACCGCCTTGTAATCGCCGTATTTTTTTGTAAGATGTTCGATTCTTAACATGAGATTTCCTCTTTTCATTATCTGTTGTTTTGAGTATATATTACGGAAATTTGTTTGTCAATAAAAGAAAAAAATTAGAACAGTTTTATTACATTTTATTTAAATTTTCCCTCACGGCAGCAGTAGCTTTTCAGTCCCGTGCGCTCAATTCCGAGCAAAGCGTCCATTTCATCGGCGGCATTTTTGTAGTCCGATTTATTGTGATGAACGAGTATGTAGTCGGCTTCCTTGATTTTACCGCTTGCCTGCTTGCAGAAGGAGCGCATCGGAGCGGAGAGATTGAAAACCCAAATCGGTGAGCAAATTGTGACGTGCTCGTAGCTTGAGAGATCAATGTCAATCGGTTCAATCGGCATTTCCCAGCGGTGCATACCGTAGCGGCCACACCACCAAAAGCCCTTTGTACCCTTGGTCAGCTCGGTCGATTTGACCTCGTAAATTTCTGCGCCCGTGCGGTCGGCATCCTCAAGGGCTTTCATCTTAACGTAGCCCATGCGAGAGAAATAAACAACCAAACGCTTATGATTTGTTCCGATATTTGCGTAGCTTTTTTCGTTGACAAAGAAATTTTCCTGCTTGTAGAAAACCCATGCCGTATAGCCTGTCATCGCCTGCAAAAATCCGAAAATAAAATAAATCGTTGACATGAAATTCAGCGGAAACATGTAGAATTGTATGCATATCCAAAGCATCAGCGTTACGCCGAAAATTCCGCCGCAGTATATGCCGGCTTTTTTGTTTTTGAAAAGCAAAAGTGCCGCCGTCAAATTTGTAATTCCGTTGACGATGAGCAGTGCAAAACCCGAGAACAAAAAATCCTGAAAAACATATTCGGCAAACGGGAGCTTCTGAAAATAGGGAAGCATTGCGTCCATTCCCATAAGCCTGCCCGAGGTGTCAACAAACATCATTGTTGCTCCTCCGACTGCGCCTATTCCGATGAACAGCGTCCAGAAAATTAAAATTTTTCTTGCAATTTTATACCTTGATTTCATAAAACTCACTTCTTTTTCTTCGGCTTCGGGAGTGGAACAATTTCGCCGAGGAGCGGAATTACCTTTTCCAAAAGCTCGCTATTTTCAATGTCAAGAATGTAGCTTTCTTTGGCGCCATCATACGGAAATCCGCACGGTGCGTCGATCATGATTTCGGAAAGCTCGGGAAATTTCTTGACAAAAACCGTGTTGTCGCAAACCGTAAGAATCGGTCTGTCGTTGAGATAAACCATGTATTCGCCGAACATTTTTCTTGTGCGAATCGTGCCGAATTTATCGACTTGTTCCGCAACAAATTCAATATAATCAACCGATGTTGCCATTTTAATTCCTCACTTTAAAGCTGATTGTATGTAATTTATATGCTCAAACGCCTTGATATCCGAACCTGATGGGTTAATAATTTCAGATTGAATATCGTGCGGCATAAGAATTTCGTAAATCAAAAATCCGTTGTCTGAAAGAAGCTTTTCAATGCTCATGTAGTCAAAGCAGGAGCGCATTTCCTCTCCGCCTGCTTGTGCCATTGCGAGCATGTTTTTAACCCTCTTTTCGTCGGCAACAAAAAGATCTGCGTCCGCATAGTCAAAAAGAAGCGTGCTTCCCTCCGAGCCGAGCGATTTAAGCTCGCCGAGCAAATTTTCAATCTCATGAAAATAGAGATAGTAGCTTACGCCGAGCCACGAGAAAAAAGTTTTTTTGCTTTTGTCAAAGCCCGCTTCAAGCAGTTTATCGGAAAGACTGTCTTTCGTAAAATCAACGCCGACAAAATTTAGATTTTTCGGCACCTCCAAATCGGCACGCTCAAGTCGGCTGATTTTATCCGCCTGAGTCAGGGGATGATCGACCTCAAAAACTTTA
>CAVGRW010000154.1:0-5436 GCA_963631735.1 Bacteroidaceae bacterium | reverse complement strand
GGCATAAACTCATTTGCGCCGTGCATATTCGTCACCGTGTCACGGCTTATAGCGCCGAAAGCGACGCCGTTCTCGATATCGTGAACATAGGTTCCGCCGCCCATGCTGATACACTCGCCCTTGTCACCGCTGTAATCCTCGTATGCTCTGAGCAAAGTCTTTATAAAATCCGAGTTCTCATCAACGTAATGAGCCTCTCTCATTTCCGTGTCCTCAATTTCAAAGCCATGCTCTCCGAGCTTTGCGGCAATGACATCGGCGCAGTTCGCCTTTGTTGCCGACATCGGCGTTCTTGTATCGAAGCAGCCGTCGAATTTGCCGTTTTCAAATTTCACAACGTCCAAGGTCAGCGTAAGACGTCCGAGCATATCGCTCATATCGACGCCGAGCGCCTCGCCGTTATATTTTCCGTGAGGGAACAGAGCTTTAAGGTTGCCGACAAACGCCGCACATTCGCCGTCAAAATCAATATTGCTCAGCAATTCAAAAAGTGCGGTTATCGGATTATTTCCGTTCTCGGGAAGCGACGCATGAGCCGATGTACCCGAACAAATGACCGTTTCGCCGTCAAAGGTGAATTCGGCATTTGTGCGTTTCGCTTTTTCTGCCGCAAGGTCAAATTCATCTTTTGTCACTCCGACGAGCTCCGCCTTTGCAAAAGCGGGTACGGCATTTGCCGCTTCGCCTGCGTCTATGCTTTTTATGTATTTATTGCAGCACGAAAAATCAACCGTTCTGTAAAAATGCTTTGTAAATCTTCCCTTTTCTCCGTTCGTGACGGGGAAATTCGCATCGGGAGTGAACGCATATTTCGGGGAAGGATTCTTTGAAAAATAATATTCAAGGTCACCGCTTCCGCATTCCTCATCGGTGCCTAAAATCAATCGGCAATTCTTGCTGACAGGCAGATTGAGGTCTTTGACCGCTTTCATCGCATAAAGAGCGGCAACGGCGGGACCTTTATCATCGCTGACTCCCCTGCCGAAAATCATGCCGTCCTTTTCAACGACTGTATAAGGGTCGGTATCCCAGCCCTCACCGGCAGGAACAACGTCAAGATGCGCCAAAACAGCCAGTTCTTGCTCGCCGCCGTTAAGGTCAACCGTGCCGACATAGCCGTCGCAGTTTTCTGCTTTAAATCCGAAGCTCTCCGCCTTTTTGAGCGCAAGCATAAGCGCTTCATACGGCTTTTCGCCGAAGGGCTTGCCCTCCTCGGCGGTTCCGCGCACGCTCGGCACGGCAACAAGCTCGGATATTGTTTTTATCATCTCGTTTTTATTTTTCTTGAAGTAATCAATAATTTCTCTTTTCATCAGAACTCACACTCGGCATTACATTTTTCTGTTTTAACAAGCGATCCTTTTTCGACCGTTCCGTTTTCGGCTCCGCACCACGGGCAATAGATATGATCCTGCGGCGCAGTAAGATCTGGATTGAGCGGAATATCCGTGTTTCTGACAACTTCAAAACGTTTGTAGCAACATTCGCATTGCTTCTTCATTATGTACACCTCTGTTACAAAAAAGAGTTGCCGACCGAGGAAAATTCGCACACTTCCCCCGCTGCAGCAACCCCGTTTAATTTATATCTCTTTCATTGCTTATCTGCGGTCACCGAAAAGGCTTTGTCTTGCCTTTCTGATTTCGGCAATATTTGACGAGAGAACCTCGTCGCTGTTCTTCATGATATCCTCAACAAACTCTGCGGCTGCCGAGCGAATTTCGCCTGCCCACTTGTCCGCCTTGTTCTTTGTGTCCTGAGCCTGATTGTTAGCATCAAGAAGAATTGCATCTGCCTGGCTTCTTGCGTTTCTGACAATGTTCTCCGCCTCGGCTGTTGCCTGAGCACGGACACGGTCTGAGAATTCATGAGCAAGTCTCGTAATCTCCGAGCTTTCGATCATCTGCTTTGCCTGCTCCGAAGCGGCCGAAAGAGTTGACTTTGCATTAGCCTCTGCCGTAGCGGCAATTCCGGAAGCCTTTTCCTTTGCGGCGCTGATTATGCCGTCCGCCTCCGTCTGAGCGGAAGAAACGATTGACGAGGCCTCGTTATTTGCCTTTGTGATAAGGTTGTTGTGATGAGCCACTACCTCCTGAGCCTTTTCAAGCTCGATCGGCAAATCATATCTGATGTCCTCGATGCACTGCTTAATAGTCTCGGCATCAACGGCAACCTTTCCCGAAAGAGGAATTTTGCTGCCCATATCAATGGTATCTTCAATTTTATCAAGTAAGCCCTGTACGTTCATCGTTAGTCTTCCTTTCTTCTTATTCCTTTAACTATATCGTCGAGCACCTGCTCAGGTACAAAGTCCGAAACATCGCCGCCAAGCTCGCAAACCTGCTTGACGATGCTGGACGAAAGATACATGTAATCCGCACCTGCGGTGACAAACACCGTTTCAACGTCGGGATTGAGCTGCTTATTCGTGAGTGCCTGCTGAAATTCATCCTCGAAATCCGAAACTGCACGAAGTCCCTTTACAATCGCATCCGCTTTTTTTATTCTTGCATATTCCGCAAGCAGCCCGTCATAGAAATCGACCTCAACATTCGGCAGATTCTTGACGCATCTTTCAATGAACTCCACTCTCTTTTCCGGAGCGAAGCAGCCGACCGGCTTTTTGGGATTTATCATCACAACAACGATAACCTTGTCAAAAAGCTTCGACGCACGGGTTATAACGCTGAGGTGACCCTTCGTTACCGGGTCAAAGCTGCCCGGACATATTGCTGTTCTCATCGGTCGCCCTCCTCGCTGATACGGTAAACCGTTATGCCGATTTTTCCGTATTTATAGTCACGGTAAACCGAGAAATTACCGACCGTCTGCGGCATTTCCTCACCGTACGGGTGTTCGCAGACTATCACGCCGCCGTCGTTCACGTTTTTAACGGCATATGGCAATGTGTTCTGCAAAATTCCCTTTGAATACGGAGGATCCATAAAAACTATATCGTATTTTTTTCTGTTGCCTTTAAGGAACGTTACCGCCTCCGTGCGAATAACCTCGGCGTTGTTCTCAAGCTTTGTCGAGATAAGATTTTTCTTTACGATATCCACGCTCTCGGCACTCATATCGGTGAAGGTGGCATAAGCCGCTCCCCTGCTGAGCGCTTCGATTCCGAGCTGACCCGAACCTGCGAAAAGATCGAGCACACGTCTGCCCTCAAGCTCAAATTGTATAATGCTGAAAATCGCTTCTTTAACTCTGTCCGTCGTCGGGCGAACGTCCTCGCCCTCCAAGGTTTTGAGAACCCGTCCTCTTGCTGTTCCCGTAATTACACGCACGGCGCAAGCTCCCTTCCTGTAACTTATTTTATATACATCTTATTATCACATTTTTTACCTTGTGTTGTCAACATTTTTTCTGAAATAATCATAAACTTTTTGCGCCGTGGCTCTGTTTATCCCATCTGCACGGCAAAGTTCGTCAATTTCTGCGTTTTTTATCGCCGTAACGGTCTTGAAATGCTTCAAAAGTGCTTTTGCTTTTTTCTCGCCGATTCCGTCGATTTTTGTCAAGGTTCCGCCGAGAGACGATTTCTGGTGCTTCGAGCGGTGATAAGAAATTGCGAAACGGTGGACCTCCTCCTGAATGGTCGAAACAAGCGTAAACGCCTGTCGCTTGGAGTTGATTGCGATTTCGCCGCCGTCATATGCAATGGCTCGGGTTCTGTGCTTATTGTCCTTAACCATGCCGTAAACGGGAATATCATAGCCGAACGCACGGACAATCGGCAGAACCGCATTGACCTGTCCCTGTCCGCCGTCAAGAAGAATTAGATCTGGCAAAAGACCGAAGCCCTCGCCGTTTTCTTTTTCTTCTTCATATCTGTTAAGCCGACGTGAGATGACCTCAGCCATTGAGCCGTAATCGTCCTGACCGTCGAAGCCCTTTATGGCAAATCGGCGATATGATTTTTTATAAGGCAAGCCGTTTTTGAAAACGACCATACCTGCAACGTTGTCACTGCCTGCCGTGTGTGAAATATCGTAGGACTCAATCATCACGGGCGGCTTCGGCAGATTAAGAAGCCTTGCAAGCTCGTCAAGAGCCGCCGTTGCCTTTGCATTTCTGCCCATGCTCAAGGCAAGCTTCTGCGCCGCATTGTTCATGCACATCGTCATGATTTCAACCTGTCTGCCGCGCTGAGGAATGTTAATCTCGACCTTGCGCCCTGCGTTTTCGCTCAGCCATTGCACAAGCAGATCCCTGTCGTCAACCTCACCGTCAACCGTAATAAACGGCGGAATATGCCTGCCCATAGAATAAAATCGGGTTATAAGCTCACGTCTCGCCTCGGGCAGAGTATCTATCTCGTTAAACAAAAACCATTCGTTATCCCTGAGCCTGCCGTCATAGAAGCGAAGAACGGATAGGCAGTATTTTTCATCGGACTGAGCAATTGCGAAAACGTCCTGCTCCCTAACGTCCGAGCCGACAACCTTTTGTTTTTCGTTGACCTTTTTAATGGAATTTATTCTGTCTCTCAGCTTTGCCGCACGCTCAAAATCGAGTCTTTCGGCGGCGGCTTCCATTTCTTCCGTTAAGTCCTTGATTATCTTTGCACTGTCGCCTTGCAAGAATTCGAGAGCCGCATTGACCGCCTCGTTATACTCGGCACAGCTTATCTTGCCTGCACATGGAGCGGAGCATTGTTTAATAAAATAATTCAGACAAGGTCTGCCCTTGCCGATTTCTTTCGGAAAGCTTTTGCCGCAGCGGGGAAGCATGAAAATTTTCTGCGCCTCGTCAACGGAATTGGATACGCTGAAGGAGCTTGTATAGGGACCGATATAGCGTGCGCCGTCGTCCGCCTTTTGCAGCACGGAAGTGATTTTCGGCCACGGTCCCTCGCTGACTCTGATGTAGCTGTAGCCCTTATCGTCCTTCAGGAGAATGTTATATTTCGGCGAATACTGCTTAATGAGCGAACATTCAAGCACGAGAGCTTCAAACTCGCTGTCACAAAGAATATAGTCAAAGTCAAAGACATTTTCGACCATCTTTCTGACCTTTATTGAGTGATTATGCTGCGAGCCGAAATATTGGCTGACACGGTTTTTCAGCTTCTTCGCCTTGCCGACGTAGATAATCTCGCCCTTGGTGTTTTTCATAAGATACACACCCGGTGTCAGCGGCAAAGACATTGCCTTTTTCCTCAATTCATGAATGTCCACGGTATTCACCTCGGTTCTGTATATTTAAAAGAGCAAATAAATTTATATATTTCTTCTCGTTGTAGGGCACGATTCTCATATTGACCTAATACCAGAAGAAGTTTAGCAAGGCTTCCCCTTGAGGGGAAGCTCCGTCGTAAGACGGTGATGAGGTGGAAAAATTCAAGTCAGATTTCAATAAAAAATGAGACAAAACTCTGCCACCTCATCCGAGCGGCGCAATCCGCCGCCCACCTTCCCCTCAAGGGGAAGG
>CAVGRW010000153.1:0-5478 GCA_963631735.1 Bacteroidaceae bacterium | reverse complement strand
CCCACTTGCTGTTCTGAAGCTCGTCCGCTCCGTTCATGAAGATCACGGTGTAGGACTTGATTGACCACTCCGCGTGGAGCGTCATATTCTCCGAAATAACGGTTGTTTCTTCAACCTTATTTCCTGCCGCGTTGAACCAGCCGTTGAAATCATAGCCTTCACGGATCGGAGCCGGGAACTTAACCGTTGAGTCCGTCCAGTTTGCATAAAGGATAACCGTATCGCCGTCAGTCGATGAAAGATTTGTTACACTTGCACCGTCTGAATATTCAACTGCACCGTTTGAGGACTTCGCCCAACCGTTAAAGGCTGCTGCTACCGTTTCGGTCGTTGCCGCTGCACCGCTGTAGTTACAATCAAATGTTACAGTGAACTCTCTCTTGAAGCCGTTTGCCGTAAGGTTCTTTGCTTCATCGTAGGTATGTAACGAATCGGCTGTTGCACCGCCTGTTGCGCCGTTTCCGTTATACGAAACCGTGTAGGTTATCGGCGTCCAGTGAGCGTAAAGCGTTGTGTTTGCGGTCGGGATATATGAACCCTCAACCTTTGTACCGCCGGCTGACTCAGTGAACCAACCGTCAAACTTATAGCCTGTTCTGCTTGCAGACGGAAGAGAAACGCTGCTGTCCGTCCACTTTGCATAAAGATTTATCGTATCCTTATCCTTTTCGGTAAGGTTGATAACGCTCTGTCCGTTTGAGTAAACAACTGCTCCGTCAGCCGAGGTTGCCCAACCGTTAAAGATTGAGGTCGCCGTAGCTGTTGTTGAGGTCGAACCGCTGTAGTTATAATCAAACGTTACGTCAAATGCACGGCTGAAGCCGTTCGCCGTAAGATTCTTTGCCTCATCATAGGTATGCGATGAGCTTGCCGTCGAACCGCTTGTTGCGCCGTTTCCGTTATATACAATAGTATATGTGATCGGATCCCAATAAGCGTAAATGTCAAAATCACGGTCAAGCGTATCACTGAAGCTCGGTGCGCTCGAATTTACTTTTGTTGAACCGTCGGTAATTGCTTCACCCTTGGCTCTGACTGTGTACCAGCCGAGGAAGTTATAGCCCTTCTTGGTCGGTGTGCCGAGATCCGAATATGTTGAATGAAGATCAATAAGCGAATCCGAAGTTGCCGTTGCGTTGTTTACATAATCCATGCTTGCATGGAACTTGTAGTTGTCGAACTGAACGGGAACATTCGGAGTTACATAGACCGAAACGTTTACAGTCTCGCCTGCCGAAACAGATCTGAGCGCATGAACGCTTCCTGTTCTGCCGATCGTTGTTGAGAATACCGTTGCCGAACAGCCCATTGCATTGCCGCCGACATAGTATGCAGAAGCATAAACCGATTTAGCCTCGGGGTTGCTTACCGAAAGGATGCTGAATGAACCCGTTGATGTCGGAGTACCGCTGAGAGTGAACAAATCATACAAAGTATTGTATGTTACAGTAACGCCGTTTACTTCCTTTGTGTAAGTCGGATAATATGTCTTTGTTACGCCGTCAAGCTTGATATCATAGGACAAGCCTTGCGCCCTATAGCCGCTCTTTGCCGTGTCTGCGATGAGATCGGCAATGAGGTTTCTGCCGACATTCTTCGTAAGGGTATTGACCTGCCATGAAAGCACGGGGTAATCCTCATTAACGCCTGCCTTGTAAACATATGCGTTACCTGCCGAGCCGATTCCCGTTACGGTTCTCGAGGTATTCAGCGAGGCAAGCTTGCCTGTACCCGTTGACATATCAATGGCTCTGTAGCTTGTGTATGTAGACGAGCTTCCCGAACCGACAAGAGCCGACGGTGATGAAGTTGTTGAAAACGAATTGTAAATTGTTGCCGAACTGTTCACATAGCCGATCAATGCACCTGCGGCAGTGCTTCCGTAAACCTGCGGAGCACTGCTGTAGGAGTCTGCAACATAAATGGTGTTACCGTAACCGATAAGTCCTCCGGCGTAAAGTCCATTTGAGCTTGAAGAGGCGATTGTGCCGTCGGTTCCGTTACCGTTGAAGCACTTTGAAATGTAAATCGTGCTGCCGCTGAAGCGGCCAATGATACCGCCGATCTGCGTGTTGCCTGCGTTCTTAGCAACAAGAGTACCGTAGTTTACGCACTGAGTAATTGTAAGTGTGCTGCTTGACGAAAACTCGCCTATAATACCGCCGACATTGTTACGGCCTGAAACCTGACCGTAGTTTATACATTTTGTAACAGTGCTTGCGTCATCCTCTATCCATCCGACAATACCGCCTGCAACATTGTTACCGGAGGTTGCGGTTTCCGTAACATAACCATAATTGTAGCAATTTGTAAAATCGCAGAAGCCGTATTCCTTGCCGACAATACCGCCGAGGTATGTTGCACCGGTTGATGACGAGGAAACGTTACCGTAGTTATAAAGGTTTGTATATTTGTGACGCTGAGTTGTCGAACCGTGGTTATTGGTGTTTCCGACAAAACCGCCGACATCATTACCTGTTGATGCAAGATTACCCTTATTAACACAGTCTGAGATGTTGACTGTAGCTGCTTTGCTTGTATTGCCGAGATATCCTACAAATCCGCCGAGAGCCGATGCACCGGAAACGTTACCTGTATTAACCGTATTCTTGATTGTCCAAACAGACGAACCCGTCTGACCTTGCACCGTTGCAAGAATACCTGCGCCGTTTGAGTTTCCGCCGGTTGAAATATTACCTGTATTAAGGCAATTTGTGATTTCACAGCCGTCGTCCTCAATACCTCCGATAAGACCTGCGGTACTCTGATATCCCGTTACGTTAGCCTTATTGGTACAGTTATTCATAACAAGCTTGCCCTTGTCGTAGCCGACAAGTCCGCCTATCCAATTTGCATTTACGTTTAAGGTTGAGGTGTTGTGACAATTTTCAAGAGTAAGCGGATTATCGGAATCATTTTTACCGATAATACCGCCGACGTTTTCATTCTGCGCATAGAAAGACGGTGCCGTATTTGAACAATTTCTTATTGTAATGCCTGCTGAACCTGCTGTGGCATATCCGATAATACCGCCAATATGCTTATGTCCGCCCCAAATATTGCCTTTATTATTTGAATTTGTAATAGTGATTGAACTGTCTGACTGGTTTAATCCGACCAAGCCGCCGACATACTGCTGTCCTGTAACTGTTCCGGTGTTGTTGCATTGATCTATCGTGAGCTTACCCAAACCTCTGCCTATTATGCCGCCAACGTTGTCATTTCCTGTGACTGTGCCGCTGTTGTTGCAATTAGATATATTAAATGTAGCCCCTGTTGAGTTACCGATGAATCCGCCGCAGTTATTTTGGACACCCATCTTACCGCTCATAGTGGAATTTGTAATATTCGCTTCGGCATTTTCAATATAGCCTATAAATCCGCCGCCGCTAGGACCGCTGTAAACGGTAGCATCCATTATAACATTTTTAATTGTAGTCTTACCCGATGTCCATCCGATAAGTCCGCCGTGGTCAGAGTCGCCTGAACCGTCCCTATAAACAACTGTTGACGAGTCAACACTTACTGCCGGTGTATCATTCTGAATAATGACCTCAGCTATAGCCTGTCCGACAAAGCCGCCCTGTCTCTGTCCCCAATTATCAGGCTGAATTTTTGAATTGATAACCTTACAGTTTGTAAAAGTGGTTTTTCTACCAATATAACCGACGATGCCGCCTTCTTCAATGCTTCGACTCGCATTTCCGCCGCCACCTGCAAGATTGACATATGCTCCGTCGATTGTTACGTTCTCAATTTTAACGTCGCTGTATGTATTGGAGTCGGATGAAATCATACCAATAAGTCCACCGGCTCGTGCTGCATTATAGCTTCTTGAATTATATGAGTAAACATGAGGATTAAGCACGGTGAGATTTCTGACAATGCCGCCGCTCATTTTTCTGATAATACCATGGTAATTCAAATTACGCTTCGGATTGGAACTGTAATGATGATAATAATTTGAAATACAATGTCCGTTTCCGTCAAGCACGCCGTACCATGCGGTTGTATCGGAATCATTGTAATCGTAGTTAACACTCGTTGCACCTGTTGACGGCTGCAAATACACATCGGTATTCAAAGTTACGGTATAGCCCTGAAACTCGCTTGTCATATTGCTTATAAAATATGCAAAGCCGTTTGATGTATTGACCGTCACAGTCTTAGCACTTGTGTTAATGCTCAGACCCGCCTTGTCGCCGCTTGTGCTCGTCGCATAGGATGTGAAATTCCATGCCGACGCCTTCGGGAGAAGCTCCGAAAGCACACTAGGTTCAAAGATGAAGAATGTTGTGAACATCATGACAAGGCACAATGCCACACTGATGAATTTTCGTCCGCAACGGGCGAAGGATCGATTGATTTTCATGTTTTTCACCTCATAAAAAATTCAAATCAATTTTCACTTTCAAAATCCTGTTTTGAAATTCATTTTTGGGGATACATACCAATCCCATTTTGCAATATATTATAACACGTTCATTTTTTATATTCAATTAAATATCGGTTTATAATTTCGTCAAAATATAGATTATTCCATGTTTTTTCTCTTTTCTTTGTTGATTATAACGAAACGGCAATAACGGCAAAAAAATCAAGAGCTTGGAAACAGCTTTCTCGAGAAAATCTGATGAAATTGCTTTCGGTACAGAATAATTTCTTGCCTTCCCTGCAGGGGAGGTGGCTTCGGCGAATTGCGCCGAAGTCGGAGGGGTTAAAATAAAATTCAGCAAACTTTTAACCAAACCCCTCAGTCAGCTGCGCTGACAGCTCCCCTACAGGGGAGCCGAGAAAATATTTCTGCTGACTTTAAAATTTACGGCAAAACTTCAATGTTATTTGTAGGGGCGACCATTGTGTCGTCCGCTTTTGTTTTCGGTAGATTTTGTCGGACGTGCAATGCACACCCTACTAAATTAAAGTTAATTTCATCAGTTTTTAAACGCTTTGCAACGCAAAGCATTAAAAAGTCAGCAGAAACTATCCGAGCCTCCCCTTGAAGCAAGGGGAGGGGGACCGCTTGCGGTGGTGGGGATTTGAACTTTGATGTTTAGTCTTTTTAAATCATTTCGCTATTAAAATATCCCCTCCGTCGCTTAGGCGACACCTCCCCTTACAATAAGGGGAGGCTGGGCAAGGTTCCTGCAAACTCTTTACAAAACTCCCTCAGTCGGCTACGCCGACAGCGTCTCGCTGCGGCTCGGTCACGTCGCGGCTCTGACAGTCCACCGGACTGTCATTCACTACCGCGCCGACACTTCGCTACCCCGGAGGAGGAGCCCACGCTCAAAATGATTTTCAGCAGACTTTCAAGAAAACCCCTCAGTCAGCTACGCTGACAGCTCCCTTACAGGGGAGCCGAGACATGATTTCTGCTAACATTTATCAGCCTTACCCTACAGGAGCACCGAGAAATTTTTTGCTCACATCATCACGTTTTCGGCAATTTTTGGCGTTTTTGTCGAGCGAATTGTG
>CAVGRW010000152.1:0-5558 GCA_963631735.1 Bacteroidaceae bacterium | reverse complement strand
TATACCATATATGGTTTCTTGCAATATGTAAGCATCAAACTATCTAACCATAATTTTATTCAGCGGATTAGAAAGATGCTTTACGAAGAAATTGACTATAACACCCGTCAGCAAGGCGGTCAGGACTGTGCCCTCCCTTGTTCCGACGATTTTTCCGTTGAAAAAGATGAGCGAAAGTGCAAGCGAAACAACGACACAGCAGACGTCAAATCCGATTTTTATATTGCCGAATTTTTTACCCGAGATATCGGCGATCGCCTTGACAAAGGCTTCGCCCGAGTTCATTATGACATTGGCAATTACCGAAAGCGACACACCGAAGCCGAGGACAACAATTCCGCAAAGAACAAGAGCGAGCCGAACGGGATATGAATTGACCGGAATGAACGAAACGCACCACATTCCGAAATCGGTGAACCAACCGAATAAAAACGACAGCGGAAGCTGCAAAAGCTGAATCGGCTTGAAATTTTTCCTGAGCAAAACCACCTGTCCGAGTATCAAAATGCAGTTCCAGATTATCAGCCAATTACCGAGCGACAGGGCGGTAAACTTACAGCTCATTACATTTGCGACCGACGATATCGGCGAAACTCCAAGCTCTCCGTGCTTTGTTATCGCCACGCCGAGTGCGGCGAAAAACAGGCTGATTACGAACAATAAATAACGTTTTGCGATTTCCTTTTTTGACATAAATTTGCATTTTCCTTTCGCATTGAACATGACCTTAAAATTATATTCTTCTACAGCCGCTTTGTCAACAAAAGCATTGACACGATGCGACATAAAGATATATAATGTTTTTGTAAAAAATTTTAAGGAGAATTGCCATGACACTTGAAGAATTCATTACAGCTCTCGGCGTTCCTGCCTTCGGAACGGTTTTGGGCGAACCCATAAACTGCGGCGCAGGTCTTTCTGTTGATGATGAAAATGACGGCGGCGAGGACGACTCCTACATGCTCGTTCTCGGTGACGTAACATCTAAAATGTACCGTGATTTTCTTGCTTCGCTTGCAAAAACAGACCGTAAGGAGATGTTTCACCGTGAATTTAACGGCAATATTTTCGTTGAATTTGCCGACGGCGACAGAATTATTTATACATACTATACCGCCGAAACGATGCTTGCGAGAATCATTTTTGACAATGCAAGCTCTCCCCTTTCCGAGATGAACGACACGGCTGACGACGTTCGAGGCGATACGGCGCTTATGCAGTTCTCTCTGCGTTACGGCAAGATGATCCGCTTTCACAGCTGCGACTGCGGCATGCTTTATGCACTGAGAATGCGTGATAATTCCGTTATAATCATTGACGGCGGCGAGATCGAGCAGTGCACGGAGGACGCATGTGACGAATTCATGCGCCGTCTTGAGGATCTCACGGGTAAGAAAAAGGGCGAAAAAATCCGTGTTTCGGCTTACCTTTGCACCCATAATCACGACGACCACATGGACTTTTTCATAAAGCTTCTCAAGCGTGAAAAGGACGTTCTCGACGTTGAACGTGTGATGTTCAACTTCCCGTCAAAGACCCTGCTCGAATACGGAATCCCATGTGCGGACAAGCTGAGAAGCAGAATTAAAAAATACGCTCCGAACGCCAAATTTCTCAAGCTTCACACGGGTCAGACAGTTCGCTTCCCCGATGCGAGAATTGAGGTTCTCTCAACTCATGAGGACATACTCCCCCGATCCACCCGTGCCGGTGAGGGCGCAACCTACAGAAGCGTTAACGAGACATCAACGATTTTCCAAATCATTTTTGACGATTGCTCTGTCATGTTCCTCGGTGATGCGGAAGAAACAAACGGTGAGGCTCTGCTTGCGCTTTACGGCAGAAACTCGCTTTCCTGTAAATATCTTCAGTGCGCCCACCATCTCATAAACGACGACAGAAACATTTATAACAATGTTAAAGCCGAGAAGCTCCTCATTCCGCAGTGCCGCTACATTGCCATGACAAGCGAATGTGACAACACACGCTATTTCACTCAGTTGTTCGGCGAGGAAAACATGTACTTTGCAGGTGACTGCACCTATGTTTTCACCATCAAGGACGGCAATGAAAGAATTGATTACTTTGAGCCAAAGGGCTATCTTTACGACAACAGCGGCTATTGATTATAATTAAATATGAAAAGGCAGTGATGAAACCGTTCGTCACTGCCTTTGTTTTATCAAAAATATATTACAGCTTATCGGCAATCTCAAAGATGAGCTTTTCGGTCTTTTCCCAGCCGAGGCACGGGTCGGTAATGGACTGACCGTAAACGCCGCCGTCCGTTTTCTGTGCGCCGTCCTCAATGTAGCTCTCGATCATGAGACCCTTGCAAAGCTTTCTGATATCGGGATTTTCCCTCATGCTGTGAATAACGTCAAGTGCGATTCTCGGCTGTTCTCTGAACTTCTTGCCCGAGTTTGCATGGTTCGTATCAACAACAACAGCAGGATTTTCAAGCCCCGATTTCCGATAAAGCTCGTTGAGCTTAACAAGATCCTCATAGTGATAGTTCGACACATTCTGTCCGTCGGTCGTCTGGAAGCCTCTGAGGATTGCATGAGAAAGCGGATTGCCGAGGCTCTCAACCTCCCAGCCGCGGTAAATAAACGTGTGGCTGTGGTGACCTGCCGTAATAGCATTCATCATGATAGAGAGGTCGCCGCCTGTCGGGTTTTTAAGTCCGACGGGAACATCAAGTCCGCTCGCCGTGAGTCTGTGCTGCTGATTTTCAACCGATCTTGCACCTACGGCAACGTATGAAAGCAAATCGGAAAGATATCTGTGGTTATCGGGATAGAGCATCTCGTCCGCCGAGGAAAGTCCGTAATCTCTGAGCGAGCTCATGTGAAGCTCACGGATCGCAACAATGCCCTTGAGCATATCGGGGTGCGAGTTCGGGTCGGGCTGATGAAGCATTCCCTTGTAGCCGTCGCCCGTTGTTCTCGGCTTGTTGGTGTAAATTCTCGGTATGATGATGATTTTATCCTCAACCTGCTCGCTGACCTTTTTCAGTCTGCCGATATAGTCGAGAACCGAGTCGTTTCTGTCCGCCGAGCACGGTCCTATAACAAGAAGGAACTTGTCGCTCTTGCCCTCAAAAACGTCCTTGATTTCCTTATCTCGCTTTGCCTTGACAGCCTTCATGCTGTCGGTCACGGGATAGTGAGCCTTTACGTCCTGGGGAATCGGCAGCTTGTGATAGAATTTCATGTTCATAATATATCAATCCTTTGCTTTAATTTACTTGTTTACTTTCGGTTTATCGAATTTCTCTCTGCGCTGTGTGGAAATTCTCATCATTTCGCACATGCCCTCTCTGTCCTCGCTTTCGAGCATGTTGCGAAGTGTCATAAACTGATTGATGAAGTTATCCATCTCGTCAAGAAGAAATTGCTTGTTTCTTATAAAAAGCTCGCTCCACATTTCGCCGTTGATTTTGGCGATTCTCGTGAGGTCACGGAATGAGTCACCCGTGTAAGCTTCAAAGCCCGGGGTGTCATTCGTACACATCAGCGAAACGGCGATACAGTGAGTCAGCTGAGAAAGAAAAGCAATCATTCGGTCGTGCGACTCTGCGTCAAGCACGCTGATACGGTAAAATCCGAGCTCCTCGCCGAGCTTTTTGCAACATTCGATCGCTTCATCGGAATTTTTCTCGGTAGGAACAACAATGTAGTTTGCACCGTGGAAAACCGTTTCGTCGCTGTGCCTTACTCCGCTCCGCTCACGTCCTGCCATCGGGTGGGCGGCAATAAACTCAACGCCCTCGGGCATAAGCGCCTGAGCATCGGCGAGAATACAGCTTTTAACACCCGTTACATCGGTGCAAAGCGTACCCTTTTTTATCATTGAGCCGTATTTTTTCAGCCATTCGATAAAGGTGTGCGGATAGAGTGAGAAAACTATCACGTCCGCCCATGCAAGATATTCCTTCGTGACCGCCGTTGTGCCGTCCTCAAGGAAGCCCTTGTCTACGGCATATTCGATATCACTGCTGTCGAGTGTGATCGCTCTTACCTTGTAGCCCTTTTTCGTCAGCGCCTTCGCATAGCTTCCGCCGATAAGTCCGAGACCGACTATCAGAATTTTTGTTTTGTTATTTATCTGTTTCATATTAACCTTCTTCTGTTTCTATTCCGAGGGAATTAAGCATCGTGAAAAATTGCGGCATACTCTTTGAAACCGCCTGCGCTCCGTTGATTTTGCCGCCGAAAAGCGTAAGCAAAATTGCAAGCGACATTACTATTCTGTGGTCATTGTGACCGTCAAGGGCTTCGTTCGGAGCATGGATACCCGACGGTTCAACGGTTATCGTGTTTTCCATGACCGTAACATTTACGCCGAGCTTTTCAAGCTCCAGAGCCATTGCGCTGCCCCTGTCACTCTCCTTGATTTTGAGCCTTGCCGTATCCGTGAGCGTTACGCCGTTAAGGCAAGCGGCAAGAGCCATAAGTATAGGTCCGAGGTCGGGGCAATCCTTGATTGAAATTTCGGGTCTGCCCGATTTCAGCATCGGGAAAAGCGAACGCCATACCCTATCGCCTTGACATGAATTTTCGTTGAGATTATCGAGCTTCACATCGCCGCCGATGAAATTCAGTGCGCCGAAAAATGCCGCACCCGATTCGTCCGCTTCAACGTTTATTATACCGGGACTCCGACGCTTTTGCGAGCCTTTTATGAACCACTCACGCTCAGATATCTTTTCAACAACGATTCCGAAAGCGGCGAGTGAAGCAACCGTCATGTCGATATACGAAAGGCTTTCCGGCTCGGTTGTGAGCCTTATCACGCTGTCGCCCTCAAGCGTCGGGAGCGCAAGCATGAGACCCGTTATGAACTGACTGCTGATGTTGCCGGGAACTTCATACTTCCCCGACTTCAAGCCGCCGCAGACGGTAATTTTTTCGCCGTCCGACTGCCATAAAAATCCGTTCTTTTCGCAGATTTCGCTGTAAACGGAATGAGGTCTTTCAATAAGCCTCGGCGAACCGTAAAGCTCCGTTTTCACCGAGTCGAGACAAAGCGGAATCATAAATCTAAGCGTACTTCCGCTCTCTCTGCAATGAAGCCTGCGAGTGCTTTCTCCCCTGCCGTTCATTCCGTGAACCGTACATCTGCCGTCGGTATATTCGATTTTCGCACCGAGCGTTTTGAGGCAGTCGATCGTTGCGCCTATGTCCTCATTGAGCGACAATCCGTTGATCACCGTTTCTCCGTCGGTCAGAGCGGCGTTGATAAGCAAGCGATGGGCAACGCTCTTTGACGACGGAATCGAAACAACGCCCGACGCCGTTCCTTTTCTTATTGTTATGTTCATGATATCATCTCCATAATACTTCTCTCAGCGGAGAAGCATCGGCGGTTTCTTCTGACCTCGGGTCGATGTGGTCATCGACCCTTACAAATTGTGCGTTTACCGCACCTTAGATTTTCTGCAATCAATTTTTTTATAAAACTACAATATTATTTGTAGGGGCGACCATTGGTCGTCCGCTTTTATTTTCATCAGACTTTGGCGGACGTGCAATGCACGCCCCTACTAAATCAAA
>CAVGRW010000151.1:0-5603 GCA_963631735.1 Bacteroidaceae bacterium | reverse complement strand
GGAACACGGAACGGTGAGCAGGATACATAGTCAAGACCGATCTTGTGGCAGAACTCTACCGAAGAAGGATCTCCGCCGTGCTCGCCGCAGATACCGCAGTGGAGAGTCGGGCGAACTGCCTTACCCATCTTAACTGCCATATCCATAAGCTTACCTACACCAACCTGGTCGAGTTTTGCGAACGGATCGAACTCATAGATCTTGTTGTCATAGTAAGAACCGAGGAACTTACCTGCATCATCACGGCTGAAGCCGAATGTCATCTGAGTAAGGTCGTTAGTACCGAAGCAGAAGAACTCAGCTTCCTTAGCGATCTCGTCAGCTGTAAGAGCGGCACGCGGGATCTCGATCATTGTACCAACCTCATACTTGAGGTCGATGCCTGCTGCTGCGATCTCAGCGTCAGCTGTTGCAACAACTACGTCCTTAACGAACTTGAGCTCCTTAACCTCACCGGTAAGCGGGATCATGATCTCGGGAACGAGTGCCCAATCCGGATGAGCCTTCTTAACGTTGATAGCTGCACGGATAACAGCCTTTGTCTGCATCTTAGCAATCTCAGGATATGTGACTGTAAGACGGCATCCACGGTGACCCATCATCGGGTTGAACTCATGGAGAGAGCTGATGAGAGCCTTGATGTCCTCAACGGACTTGCCCTGTGCATCTGCAAGAGCCTTGATATCGGCTTCCTCAGTCGGAACGAACTCATGAAGCGGCGGATCAAGGAAACGAATTGTAACCGGGTTACCTTCAAGAGCCTCATAGAGCTTCTCGAAGTCGCCCTGCTGATACGGAAGGATCTTATCAAGAGCAGCCTCTCTCTCCTCGAGAGTATCTGCACAAATCATCTCACGGAAAGCAGCGATTCTGTCTGCCTCGAAGAACATATGCTCTGTACGGCAAAGACCGATGCCCTCTGCGCCGAGCTCTCTTGCCTTCTTAGCGTCTGTCGGAGTATCTGCATTTGTACGAACCTTGAGTCTTCTGTACTTGTCAGCCCACTCCATAACTCTGCCGAACTCGCCTGCGATCTGAGCGTCAACTGTCGGGATGATACCGTCATAGATGTTACCTGTTGAACCGTCGATTGAGATGTAGTCACCCTCAACGAAGGTCTTGCCTGCAAGCTCGAACTTCTTGTTAGCTTCATCCATCTTGATGTCGCCGCAGCCCGATACACAGCAAGTACCCATACCACGGGCAACAACGGCTGCGTGAGATGTCATACCGCCGCGAACTGTAAGAATACCCTGAGCGGACTTCATACCTGTGATGTCTTCCGGAGAAGTCTCAAGACGAACAAGAACAACCTTCTCGCCTCTCTCAGCCCACTCTACAGCGTCCTCAGCTGAGAATACGATCTTACCGCAAGCAGCACCCGGAGATGCACCGAGGCCCTTGCCCATCGGTGTAGCAGCCTTGAGAGCCTTAGCATCGAACTGCGGGTGAAGAAGTGTGTCAAGGTTTCTCGGGTCGATCATCTTAACAGCCTGCTTCTCGTCGATCATGCCCTCGTCAACAAGGTCACAAGCGATCTTGAGGGCAGCCTGAGCTGTTCTCTTACCGTTTCTTGTCTGAAGCATGAAGAGCTTACCGTGCTCAACAGTGAACTCCATGTCCTGCATATCTCTGTAATGATCCTCAAGAGTATGGCAAACATCCTGGAACTGCTTGAAAGCCTCGGGGAACTTGTCAGCCATCTCGGAAATCTTCATCGGTGTACGAACGCCTGCAACAACGTCCTCGCCCTGTGCGTTTGTAAGGAACTCACCGAAGAGGCCCTTTGCGCCTGTAGCCGGGTCACGAGTGAAAGCAACGCCTGTACCGCAATCGTCGCCCATGTTACCGAATGCCATTGACTGAACGTTAACGGCAGTACCCCATGAATACGGGATATCGTTGTCACGACGGTAAACGTTAGCACGCGGGTTGTCCCATGAACGGAAAACAGCCTCAACAGCACCCATGAGCTGCTCCTTCGGGTCTGACGGGAAGTCAACGCCGATCTTTGACTTGTACTCATCCTTGAACTGACCTGCGAGAACCTTGAGATCCTCAGCTGTAAGCTCAACGTCCTGAGTAACGCCCTTCTCAGCCTTCATCTTATCAATGAGCTCCTCGAAGTACTTCTTGCCGACTTCCATAACAACGTCGGAGTACATCTGGATGAATCTTCTGTAACAGTCCCAAGCCCAGCGGGGGTTGCCTGACATCTCAGCGATTGTCTCAACAACGTCCTCGTTAAGACCGAGGTTAAGAATTGTGTCCATCATGCCGGGCATGGAAGCACGGGCACCCGAACGAACGGAAACGAGGAGAGGATTCTTCTTGTCGCCGAACTTCTTGCCGGTGATCTCTTCCATCTTCTCGATGTAGTCCATGATCTGGCCTTTGATCTCATCATTGATCTTCTTGCCGTCTTCATAATACTTTGTGCAAGCTTCTGTTGTGATCGTAAATCCCTGGGGAACAGGAAGACCGATGTTGGTCATCTCTGCAAGGTTTGCACCTTTACCGCCGAGGAGATTACGCATGTCTTTGTTACCTTCGGAAAAAAGGTAAGTATACTTAGTTGCCATGGGTATTACCTCCATTTTAAAATTATTACCTAAATTGTTAACAGCGATTGGGCAGAATAATCCCAATAACACGTTTCGTATTATTATAACACACGGGACAAACTATTGCTATACATTTTTGAGATAAATAAGCACAAATAAATACCGAAACTTTTGTATATATTGTCGCAAAAAAAATGAGATTTTCTATTGTAATTATCTTGATTTTCTGCAATAATTAGTATGTAGATTTTTATTCACTGAGGAGGTAGCAAAATGAGTTCAAATTGTGCAGTTATTCTGGCAGCAGGTCAAGGCACACGAATGAAATCGTCAAAGCCGAAGGTACTCGCCGAAGTTTTGTTCAAACCTATGATAGATTGGGTCACCGATGCGGCTGTTAACGCCGGTGTCGAGGATATTTGCCTGGTTACGGGCTTCAAGCATGAGATGATCGACGAGCATTTCGGCGGCAGATTTAAGACCGTCGAACAGACGGAGCTTCTCGGTACAGGTCATGCAATTATGCAGGCAAAGGATTTCATCAAGGAGCATATCCCGGGCAACGTGCTCGTTCTCAACGGCGACGCTCCCCTTATCCCTGCAGAAACGCTCAAAGCGGCTTATGATTTTCACATAGCCGGCAACAATGCCGCAACGGTTATTTCCGCAAAGGTAGCCGACCCGTTCGGTTACGGCAGAATAATCCGTTCCAGAGACGGCAAGCTCAAAAAGATAGTTGAGGAAAAAGAAGCTACACAGACCGAAAAAATAGTCAACGAGGTAAACTCGGGCGCATATTGGTTCTCAAGCTCGGTTCTTCTCGAATCGCTTGAGGGCATAATCGAAAAGCACGACAAAAAGAGTGACAAGGCGATTGAATATCACCTTACCGATGCTGTTGAGGTCATTCTCGAGAAAGGTCTCAATGCCGTCGCTTACGACGCAAGCTCACCGGATATTGTTCTCGGTGCAAATGACAGAGTTCAGCTTCAGCTGCTCAATGATATCGCTCGCAGGAATATTCTCAAAAAGCATATGCTCAACGGTGTTTCTATCCCGTGCGCCGACGGAGTTATTATCTCTCCCGACGCTAAAATCAAGGCGGATACGGAAATTCTCCCCGGTACTATAATCAAGGGCAAATCCGTCATCGGCGCAGACTGCGAGATAGGTCCGAACAGCATCATCGAGGACAGCGTTATAGGAGATAATGTTTCGCTCAACAGCGTTCAGTGCTACAGTGCAGAGATAAAGAACGGTGCTCACATGGGTCCGTTCGTCCGTGTACGTCCCGGTTCGGTTATCGGCGAGGGCGTCAAGGTCGGCAACTTCGTTGAATTCAAGAATTCGGTCATCGGCGACCATACAAGCGTCGCTCACCTGACCTATATAGGCGATTCCGACGTCGGCAGCGGCGTAAACTTCGGCTGCGGCTGTGCAACCGCCAACTATGACGGCAAGTCCAAGGCAAGAACAAGAGTCGGCAACAATGCGTTCATCGGCTGCGACACCTGCCTTGTTGCTCCCGTTCAGGTCGGAGACAACGCATACACGGCGGCAGGCTCGGTCATCACCGAGGATGTTCCCGACAATGCGCTTGCAATTGCAAGATCCAAGGAATCCGTCAAGAAGGATTGGGTCAAGAAAAAGAAGCCATACAGATGGCAGAAGTAAGAGGTAAATTATGAATAACAAGATTTTAACAAGAATTATTTCGCTCGTCATGGCGGCAAGCGTTGTGCTCACCGTCGGCGGCTGCGGAAAGAAGGGCACCGCTTCCGACGGCACTTCCGATAAGGACGCCGCCAACGTAACAACCAAGGAAGGCGTCCAGGAGGTCATTGACGGAAAAGGCTCCCCCGTTCAGCCGAACGTTGACGAAAAAGCAAGCACCGCCGTTGTCAAGTACACATCGGTCAACTCAGAGGGCAAGAGCGAGGACGCAACAAGAGTTGTCAAGGTTGACAGCCCGATCATTAACGACTTAACAATGAGCACACGGCTCAGTGAAACTATCAAAAACGATGCTCAGAAGGTCAACCTCGTTAACACCATAGTTAAAGACGGAGTTGACAAGGACAAGGCTGAAGACATCGTCAAGAATGCTGAAAAATGGGTCGAGTTCGGATATACGGCTTATATCGCCAACACAAGCTCACAGAGACTTATCACATCGTTCCTTGAATTGACTAATTCCAACGATAATCTCGTAGTTTTGAAAAATCTTGACTGTGAATACGGAATCAAGTCCGGTTCGGGAGTGCCTGTTTATATTTCGGGTCTTGTAAACGTTGATAAATATCCCGACGAAGAAGCGATAATCAAAGAGCTTAACGGCATGAAAATCAAGCTTGTTTACACCCTCGTTGACGACAGTATTACAGATATCGACAACTGGGACTCGGTAAACAAGAAAACAATGACTATTAAATTCGGTTAATTTTAAGCTATATAAAACATACTTGTCGTATTGAGGTTAACACTTCAATACGACAATTTCCTGAGGTGCAAAATGTTCTTTAAAAGAAGCAAAGGAATTGCCCCGGGTCCGATTGAATTTCTCATAGTCGGTCTCGGCAATCCGGGTAAAAACTATGAATTCACACGCCACAATGCAGGCTTTCTGACTCTTGACCACATTGCGAGTGAGCTTGACACAGAGATAACGAATCTCAAAAACAATGCGCTTGTTGCCGACGTCGTTATCAATGACCACAGATGCCTGCTCGTTAAGCCGCAGACATTTATGAACAACAGCGGCACAGCAGTCAGAGATATTGCGAAGTTTTATAAGATACCGCCCGAGAAGATAATCGTGATTTTTGACGATATTTCCCTCCCCTGCGGCAAACTGAGAATAAGACGCAAAGGCACAGACGGCGGACACAACGGAATAAAGAGTATAATTTATCATCTCAATTCCGACCAATTTCCGAGAATTAAAATCGGTGTAGGCGCAAAGCCAAACCCCGAATACGACCTTGCCGATTGGGTGCTTTCAAAATTCGGCAAGGACGATATGGAACAGCTCAAGGCGGC
>CAVGRW010000150.1:0-5638 GCA_963631735.1 Bacteroidaceae bacterium | reverse complement strand
AGCGTACGGTTCGCATCCGTAAGGTCGAGAGTTCGATCCTCTTCGTCTCCACCAATAATAAATCGCACTTATACGGGTGCGGTTTATTTTTTGTAAAAAATTTTTAAAGAATTTATCTTGACTCTACAATAATTGTAGAGTTTATGATATAATCATCAAGGAGAAATCGGCACGTCAGGGAGTGAAAATCGGGTATTCCTCACAGAAAGATGTGCGATTGACAAAAGCTATGGAAAAAAATCTTACAACAGGCAGTGTATTTAAAAATCTCATATTCTTCTCCCTGCCCTATCTGCTCTCTTACTTTTTGCAGACGCTTTACGGCATGGCGGATCTTTTTATAGTCGGACAATTCAACGCAACGGACAGCATTACGGGCGTTTCAATCGGCAGTCAGGTCATGCACATGATAACCGTTATGATCGTCGGTCTTGCAATGGGCGCAACGGTCACGATCGGCAGAAGCGTCGGCGCACAGGACAAAAAATCCGCTTCACGTTACGTCGGCAACACCGTAACATTGTTCACTCTCGGCTCGGTTGCTTTGGCTGCGGTTCTTTTGATTTTCGTCAGACCCATTGTTTCGATCATGTCCACCCCTGTCGAAGCGGTTGAAAGCACGGTCGATTATCTAACGATTTGCTTCATCGGAATTCCGTTCATCACTGCATACAATATTATAAGCTCAATTTTCCGAGGTCTCGGCGACAGCAAAAGCCCGATGTATTTCATTGCAATCGCATGCGCCTGCAACATCGGTCTTGATTATCTTTTCATCGGCGCTCTCGGGCTCGGTCCTGCGGGGGCGGCGCTCGGAACCACACTTTCGCAGACGGTTTCCGTAATAATCTCGCTGATAGTAATTAAAAAGACCGATACGGGAATTAAGCTCGCCAAGGACGATTTCAAGTTAAAAAAGAATACGATAGGCAATGTGCTGAAAATCGGTATTCCCGTTTCTTTGCAGGACGGATTTATTCAGATTTCATTTATTATTATTACGATAATAGCAAACCAGCGTGGACTCAACGATGCGGCGGCGGTCGGAATCGTTGAAAAAATTATCGGCTTTTTGTTTCTCATTCCGTCCTCCATGCTTTCGGCAATTTCAGCCCTCGGAGCGCAGAACATCGGAGCAGGCAAACCGCACAGAGCTAAGCTTACACTGCGCTATGCGATTTATTTTATCATGATTTCGGGAATTTTTGTTATCGGCACGGTTGAGCTAATTGCGCCTCAGCTTGTCGGAATGTTTGACAACAGCCCCGAGGTTATCCGACTCGGCACTCAATATCTCAGGAGCTATGTCGTTGACTACCTTTTCGCCGGAATTCACTTCTGCATGTCGGGCTATTTCTGCGCTATCGAAAAATCTGGAATTTCATTCCTGCACAATTCGCTTTCCATCGTTCTTGCAAGAGTACCCGTCGCTTACATCACATCAAAGCGTTTCCCGAAAAATCTTTTCCCGATGGGCTGTGCCGCACCTCTCGGTTCGCTTATTTCAATCGTCATCTGCGTAATTGCTTATGCAATAATCAGCAAGAAGGAGAAGGAGGCAACGAAAGAAAATGGATAAAAGCTCGCTTTTTTCAATCGGGGATATTTCAAAAATTTTTCACCTCAGCCCCGGCAGTCTGCGCCATTATGAAGGTCTCGGAATTCTCATTCCCGAATACGTTGATCCGCAAACGAATTACCGATACTACAGCGCAAGGCAATTTGAAATTCTCAACACGGTGCGCTATTTGCGTGCGCTCGACATGCCACTGCCGCAGATTGCCGACTTTTTCAAGAACAGAGACATTGACGTTATCGAAAACAAGCTCCTGATGCAAAAGCAAAAGGTTATCGAAAAGAAAAAGGAGCTTGAAAACGTTGAAAAGAAAATTGACAACCGACTGCGTCAAATTAAAGATGCGAGAACATCTGCGCTTGAGGAGATCAAGTTCGAGGTCAGCGCCCCGTGCCGCATTATAAGGATAAAGGGCTCGCTGAAGCTCAAAAATCAGGACGAGATCGAAGCTTCGGTCAGCATGCTCAGCGAGCGTGAGGACGAGCCCGTTGTTTTCCTCGGCAAGGTCGGCTTCGGTATTTCGCGGGATAATCTGTGCAAGGGCAATTATGAAAAATACGATTATATTTTTCTTGTCATCGAGGACGAGGACAAAACCGACGGAGACTTTGAGCTGCTCCCCGAAGCGCTTTGTGTTTGCGTTCGCTTCCGAGGCAGTCACGGCGAGGCGGCGGCGCACTACCGTCTGCTTTCGGATTATATTGAAAAAAATAATTTGAAAATCGCAGGCTTTTCCCGTGAAATTACGATGATTGACTACGGAATTACGAACGACACGGAAAAATTTGTGACCGAAATTAAAATCCCTGTTGAAAAAAATTGAAAAAATTTCAATTAACCTATTGACAAGGTAGGTAATATGTGTTATTATACACCCAACCTAAGAATTTCAACGGGAGGTTAGCAAAATGAAAAACATTTCTTCAATGCTTTTTGTGATGTGTATTTGCGAATACGCTTCCTTTGCCGTGCCTTCCGATAGTAAAAAATGAGTTAAAACTAACGGAAAGTCGAAAAGGCTTTCCGTTTTTTAATAGGTGATTTTATGAGCAATATTTTTGAAAATCTGCTGAGACAAAATTTCAGATTCGGACGAATGTAATTCTCACTTGTACAAAAACATTATCAAAAAATTTTTAAACAAGAAAGGAAAATTACCATGTCAGATTATAAATTTGAAACACTTCAGCTTCACGTAGGTCAGGAGACTCCCGACCCGGCAACAGATTCAAGAGCAGTTCCCATCTATGCAACAACCTCATACGTTTTTAAAGACTCCGCACAGGCGGCAGGCCGTTTCGGTCTGACCGAGGGCGGCAACATATACACAAGACTGATGAACCCGACCTCGGACGTTTTCGAGAAGAGAATTGCAGCTCTTGAGGGCGGCGCAGCGGCACTTGCAACGGCTTCGGGCTCGGCGGCAATCTCATACGCAATTCAGAATATTGCAATCGCAGGCGACCACATCGTTTCTTCGACTAACCTTTACGGCGGCACACATAACCTTTTCGCAAACACGCTTAAAGAGCAGGGACTCGACACAACATTTGTTGATCCCTCCGACCCCGAGAATTTTGAAAAAGCAATTCAGCCGAACACCAAGCTTCTCTATGCCGAAACTCTCGGCAATCCGAACTCAGACGTAATCGACCTTGAAGCTATTGCCGCTATCGCTCACAAGCACGGTATTCCGTTCATCGTTGACAGCACCTTTGCAACGCCCTATCTTCTCCGTCCGATTGAGCACGGCGCAGACGTTGTTGTTCATTCCGCCACAAAATTCATCGGCGGTCACGGCACGGTAATGGGCGGTGTTGTTATCGACTCGGGTAAATTTGATTGGGCACAGAACGACAAGTTCCCCGGACTTTCAAAGCCGAACCCGTCATATCACGGTGTTGTATTCACCGAGGCTTGCGGCAATCTTGCTTATATTCTCAAGCTTCGCACAACTCTCATGAGAGACCAAGGCGCAACGATTTCTCCGTTCAACTCATTCCTGCTTCTCCAGGGACTTGAGACCCTTTCACTCAGAGTTGAGCGCCACGTTGAGAACGCCCTCAAGGTTGTTGACTTCCTCAAAAATCATCCGCAGGTTGAAAGAGTTAACCACCCCTCACTTGCTACAGGCAAGCAGAAGGAACTTTACGACAAATACTTCAAGAAGGGCGCAGCTTCGATCTTCACCTTTGAGATAAAGGGCGATGCAGAAACCGCCAAGAAGTTCACCGAGAGCCTCAAGCTCTTCTCGCTCCTTGCAAACGTTGCCGACGTTAAGTCGCTCGTTATTCATCCTGCATCAACAACCCATTCACAGCTCTCCGAAGAGGAGCTTCTCTCCTGCGGAATTAAGCCGAACACCGTTCGTCTCTCAATCGGCACAGAGCATATTGACGATATTATTGCCGATCTTCAGCAGGGCTTTGATGCAGTTAAATAAGATTTCCCTTCTCATTTCTTCCCCCTATATAAATGAAAGCTCCGATCTTTCCGATCGGAGCTTTTGTTAATGTTCAGTTTGAATACGGATGGAAAAATCTGTCGAATACATTGTATCCGAGCGCAACGTATTTGAAAAGCCAGATAATCGGATTGAAGCGGAAGAAGAGCCAATCCGTTACTGTTGCAAGTCCTCTGAGGAATGTTGAAATATCGTGCGTTTCGGGAACCTCAACGGGAGTAAACTCCTCACCCTCAACATTGAGAACGAACGGCTGAGCGTAGCAGATTCCGTTCTCGCCCGTGATATAAAATCTTATATAAAGATATGGATCATTAAGGAGCTCATCGCTGTATAGATTAAGCGTTGCAGTGCCGTTTGTGATATTTTCCTCACGTTTGATAACATTGCCGTTTGATACCCACGTGATGCGGTCGAAGTTTGTGCCCTCGATCCTGATTGTACCCTTATCCTGATCAACGTCAATTCGGGTTACCATCGGTGTGTTGTCGAGAAGATAGAGCTTTTCATCGTAAATCTTATCCTCATCAAAGCCCGGCATTTCCTCCATACCGTTGAGCTCAACACCGTTTGAATAGTGCGAAACAGCAAAACTCCAGCCGTTTTCCATACTTGCACGGACATTTGCCATATCAAAGTCCTTCATCATAAGCATTGTATAAGCGTCGTTGAGCGACCTTACATCGTGCGAGTCGGAGAAGCAGAAGCCCCACGGGACAACACCGTTCGGGATTGTCTTTTGAAGAATCTGATCATAGAGGATTCGGTCACAGCGTGTGTGTGCATCGGTTGCACTGTTGATACCCATACCTACGCTTGAGCCAGCATTGTCAAGGAAAAGACGTGCAAATTTATTCGCATAGTAATCGTCAACCTTTTGACCGACGTGGTCTGCACTGTCCTTATCGGTATATACATACTCGCCGACGTGAGAAAGCATCGAGATACCGCCTGCCTCTCTCACGCCCTTTGACGGAGTTTCATAATCGCCGTAAACACCTGCAAGACCCTGACCGTAGTCGGAGAAATAACCCGTAAGGTGACAGTCGGCTTTCGGAGTTGCCATATTGAGCTCAATACCCTGCGGAACATCCAGCATTCCGTTTTTGTGAGTTCTTTCCGTTGAAGCCGCAGTACCGCTGAGATATGAATCATATTCCTCATCGCTGAGCGGATCTATCGGAGCCATATGAGTGCGCTCGTATTTGACAAGACGTATGAGCGGAACGAGATCCGGCACCTTATTCCAACCCTTGTTGATCGTGCCGTGATCTGTCAGCGCAACAACGTCATAGTTGAGATCATAGTGCATTTGGACAAACTCTTTGATTGTCAGATAACCGTCGCTTGCGTTTGTCTGACAGTGCGGCTGAAATTTATAACTGCCCCATTCGTCCCAATCAACTGCGTCATACGGATTTGTGATTATGTATTTCTTGCCTTTTGCCGTCGCTCCGATTACGAAAATCTGAGCCATAAGCACAACGCTCAATACCACGGCAATAATCTTTTTTGCCACCTCGTTTACCTCCCAAAATAAACATATTATTTCCTCTATTATGTAACATTTTATGCAGTTTGTCAACTTGATTTTTACA
>CAVGRW010000149.1:0-5723 GCA_963631735.1 Bacteroidaceae bacterium | reverse complement strand
ATCCCGAAAAAAATCCGCCGGGTAAAGCCCGACGGATTACCTTTATTCAATTATACAATCAAATAAGCTTTTTGTAAAGAGCTGTGATCTCTTCAACGCTTGTATCTCTCGGATTGCCCGGACGGCAAGCGTCGTCATAAGCCGACTGTGCAAGGAATGGGATATCCTCTTCCTTAACGATCTCCTTGAGGTCTGCCGGAATTCCGACATCGTGTGAAAGCTGCTTAACTGCGTCAATAGCTGCTTTGCGAGCTTCTTCGACGCTCATAGCCTCTGTGCCCTCAACGCCCATAGCCTTTGCAATGTCACGGTACTTGTCACCTGTTGCGGGAGCGTTGTACTCCATAACGGTCGGGAGAAGAATTGCGTTTGCAACGCCGTGCGGTGTGTCATAAAGTGCACCGAGCGGATGAGCCATTGAGTGAACGATACCGAGACCGACGTTTGAGAAGCCCATACCTGCAACGTACTGACCGAGAGCCATTCCCTCTCTGCCCTCTGCGGTGTTCTCAACAGCACCTCTGAGGTTCTTGGAGATGATCTCGATTGCCTTGAGGTGGAACATATCGGAAAGTGCCCATGCACCCTTTGTGATGTAGCCCTCAATAGCATGAGTAAGAGCGTCCATACCTGTTGCGGCGGTAAGACCCTTCGGCATTGATGACATCATGTCGGGATCAACGACTGCAACAACGGGGATATCATGAACGTCAACGCAAACCATCTTGCGGTTCTTCTCTGCGTCGGTGATAACATAGTTGATTGTAACCTCAGCGGCTGTACCTGCCGTGGTGGGAACTGCGATAATAGGAACGCACTTGTTCTTTGTCGGAGCAACGCCCTCAAGAGAACGAACGTTTGCGAACTCGGGGTTGGCAATGATGATGCCGACTGCCTTTGCCGTATCCATTGATGAACCGCCGCCGATTGCTACGATGCAGTCTGCGCCGATCTCCTTGAACTTGGCAACGCCTGCCTGAACGTTCTGGATGGTCGGATTTGGCTTGATATCGGTAAATAATTCGTATTCGATTCCCGCATTTTCAAGAACATCTGTAACCTTCTTCGATACACCGAACTTAACAAGGTCGGGATCGGAAGCAACCATAACCTTCTTAAAGCCTCTGCCCTTTACTTCATCGGGGATAGCGTTGATGGCACCTGCGCCATGGTAAGAAGTTTCGTTAAGTACAAATCTGTTCATGGAATTACACTCTCCTTAATAACCGCTTTAGGCGGTTGATTTATCTTTTCGGCGTGTTTTTTGTTATCTTGCGGTAACGTTTACCCACGCTTTAATTATATTATAAACTTAAATTTTGCGGAAATTGTGACATTATTTTAACAACTTGTGAACTTTTCAATTTCTTTTACGGAAAGTACACCGCCGTCAACAGTAAATCTGATTTCATATCCCGCAAAGCCGAAGCCGTAAAGTCTTTCGGGGTCGTTCTGATATTGCGGTCTCGGGTCAAGTTCCAAGACTTTAATAAGTGCAGACCGCTTGCTTTCGGGAAATACGGCTAAAAGACTGTCGGGGATAACGACTTTCAAACGTTCGCTTCCGTCCTTTGAAAATCCGCCGACGGCGTTGGGGTGACAGTCGGCATAGGGTACATAAGGCTTGATATCGACTATTTCCGTTCCGTCCATCAAATCGGCGCCCGAAACTATCAGCTCGGTGCCGTCGATTTTTTCAAGCTTCACGCAGGAGAGACCTATATTGTTAGGGCGAAAAGGGGAGCGGGTAGCAAAAACGCCCATTCTGACATTGCCGCCGAGCTTGGGCGGACGAACGGTCAGCGAATGATTTTCGGCAGGGGTGTTGAACTTCCACAGAAGCCAGATGTGTGAGAAACCGTCGAGACCTCTTATCGCGTCGGGACTGCGGAATTCGGGCTCAAAAACAATTCTGCCCTTCAGCTCCTCAACGAGTCCGCTCTGTCTCGGGATTCCGAATTTTGTCGGGAAATCCGTGTGTATTTTTGCAATCGTTTTCATAGCGTCACCTTTTCGGATTTTTTCAAAAATATTATATCAAAATGCGAGTAAAAAAACAATGTCGGCTACTTGAAAAAATTAAATAGGGGAGTATAATAAAGAAAAAATACAGGGAGGGGTAATTATGTCTGATTGGAACTCAAATCAATATATGAAATTCGGCGCCGAGCGCACTCAGCCGTCAATAGACCTTGTAAAACGCATTGCCGATACAAACCCGGAGCGCATACTTGATATCGGCTGCGGTCCCGGAAACAGTACACACAGGTTAGCCGAGCAGTTTGCGAATGCTGATATTCTCGGTGTGGATTTTTCGGAGGATATGCTGAAAAAGGCACGGGCGACCTACCCCGAGCTTAATTTTGAGCAGAGCTGTATGCCCGATGATCTTGATAAACTCGACGGAAAATTTGACCTCATTTTTTCAAATGCTTGTATTCATTGGATCCCGAATCACGAATCGTTGATTCCTGCGATTTTTGATAAGCTCAGCGACGGCGGCATACTTGCCGTGCAAATTCCATATATTCAAAAGGCTCCATTTTATCGGCTTTTGAACTTGCTCGTTCACACGGTCGAATGGAAAAAGCTCGCTTCGATACACAACTTTCACAATCTCCTGCCCGAGGATTATTACGACATTCTCGGTAGGCTCAGCGATGATTTCAACATTTGGGAGACAACCTATTATCACACTGTTCAGTCGCATGACGGTGTTATCGAGTGGTACAAGGGAAGCGGCTTGCGTCCGTATCTCGATATGCTCTCGGAGGAGGAACGACCCGAATTCCTTGCGGATTTGACCGAGATTGTTTCCGAAAACTTTCCTCGCAGAGCCAACGGGTCAATCATTCTCAAAATGCCTCGACTATTCTTCACAGCGAAAAAATGAATATAAAACAACCGCCGATGATTGCTCGTCGGCGGTTTGCTTATTTTTAAAATTTATGCTTCCTTCTTTTTGTTGACTGCTCGTCTGATTGCCTTGCCTATCTCAAATACAGGGATAGTTGAAAGTGCAAGACCGAAGGAAATTGCGAGCTCCTCAATGCTGAATGTGCCCGGCTCGATTCCGAATACGGTGCAAAGACCCGGAATGTAGATAGCTGCGAGCGTCATTGCCGTTGTTGCGAAGAATGCGCCTACGAGCCACCAATTCATTTTCTTCATCATGTCAGCCGAGAAGATCGAAGCCTGACGCGAACGCATGTTGATTGCACACATCATTTCGGCAAAGTTAACTGTGAGGAATGCCATTGCCATTGCGTTGACACATTCCTGTCCGCTGAAGAAACCTGCGAGACTGTGCGTTGCGCCGCCGACGGGCTCAAGCCAATAACCGATGACGTATGCGGCAATTTCGATGATTGCAAGGTAAACGCCCTGCCATACCATGTCAACGCCTGCGCCGCCCGAGAAAATTCCGTCCTTCGTTGATCGGGGACGCCTTCTCATGATGTCGCCCTCAGCCTTTTCCATGCCGAGTGCAAGACCCGGGAGCGAGTCCGTAACCATGTTGATCCAAAGAAGGTGAACGGGTGAAAGAATTGTGAAGTGAAGAATCGAAGCAATGAACATGATGATAACTTCACTGAGGTTTGTTGAAAGCTGGAACTGAAGAACCTTGAGAACGTTATCGTAAATCTTACGGCCCTCTTCAACAGCGTTGACGATAGTTGCAAAGTTATCGTCGGCAAGAACCATGTCCGAAGTGCCCTTCGTAACGTCCGTACCCGTGATGCCCATTCCGATACCGATATCGGCAGCCTTAATTGACGGAGCGTCGTTAACGCCGTCGCCTGTCATAGCCGTTACCATTCCGCGAGCCTTCCAAGCCTTAACAATTCGTGTCTTGTGCTCGGGCTGAACACGGGCATATACGGAATACTTCGTAACTTCCTCTTTGAGCTCCTCGTCGCTGAACTTGTCAAGCTCTGCGCCCATGATAGCCTGGGAAGCATCTGTAATAATGCCGAGCTCCTTACCGATAGCAACCGCCGTATCCTTATGGTCGCCCGTAATCATAACGGGACGGATACCTGCCTGACGGCACTCGTCGATAGCTGCCTTGACCTCGGGACGAACCGGGTCGATCATGCCTGTAAGACCGATGAATATAAGGTCGTTTTCAAGAGCTTCGGGAGCAAAGTCCGCAGGAGCAGTCTCATAATTCTTATATGCACAGGCAAGAACTCTGAGCGCCTTGTCGGCCATTCTCTTGTTGTCCTTGAGCGCGGCGGCTTTGATATCGTCTGTAATCTCAACAACCTTGCCGCCGACAAGTGCAAATTTACACTTCTTGAGGATTTCATCGGGTGCGCCCTTTGTGTATTGAACTATACCGTCAGCCGACTTATGAACCGTTGACATCATCTTTCTGCCCGAGTCGAACGGAGCTTCGCCGATACGTGGCATAGCGGCAACAAGATCACTCTTGTGCATATTAAGCGAATTTGCATATGCAACGAGCGCAGCCTCGGTCGGCTCACCCGTAACCTTACCGTTTGCGTCGATTTCAGCGTCACAGCAGAGAGCCATTGCCTTTGCGAGAAGCTGTTCGTCCTCGCCGTAATGGTCAACAACGGTCATCTTGTTCTGTGTGAGTGTACCCGTCTTATCCGAGCAGATAATCTGCGTGCAGCCGAGTGTTTCAACAGCGGTCAGCTTTCTGATGAGAGCCTGACGCTTACTCATAGCGGTAACGCCGATTGAAAGAATAATCGTAACAACTGCGGGGAGTCCTTCGGGGATAGCGGCAACGGCAAGAGCGATAGCCGCAATGAATGTATTAAGTGAAGATTCACCGAGAAGCTTCCATGTGAACGGCTCGTTGGAAAGTACAAGTGTTTCAACAACGCCTACAACGAAAACGAGAACGCTGATGCCGATAACAAGCTTTGTGAGGAAGTGTGAGAGCTCGCCCATCTTCTTCTGGAGCGGAGTTTCCTCCTTTTCGGCAGTGCTGAGAGCGTCGGCAATCTTACCCATTTCAGTGTTCATGCCAGTGCCTGTGACAACAGCCTTACCGCGTCCGTAAACTATTGTCGAACCGCTGTAAAGCATGTTCTTTCTGTCGCCGAGTGCAACGTCCTTTGAGCTGTCCTTGAGCAAAAGAACGTCAACCATTTTTGTAACGGGAACAGATTCGCCCGTCAGCGCCGCTTCTTCGACCTTCATTGAATGTGATTCGAGAATTCGGCAGTCGGCAGGAACAGCGTCGCCTGCTTCAAAGAGAACGATATCGCCGACAACGATGTCCTCACTCTTGAGAACAACGACCTCGCCGTCACGCAGAACCTTTGACGTTGCCGCCGTCATTTGCATAAGAGCGTCCATCGCCGCTTCCGCTTTGCTCTCCTGAACGAGACCCATTATCGTGTTGATGATAACAACAACGAGGATAACGAGAACGTCTGCAAAGTCACGAACCGTCGGCTTTCCGCCGGCTTCGATAACTGCGACAACGCCCTGAATGGCAGCCGCAACGAGAAGCATAATGATCATCGGATCGGCAAGAGAGTTGATAAACTTCTTAAACAGACCTTCCTTTTCGGCTTCCTTGAGCTTGTTTTTACCGTTTTTCTCAAGTCGCTTTGCTGCCTCGGCAGAGCTCAAGCCTTTTTCGGAGCTTTGTGTCTGCGAAAGAACCTCTTTTGCATTTTCAAGATAATACTTCAAAAAATGACCTCCTTTTTTGTAACAAAAAACCTTTGACAGACTTA
>CAVGRW010000148.1:0-5734 GCA_963631735.1 Bacteroidaceae bacterium | reverse complement strand
AAAAGAAATCTTTAAGAGCGATACAGAGATGTCGACAAGGTTTTGAATAGTGAGACGGTAGGGCCGGAGCCCTGTGTTCTTGTGCGTCTGAATTTACGAACCTTGTCATAAACAGGGTTCATTTTTATTGCTCGTTCAGGAGGCTCTCATGACGGAATACATCTTGAAAAACGCATTGGTCTATACGGATTCGGGATTTCAGAAGCAGGATATATTTGTTTCCGAAGGCCGTGTTCTTTGTGTTTGCTGTAAGCTTTGCGCCGAATATACCAAGTCCTATGATCTCACAAATAAGCATATTTTTCCCGGTTTCGTAGATGTTCATGTTCATCTTCGAGAGCCGGGTTTTTCTTATAAAGAGACGATTAAAACAGGTTCGTTTGCCGCCGCCAAGAGCGGATATACAACGGTTTGCACAATGCCGAATCTCAATCCCGTTCCCGACAGCGTTGAACACCTTGACGAACAGCTGGATATCATTGAAAAGGACGCTTCAATCAATGTCATTCCCTATGGCTCGATCACCGTCGGCAGGAAAGGCACGGAGCTTTCGGATATGAAGTCGCTTGCCGATAAGGTGGTTGCGTTCTCCGATGACGGCAGTGGAATTCAGACCGAGGAAATGATGCGCCAAGCAATGCTTGAAGCAAAGAGACTTGATAAAATCATCGTCGCTCATTGTGAGGACAACAGCCTGCTGAACGGCGGATATATCCACAAGGGCGCCTACGCCAAGGCTCACGGTCATAAGGGAATAAGCTCCGAGAGCGAATGGAAGCAGATCGAGCGTGATCTCCGGCTTGCCGAGGAAACGGGCTGTAAATATCATGTTTGCCACATCTCGACAAAAGAGAGTGTTGATCTCATCCGCAAGGCGAAGCGCAGGGGAGTGGACGTGACCTGCGAGACCGCTCCGCATTATCTTGTTCTGACAGACGCCGATCTCAAGGAGGACGGCAGATTTAAGATGAACCCTCCGCTCAGAAGCGCCGAGGACAGAGAAGCGCTCATCGAGGGCATATGCGACGGAACGATTGATATGATCGCAACCGACCATGCGCCGCATTCCTCCGAGGAAAAGTCAAAAGGACTCAAGGACAGCGCAATGGGAATCGTCGGACTTGAAACCGCTTTCCCGATTCTGTATACAAGGCTTGTTAAGGGTGGGATTATCAGCCTGCATAAGCTTGTGACACTCATGAGTGTTAACCCTGCCGAGCGTTTCGGCATTAAGACAGGCTTTGAAATCAAGGAGCCTGCGAACTTCACGGTCTATGACCTCAACGAAAAGGAAACGGTCGATTCCGAAAGCTTTGCTTCAATGGGAAGAAGCACGCCGTTTGATGGCATGACGGTCTACGGCAAATGCAAGGAAACGGTTTGCAACGGCGAAATCGTTTGGGAGGATGAAGAATGACTCAGGTAATGATGAAAATAACAGGCAACAAAAAGATTGCCGAAAAAACATATTTTATGTCGCTTGAGGGCGACACCTCGACGATAACAAAGCCGGGGCAGTTTGTAAATATAAAGCTCGACGGATTTTTCCTCCGCCGTCCGATTTCGGTCTGCGACTGTGAGAACGGAAAGCTTTCGATAATATACAAGGTCGTCGGCAACGGAACAAAGGAGATGTCCGAGCTGCCTGTCGGCACCAAGCTTGACATTCTCAGCGGTCTCGGCAACGGATATGACACTTCAAAAGGCGGAGACAGCCCCGTGCTTATCGGCGGAGGAGTAGGCGTTCCTCCGATGTATATGCTTTGCAAAAAGCTTGTATCCGAGGGCAAAAAAGTAACGGTGATACTCGGATTCAACTCTGAAAAGGAAGTGTTCGGAGTTGAAGAATTCAAAGCGACAGGCGCCGAGGTTTATGTTACAACGGCTGACGGAAGTGTCGGAACAAAGGGCTTTGTAACGGATGTTCTAAAGGATTTGGACTACACATATTTCTACACCTGCGGTCCGATGCCGATGTTCAGGGCAATTGAGGGTATAGCAAAAACAAGCGGTCAGTACAGCTTTGAGGAACGCATGGGCTGCGGCTTCGGAGCGTGCATGGGCTGTACATGCAAGACAAAATACGGAAACAAACGAATTTGCAAGGACGGTCCTGTGCTTGAAAGGGAGGAAATAGTATGGTAACAAAGGTTGATCTCTGCGGAATTGAGCTTGATAACCCCGTAATTCCCGCTTCGGGCACGTTCGGCTTCGGCTACGAATTCGCCGAGCTTTACGATATAAACATGCTCGGTACATTCTCTTTTAAGGGCACAACCAAAGACCCGCGGTTCGGCAACCCCACGCCGAGAATTGCCGAGTGCACGGCAGGCATGATCAACGCCGTCGGACTTCAAAATCCGGGCGTTGATAAAGTAATTAGTGATGAGCTTCCGAATCTGAAAAAGTGCTTCAACAAGCCCGTTATGGCAAATGTCAGCGGCTTTTCGGTCGATGATTACGCCTACACCTGCGAAAAACTTGACAAGGAGGAGCAGGTTGGCTGGCTTGAGGTCAATGTGTCCTGCCCGAATGTACACGGCGGCGGAATGAGCTTCGGCACCGATCCGAAAGCGGCTGCCGAGGTCACGAAAGCGGTCAAGGCGGTAACGACAAAGCCCGTAATTCTGAAGCTTTCGCCGAATGTAACGAATATTGTTGATATCGCCAAGGCTTGCGAGGACGCAGGCGCTGACGGAATCAGCCTTATAAATACCATGCTCGGCATGAGAATTGATCTTCGCCGCAGAAAGCCCGTAATCGCAAACGTGATGGGAGGCTTTTCGGGTCCTGCAATTTTTCCGATAGCTGTCAGAATGGTTTATCAGGTCTCGCAGGCGGTCAAAATTCCCGTTATCGGAATGGGCGGTGTGTCGAGCGCCGACGATGTGATAGAAATGATGCTTGCGGGAGCAACGGCGGTTGAGGTCGGAGCGGCAAATCTTGTTGACCCGTTCGCATGCAAGAATATAATTGAAGCATTGCCGAAAGCAATGGAAGAATACGGAATAAACAATCTTAACGAAATAATAGGAGGTACGCACAATGGGTAAGGACGTAATTGTAGCCTGCGATTTTTCAAGCAGGGAGGAGACAATGGCTTTTCTTGACAATTTCAAGGGCAGAAAGCCGTTTGTTAAAATCGGAATGGAGCTTTTCTATGCCGAGGGTCCGGATATCGTAAGAGAGATAAAGGCGAGGGGACACAAGATTTTTCTTGACCTCAAGCTTCACGATATCCCGAATACGGTCAAGAAATCAATGGCTGTGCTCTCAAGGCTCGATGTTGATATGACAAACCTTCATGCAGGAGGAACTATTGCCATGATGGAAGCGGCAATTGAGGGTCTCACACGTCCCGACGGAACAAGACCGCTGCTCATTGCCGTAACTCAGCTCACCTCGACGAGCGAGGAACGAATGAAAAACGACCTGCTCATTAACGAGAGCATCGACAAGGTCGTTATGCACTATGCCCACAATGCGAAGCTTGCAGGACTTGACGGTGTTGTATGCTCCCCCTTGGAGGCAGGCAAGGTGCATGAGGTCTGCGGAAGCGAATTTCTCACCGTAACTCCGGGCGTTCGCTTCGCCGACGGAGACAAGGGCGACCAGGTCAGAGTTATGACCCCCGAACAGGCAAAAAAAATCGGCTCGGACTATATCGTAGTCGGACGTCCGATTACTGCGGCGGCTGATCCCGTTGCGGCATACGAAAGATGTATAAACGAATTTGTAGATTAAGGAGCAGATATTATGACAGACATTCAGATTCAGATTGCAAAAGACCTTCTTTCAATCAAGGCGGTTTTCTTCCGTCCCGATGAGCCGTTCACATGGGCAAGCGGCATCAAAAGCCCCGTTTACTGCGACAACAGACTGACCCTCGCTTATCCCGAGGTTCGTACACATGTTGAGGAAGCTCTCGCCAAGACAATTAAAGAGTTTTACCCCGAGGCGGAGGCTCTTATGGGCACCTCGACCGCAGGTATCGCACATGCCGCTATCACAGCTCAGATCATGGGACTCCCGATGGGCTATGTCCGCTCGGGAGCTAAGGATCACGGCAGAAAAAATCAGATTGAGGGCAAGCTTGAAAAGGGACAGAAGGTCGTTGTTGTTGAGGATCTTATATCAACGGGCGGCAGTGTCATCGAGGTTGTGAACGTCCTCAGAGAAGCCGGAGCGGAGGTCCTCGGAATTGTTTCAATCTTCACCTACGGCATGCAGAAGGGTCTTGACCGCCTTGCAGCGGCAGAGGTCAAAAATGTAAGCCTTACAAATTTTGATGTTATCGCAGAAATTGCGGCTCAGGAAGGATATATCGCACCGACGGATGTTGAAAGACTGATAGCTTTCAGAAACAATCCGTCCGATGAAAGCTGGATCGGAGGCACAAAATGAGAAGCGTTATAAGTATTCTTGATCTCTCGGTTGAGGAGATTGACGAGCTTATTGCCCGTGCAAATGATATAATCGCAAACCCGGATAAATATGCGGACGCATGCCGCAGAAAAAAGCTCGCAACGCTCTTTTTTGAGCCGTCAACACGCACAAGGCTCAGCTTTGAGGCGGCTATGTATGAGCTCGGCGGCAACGTACTTTCAATGGCGGACGCAAAATCAAGCTCTGCCGCAAAGGGAGAGAGCGTAGCCGATACAGTCAAGGTAATTTCCTGCTATGCCGATATAATCGCCATGCGCCACCCCAAGGAGGGCGCACCCTATGTTGCATCGCTTAATGCGTCAATTCCCGTAATCAACGCAGGCGACGGCGGACATAACCACCCCACTCAGACACTCGCCGACCTCCTTACGATCAGCCGTGAGAAAGGTCATTTTGATAACCTGACCGTAGGCTTCTGCGGCGACCTTAAATTCGGCAGAACCGTTCATTCGCTTATTGAAGCTCTTGCCAGATACAACAACGTAAAATTTGTTCTGATTTCTCCCGAGGAATTGAAGCTTCCGAGCTATGTCAAGAACGATGTTATCAAGGCAAAAAATCTTGAATACATTCAGACGACCGACCTTGAAAAGGTTATGCCCGAGCTTGACGTTCTCTATATGACCCGAGTTCAGAAGGAAAGATTTTTCAACGAGGAGGATTATCTCCGACTCAAGGACAGCTACATTCTCACTCCAGATAAGCTCACAAACGCAAAGCCGGATCTGTCAATTCTTCATCCGCTGCCCAGAGTTAACGAAATCAGCGTTGCGGTCGATAAAGATCCCCGTGCATGCTATTTCAAGCAGGTTCTCAACGGAAAATACATGAGAATGGCTCTCATTCTCAAGCTCCTGGAGGTAGAATTATGAACATAGATTCCATCAAAAACGGCATAGTAATCGACCATATTAAGGCAGGCAAGGGCATGGAGATTTATAATCTTCTCGAGCTTGACAAGCTGGATTGCTCCATCGCCATCATTAAAAACGTAATGTCCCGTAAGCTCGGCAAAAAGGACATCATCAAAATTGACTCCGACTACGACGTTGACCTTGATATCCTCGGTTACGTTGACCCCGGCGTCACCATTGATATCATCAAGGACGGTACGCTCGTCGAGAAGAAAAAGGTTTCACTTCCCAAGCAGCTCAAAAATATCATAAAATGCAAAAATCCCCGCTGCATAACCACCACCGAGCAGGAGCTTCCACATATTTTCAAGCTTACAGGAACCGGTGAAAATAAGGTTTATCGATGTATTTATTGCGAGACCAAAGCCGAATAA
>CAVGRW010000147.1:0-5791 GCA_963631735.1 Bacteroidaceae bacterium | reverse complement strand
ATTATCTTACAATGTCAACATTTTGCAACAAATTCTTAATAAATTATTCTTATTTCTTTTGAGGAGCAGAGGACGTGCAATTTTAAGACAAGAAAAATAAAATAGGAAAAAGAAATAATTGTGTCGTGACGGAAAGTAAAGATAATTCTTAAAACAATCATCTATCCGATTGACTGTTCTCGGTTTAATTCTTGGAAGATAGGGGAGAGAAAAAGAAAAAGCACTTCCGAAGAAGTGCTTTTTATGGAGGCGCCACCCAGATTTGAACTGGGGAATCGGAGTTTTGCAGACTCGTGCCTTACCACTTGGCTATGGCGCCGAATATAAATGTGAGCCGAAACTCACTATGTAAAAAGTTTTAAGGCTTTTAGCAAACCTTAAACTTTAATGGAGCGGATGACGGGGCTCGAACCCGCTACCTCCACCTTGGCAAGGTGGCGCTCTACCAGATGAGCTAAATCCGCAAATGATGGTGCTTCCGGTCGGAATCGAACCAACGACACGAGGATTTTCAGTCCTCTGCTCTACCAACTGAGCTACAGAAGCACAAAATGGCGACCCGAAACGGGCTCGAACCGTCGACCTCTAGCGTGACAGGCTAGCGTTCTAACCAACTGAACTACCGGGCCGTATGGTGGGAACAACAGGGCTCGAACCTGTGACCCTCTGCTTGTAAGGCAGATGCTCTCCCAGCTGAGCTATGCTCCCATTCGCCATGTTTCCTAACGTCGTTGCTCAGTACCGCAGCGACATTGAATACTTTACCATAACATGAGCGATTTGTCAATACTTTTTTAAGACTTTTTATTTTTTCTTTGCTGATTTTAAAAGCCTTTTTATATCCTCGCCGCTGAAATCGTATTTTTTGTCGCAGAATTGGCAGCAAACCTCTGTGTTTTCCTCTTTCGAAAGCTCCTCGAGCGACTGTGCACCCGTTGAAATCAGTGCCGCCTCAACTCTCTCTCTGGAGCAATTGCATTTGTACTCGGGCTTTGAGGTATCCAGAACGTCGAGTTCAAATTCGCTGAGAACCTTTTTGCAAATGTCTTCGGGGCTGAGCCCGTCGCAAAGCATCGACGTAACGGACGGAATATCCTTTATACAGCGTTCAACTGCGTCAATTGTATCGTCCATTGCAGTGGGAAGAAGCTGAATAATAAATCCGCCTGCCGCCTTAATCGAAAGGTCGGGATTGACAAGCACGCCGAGAGCGCATACGGAAGGAATCTGCTCGCTGATTGCATAATAGCTTGTAATATCCTCGGCAATTTCGCCGCTTATGAGCGGAATCTGACCGACGTACGGCTCTTTTAAGCAAAGATCCTTAATAACGGTCAATGAGCCGTCTGTGCCGACTGCTCCTGCCACATCGAGCTTACCCTTTGAATTTAGCGGGATTTCGACAACGGGGTTCTGAACATAGCCTCTTGCATTGCCGCAGCTGTCGGAAACAGCCATAACGGTGCCTGCCGGACCGCCACCGTTAATTCTAAGTGTGATGCTCTCGTTTTCACCCTTGAGCATGCTGCCCATAAGGCTCGACGCTGTGAGTAGTCTGCCGAGCGCCGCCGAAGTAACTGCCGATGTCTTGTGTATCTGCTGTGATCTTTCAACCATGTCGGTCGTATCGGCAGCCATAATAACGAGCGTACCGTCTCTTGAAATACATCTTACCAGTTTATCCATTTTATCGTTCCTCCGATTTGTTCTTATATCCTTTATACCGAGCCACAAATACGGCTCGCTGGGTTTTATCGTTAAGCTCCCGTTCGCTCATTTCATCATAGATATGCAGTATCTCAAAGTCGGCGTCGGCAAGCCATTTTTTATAATCGTCTATCGGATAGGCTCTTTCCGAAAACTCCTCTGTACTGCGATAATAAGCTCCGTCCTCATATTCAAAAATATCAAGTGAGATATCAACGCTGTTGTCCTCGTTGAGGCTGTTCTGCCAAACACAATAGACATCGTCGCAGTCATAGACAAATGTGTTGTTCGCAAGAATTTCTCTGTGCTTATATATTGTATTCACGTCAAAAATAAATATTCCGTCGTGCTCCATAAAAAGCCCGACTTTTTTTATTGTTTTTTCAACATCTGCGGCACATTCAAGATGGTTAAGGCTGTCGAGCATACAGACCGCACCGCTTATCGTTCCGTAAAGGTCGAGCTCTGTCATGTCCTGACAAAGAAAAAGAACATCAACATTCTCCGAATACTTTTTATTCTGCGCCTGAGAAAGCATGGCGTAAGCGGAATCCGTGCCTATCATGTCAAATCCGCGCTTGGCAAGTTCGATCGTCAGGCTTCCTGTTCCGCAGGCAAGGTCAAGAATCGGTTCCTTGCCCTTGACCCCGTAACGCTCAAAAAGCGCACTGATATAATCGGCACGCTTTTCATATTCGATATTATCTGTCAGCTTGTCATAAACGTTTGCAAACGCATTGTAGCCGCTCATTCTTCTTTTTCTCCGTTCATTCGGTCAAATACAAGGTCATATCCGCCGCAGCCGTACTGAAGCGAACGGTTAACACGGCTGACCGTTGCTGTGCTTGCACCCGTTTCCTCAACAATTTCGCTGTAAACCTTCTTTTCACGAAGCATTTTCGCCACAACGATTCGCTGTGAGATTGATTTCAGCTCATTGACAGTGCAAAGATCCTCAAAAAAATCATAGCATTCGTCAATGCTTTTAAGGTGAAGTATTGCATCAAAGAACAGATCTGTATTTTTATCTTTAAGCTTTTTTTCCATAAATAAGCATCTCCGTATATTTTAATCAGCGATCACTCTTGTACTTTTTTATTTTATCACACTAAAACGTAAAAGTAAAGCGATTATTCAAAATTAAATGTTGCGGTGTGACTTTCAACTCCGGCAATAAGGGTAGGAGTGTAAGCAATAATCACAATATCGGGCTCGGTTTTATCAATATAATCTATAACACTGCCGTTAAAATAACGTCTGTCCAGCAGGTCAACTTTTTCAAACGCGAGAGAAAGATACGGAGCAACACATTTGTTATAAGAATCCCCGATAATGAGAATCTTTTTGCCGTTTTTACAGTCGTTGTTTTTTATTTCGGTCAGCGCCTTATTGCCGTTGAGATAGGCGGAGTATACGGAATAATTGTAATAATCGGGATTGAGATACTCTTTGTTGAAAAGTACATTTTCAAACCGACCCGTGACCGGCTTATCGGCGTTGTAACTAACAGTAATGTTCGTTTCTTTCTTGGGGTAAATAATGCTGATATCCTCGGGATCGGCAAAGGTCAGCGTTGCAATCTTGCCCTGAGAACCGAAGCAATATTTTTCGTACACATCGACATTGTAGTTTTCAAGCTTGCCTATATCGGTATCAAGCTCATATCCGAAATTTGAGTTAAGCGTGCCGACAATTTGTCCCGCCGCCCAAACTCCTGTTTCAGGCTTCCAATGGTGATCGGTTTTAAAGAAATTTGAATACCAGTCATTGTCCTTTTGAGACAGTGCGGCTCTAAGATCCGAGCATTTCACACCGCTGCTTTTCAGCCGCTCGATAAGGTTGTCGGCAGTTTTGTTTGCGCCGTCTGCAACTCCTTCGGGAAGCATACCGTCAGCTTCCTTCTCTTTTGTCGGGTACTGAAAATACATGAAGTTAATTCCTTTTTTCTTCATTATTTCGTCAAACCACTTAACGCTTTCGGCTTGTGCGACAGCATCAAGAGAGGTGCTGCTTTCAAATGTCAAATATCCGTTCTTCATAACAACAACGGAGTCGCTTCCGCTGACAATCTTCATTCCGACAGTCTTTCCGAAAAGGGCGTTTGCTTCAACATATTTCATCCTTCCGGGCAAAAGTTTTGTTGTATAATAATCAATGCTTTCCTTTATTGCGTTTACTTTTGCGAGATATGCCGAAAAAATACCCGATTCGGTTTCTTTGTTTTCCTCTGCCGTATTTTTTTCTGCTTTGACCGTCGGCTCGAATTCATAATTTTTACCGAAAGGATATTTCTTGCTCCAATCCTTTTGGACAAAAGTTTCGTCGGCCGAATTTGCCGCTTCCGTTCCGGTCAAACCGTAGTCGAAATAGCGCTTTGCACGGTAATATCTATAGCAAACCGAGCCGAAAAAGAAGGCAATAATGCAAACGAAAACTATTCCGATAATAAATTTTGATTTGAATTTTTTCATTTGATATCGCCGTCCTTTCGTCAGAAATTAAAGTAGATAAACGGATTATATGTTCCTTTGATAATATATGTTACGGAAATCAGGAACAGTGCGACCAGTACGATTCCCGAAACAATTGTATAAACAGGCTTGTCCGTATTGATTTTCTTTTTCAGCGCACGGATTATCGGGAAGCAACAGATAATTCCGAGTACAAGGAAAAAGCTGTAGTTTGAAAGATAGAACAGCGTCGTACTGTCATAGAGCGGCAGCGAACCGAAGCCGAACATGTTTTTGAGATATTCCAATGCCCCGGCAATGTCATTCGCTCTGAAAACGACCCAGCCGATTATTACAAGCAGCATTGTGTAAACATGGCTGAACACACCGAGCTTTTTCGTAAAACCGGTGAGCTTTTCAAGAGTGAGAATCACGAAATAGAACAGACCCCAAACAACAAAAGTCCAGTTGGCGCCGTGCCAAATTCCTGTCAGCGTCCATACAACAAATAGATTAAAAACAAGTCTTGATTTTTTAACTCTGCTGCCGCCGAGCGGGAAATATACATAATCCCTGAACCATGTTCCGAGTGAGATATGCCACCTGCGCCAAAACTCGGAAACGGATTTTGATATATACGGGTAATCGAAATTTTCAAGGAATTCAAAGCCGAACATCTTTCCGAGGCCTATCGCCATTTCGCTGTAGCCCGAGAAGTCAAAAAGAATTTGCAAAGTATAGGCAAGCGCTCCGAGCCATGCGGACGAAACGGAACCCACCTCGCCGTCAAAAATTCCGTCGGCAACTATCGCAACGTTATTTGCAATAAGCACCTTTTTCACAAAGCCTATCATAAAGCGGTAAACGCCGTCAGTGAACTGATCAAAATTTTCATGCCGTTCCTTTATTTGATCGGCAATGGTTTGATAGCGCACGATCGGTCCGGCGATAAGCTGAGGAAAGAATGAAATATAAAGTGCAACATTGCACGGGTTTTTCTGTACCTCTCCGTTGCCGCGGTAAACGTCGATAACATAGGACATTGCCTGGAACGTGAAAAAGGAAATTCCTATCGGCAAGGATATATTGAGCGTGTCAAGGCTTGTATGAAAAAGTGCATTGATATTCTCAATCGTAAATGTCAGATACTTAAATACAAAAAGCATACCTATGTTTACAATAACCGACGCAGTTAAAGCCGCTTTGCCTTTTTTGTTGCTGCGGTTTTTGTCGACCGCCAATCCAAGCGCCCAGTTAATAAAAATAGAACCGAGCATGAGGAGAACATAAATCGGTTCACCCCAAGCATAAAAGAAAATGCTCGAAACAATCAGCACGGCATTTTTAAAGGGCAGCGATTTGAAAATCGGGTTATAATATGCAATTAAAACTATCGGCAGAAACAAAAATAAAAATGTTGTTGACGAAAAAACCATATTATACCCCTTTTTTCGGATAATGTTTATAAGATTTTTAAAGGCAAACCTTTTCAGCCCCTCGGTAGGTGTTGAGCGAAATGAAACGGAGAGGTTAAGCTAAAGTCACAAAAAATGTTATTTTCGAAGCCAATATACGTGGCCTCCCTCTTGAGGGAGGTGGCTTCGGCGGATTGCGCCGAAGTCGGAAGGAGTTTA
>CAVGRW010000146.1:0-5903 GCA_963631735.1 Bacteroidaceae bacterium | reverse complement strand
CGGAGTGCTACATCATGCTGTCGTAATCAAAGCAATTGTCATAATTAAAAGCAAAAAACAAACCTGCCTTGTTAACCAAAGCAGGCTTGTTTGATTTTATTTAAGGACTATGTCGCCGTCCTCAACGTCAACGGTGATCGACGTTACGGGTGTGTCGATATTGTCGATAATTTTTTCGGCAATCTTATCCTCGACCTTGCGGCGAATGTTGTTTCTGAGGTCTCTTGCGCCCCTCGTTCCGCCGACCGACTCCTTTGCAAGCTCGGCAACGGCTTCATCGGTGTAGGTAAAGGCTATACCCTTGTCCCTGAGCGGCTCCTTGAACTCATCGAGCATGAGCACGGCAATCTTCCTGAACGCTTCTTCGTCAAGGTCGTTGAACACAACGATTTCATCGACTCTGCCAAGGAATTCGGGTCTGAGGAACTCTCTGAGCGCCTTTAGCGCCTTTTCCTTATTGACATCGCCCTGAGTCTTTCCAAAGCCGAGAGCACCCTCTGAACGGCTGCTGCCGGCATTTGAGGTCATAACGATGACCGTGTTCTCGAAGCTTACGGTTCTGCCCTGTGCGTCGGTGATTTTGCCCTCGTCAAGAATCTGAAGAAGAATGTTCATAACGTCGGGGTGTGCCTTTTCAATCTCGTCAAAAAGGAGAACCGAATACGGCTTACGGCGAACCTTTTCGGTCAGCTGACCTGCCTCGTCATAGCCGACATATCCCGGCGGCGAGCCGATAATTCTCGAAACGCTGTGCTTCTCCATGAACTCGGACATATCGAGTCTGATAAGAGTCTCGGGAGTGTCAAAAAGCTCATTTGCAAGCTGCTTTACAAGCTCGGTCTTTCCGACGCCCGTCGGTCCTACAAAGATAAACGACGACGGTCTTCTTCTCGGGCTGACGCATATTCTGCCTCGTCTGACGGCTTTCGCAACAACGTCAACCGCCTCGTCCTGTCCGATAACCTTTGCCTTGAGCTTCTTATCAAGATCGGCAAGTCGGCGAAGGTCGCTTTCAACAATCTTCTGCGCCGGTATGCCTGTCCAGAGCTGAATTACTCTTGCGAGATCCTCCTCGGTGACGGGAGAATTCTCGACCAGCGGAATAAGCTGATTTATTCTTGTCTCGCACTGCATAATGTCCTGCTTAACCTTGGCGATCGCCTCGTAATCGGGCTCCTCAGCCTCCATGAGATCTTGCTCACGGATTATAAGATCAGCCTTTTCGTTAAGCTTGTTTTCATACTCGCTGATGTTCTTGTTTCTCAGGTTGGCACATGTGCATGCCTCGTCGAGCAGGTCAATAGCCTTGTCCGGCAAAAATCTGTCATTGATAAATCTCTCGGAGAGCGTAACTGCGCTGTGAACGAGAGTGTCGCTTATTTGAACCTTGTGGTAATTCTCGTAATAATCCTTTATGCCGAGAAGCATTTTATAGGTATCCTCGATCGACGGCTCCTCAACCTTAACGGGCTGTAAGCGTCTTTCGAGTGCGGCGTCCTTCTCGATATACTTTCTGTATTCCGTAAAGGTCGTTGCACCGATAATCTGAACCTCGCCCCTCGAAAGAGCAGGCTTGAGAATATTTGCGGCGTTCATTGAGCCCTCGGAGTCTCCGCCCGTACCGACAAGGTTATGCACCTCGTCAATAAAGAGGATAATGTTGCCCTCAGCCTTAACCTCCTCGACAAGACCCTTTACTCTGCCCTCGAACTGACCTCTGAATTGCGTACCTGCAACAAGTGAGGTAAGGTCAAGCAGCTGAATTTCCTTATTGGCAAGCTTCGCAGGAACCTCGCCGTTGGCAATTCTGAGAGCCAAGCCCTCTGCAATAGCGGTTTTACCGACACCCGGCTCACCGATAAGGCAGGGATTGTTCTTTGAACGGCGGCAAAGAATCTGAATGGTTCTGTAAATCTCATTGTCTCTGCCGATTATTCTGTCGATCTTGCCCTCTTTTGCTTTTCTCGTAAGGTTGGTGCAATAGAGCGGAAGATACTTGCGCTTCTTCGACTTCTTTTCGCCCTTATTCTTGCCCTTGCTTTTTTCTTTAACTTCCGTATCGGGAACATCGGTAAAATCGTCCTGCTCGTCTTTATTCATAAAGCCCTGCATAAACGGAAACGTCGGTGTTCCGCCCGGCTCGAAGCCCTCGCCCTCGTCGCCCATGCCCATCATGGCGCCGAACTGCTCGCTCATTGCTTCGTAGTCGTCCTCCGTTATTCCCATGTTTTCCATCATCTGCTTTATCGGACCCGTTGACTCCATGGCACATTTCAGGCAAAGACCCTCCTGATGGGAGCTTTTGTCGCCGTCCATTCTCGTCATGAAGATAACAGCAGGTCTGATGCCGCATTTGCTGCACATTATTTGCTTCATATTTATCTCCTGTTATTTTTTGCTGAATTTTTCTTTGAACTGCTTAAACACTCCGGGCAGATAGCTGACAAATGCCACAACCGTCAGCAATGCCGAAACCGCAACAAGCACGATGAGCATTGTATCGGGAATTGTCCAAAGGCTGTTGAATGCTCCGACATCGGGAGCAAAAGCAAACAGCGCTATCATTACGAAATAGAATACGCAGGTCGCAACCTTGCCGTAAATCTCAGCCGCACTCGGTCTGAGACCTATGGCTATCATAATTCCTCCGAAGAGGACCATTATAAACTCTTTGATAATAAAAATAAGGAATATCCAGCTGAATGTTTTGATAAGCGATTCCGAGCTTGAGCTGAACTTGATGTAAAGCAAAACGGCAATCGTTATCTGAGTCAGCTTATCCGCCACGGGGTCAAGAACCTTGCCGAGGTCGCTGACCTGATTGAAGCGGCGTGCTATCTTGCCGTCAAGGCAATCCGAAAGTCCCGAAAGAGCGAGTACAAATACTGCCCAAATAATATTGTTCGGGATAGAATCATTGAGGAAAAGGTATGCAAAGATTGGAACCATAATGATTCTTGCAAATGAAAGCCAATTGGGAATTGTGTTCCAATTTTTAAAAAGATCTTTAAACATTTTTAAATACCCCCGTAGGAATTATTGAACGTCTTGATATTCTCGGCAATCTTATCGTTGGAAATGACCGCCTGTACGATGACCGATGAATCTATCGCATTTACATATTTCGCATTATACACCACATGGGAGGATATTTGCAAGCCCACGCTAAGAACTATTACAGCCATCAGACCGCAGCCGAAGCCGAGGAGTGCACCCAAGAATTTATTTGCCTTTTTGAGTATCGGCAGCTTTTTCAATGAGTCCAAAAGATGGATTATCCATGTAAAAAGGAGTCTGACAACTATGTAAATAAGCACAAATACAATAAGCTTTGCAAGGTATCTTTCCGTGCTGCCGAAAAGGCTTGTGTTGCTGTAAATCCAGTCAGTCACCGTGCCGCAGAAAATTCTTGCCGCCAAAAGCGCAACGATAAATGATCCGAATTTGAATATCGTCTGAACGAGTCCCTGCCGGTAATATCTTATCGTCATCAGCACAACTATTGCCGCAAGGATTATATCAACTATATGCTCCTGCATTATTCGCTTACCTGCCTTTCGTCCGTGGTTCCTCTGGTTTTATAACTTTTTATATTCACGCCGGTCAGAATATATGTCCTGCCGCCGTCAACCGTCACTCTTTTAGGCTCGCCCGTGAAATAAATCGTTCCGACCTGCTTGCCTCGCTTGTTAAAGGTCTTAACCTCGCTGTCAAAGAGAACTGCGATATATTTTCCGTCAGTGTCAACGCTTCTGATCTCTTTATCGAAATCTACCGTGAACTTCTCTTTGTTGCTGTTGTTATAAAAGCTGAGCGTTGAAAGCGATGAGCTGCCGTATTTTGAAAGTGCAAGAACCGACGAGCCGTTCTGACTCACGCAATAATTGTGAAGCTTGTCGGAATTGAACTTCACATCATCCTGCCTGTTCGTGTTGTTTTTGATATACGATTTGAGGTTATCGCCCACGGCAACAATGTTGTTGCCCTTGATATAATTCACCTTCAAAAGCGTTGTTCCGTTATAATCAAAACATGCGGCATACTCGTCGGCATTGCTGAGATTGAAAACATAAAGCCTTGATGACATTTCGCCGTTCTCTGCTTTTATTGCGGCTGCTGCGGCATATTTTCCGTTCGGCGAAAGGTCGATATCCGTGATCCTCTCGTCGCTGAAATTCCATGTGAATTTCTCCTTGCCGTTCTTGCTGTAGACCGTCAGAACGGACTGAGCGTCCTTGCCGTAGGTCGCAACGGCGTAATTGCCCTTTGAGCCTATCGCCGCCGCCATGATATTTTTGTCAAGCGACTTCTCCGTTACAATATCAGAGCCTCGCTGAACCCTGAATTTACCCGAATCGAGGTCAAAAACAATCATTTTCGAGCCCTTGGTTTTCATCACGGGGTTTGAATATGTGTGAGTTTTCGGCATTATCTCCTTTGCAGAAGATGTCAGCGATATTGTTTTATCGTCAAGCAAAAGATTGAGGTTTGAATTGTTCACCGTGATATTCTTAACCTTGCTTGCGCTGATTTCATAGGGATATCCGTCACCCGAACCGAGGCTCATAAAATATGTTTTAACATCGGCGGTAAAGGTTGAGATCGTCATGTTACCGAGCTTCTGCGCCGCCGTCATAACAATGAGGATAACAACGGCAACGGCTAAAACGATTGTCAAAATTTTTTTTGAGCGTTCCGATATTTTGAGCTTGAATTTTTTTGATTTTCCCGAGCCTTTCAAATTCCTGCCTCCCCATAGCTTACATTGTCAAGAAAAAGACCGCACGCCGGGGCGGTTCTGCCCGCCTTTTCTCTGTCCTTACTTTCTATTATAGCTGTCAGTGTGTCTTTTTCAATTCTTTTTTCTGAAATTTCTATTAACGAACCGACCATTATCCTCACCATGTTGTAAAGAAAACCGTCGCCCTCGACGTAAAAATCTACCTCATCGCCGTTTCTCACAACGCCGCAGTCATAAATCGTGCGAACCGTGTCCTCAACGCTGCTGCCCGAGGAGCAAAAGCCCGCAAAATCATGCGTTCCGATATATTGCTTTGCCTGTTCGTTTAAAATTTCGGCATCAAGCCTTGATTTATAATGCCATGCGTAATTTTTGAGAAACGGATTTTTCGCCTGCGAGTTCCATATTTTGTAAAGATATCTCTTGCTTTTGCAATCATATCTCGGGTGGAAATCAAGCGGCACTTCTTTACAGGATTTTACAGCCACCGAATCGGGCAAGACCGCATTGAGCGCACCCGTTAAACGGTAACAGTCAATTGAGCTCTCCGTCCTCAGCGTACAGCAAAAATCATTTGCATGAACGCCTGCGTCCGTGCGGCTGCACCCTGTTATGCTTTCACGCACACCGAGGATTTTTTCAACGGCGTCCTGCAAGCACTCCTGAACGGTTATTCCGTTCGGCTGAACCTGCCAGCCGTGAAAGTCCGTGCCGTCATACATCAGGCGAAGCGCAAGGTTTCTCATTTAACAAGCACCGCCTTGAAATAATAATTGAGTACGATAATTCCTGCGAAATAAACAAGTGCAGCGCCGAGCCATACAAAGTCAGTTGCCCTAAGCTTCATCTGCTTCATTCTCGTTCTGTCGGGACCGCCCGTATAGCAGCGGCAATCCATTGCGTCGGCAAGCTCATATGCACGTCTTATCGACGAGACAAAAAGCGGAACGATAATGGGCACAAGCGCCTTAACCCTTTGCATAAAGCTGCCGTTATCAAGGTCGGCTCCCCTCGCCTTCTGAGCGTTTGTAATTCTGTCTATCTCATCAATAAGGGTTGGAATAAAGCGCAGAGCCAGCGTCATCATCATTGCGAGCGTTGACACGGGCACCTTAATGAGCTTGAGCGGAGCAAAAAGCTTTTCAAGGGAATCCGTCAGAAC
>CAVGRW010000145.1:0-5947 GCA_963631735.1 Bacteroidaceae bacterium | reverse complement strand
GACGGACTCGGGAGTGTGATCGACTGCTCAATTGTGTAGTTTGCTGTTGTATCGGCTGAGCCGTTGTTGTACTTATATGTAATTGTATAAGTATTAACTGTCCACTGAGCTGTAAGGGTTACGTTGCCGTACTTGCCTGCCGCAACCGTTCCTTTATAAAGTGAATCGGAAGTGCTCCAGTTTCCGCCTGCCGTTGTTACCTTCCAGCCTGCGAACGTGTAGCCAGTCTTGGACGGGCTTGGAAGTGTAATCGACTGCTCAATGGTGTAATTTGCGGTTGTATCTGCTGTACCGTTATTATACTTATACGTTATTGTATAGGTAATCGGCGTCCACTGAGCTGTTACGGTTACATCGCCGTACTTACCCGATGCAATGCTTGAGCCTGTGTAAACTTCATTGAGAGTCCAATTGCTTACATCAGCCTTTTTCGTTACCTTCCAGCCGTCGAAGCGGTAGCCGCTTCTCGTCGGAGTCGGGAGAGTAATGGAATCATTGATTGTGAATTTCTTTGATGTCGGGTTTACGCTTCCGCCGTTCGGGTCATATGTAATCGTATAGGTGTTTACACTCCACTGAGACCAAAGCTGAGTGTTGCTTGAAGGCATTTTTGAAGCTTCGGTATAAGCTGTACCTGTACCGTCCTTAGCCGTGTTCCAACCCGTGAGGGTATATCCCGATCTTTCGATATTGGCAAGCGAACCTACAATTTCGCCTGAGAGCTTAACCTTGTTTATCGGATCTGCCGGAGTGACGTCGTCCTTGACGCCTGCCGGACTCATAAGATCCTGAACATAGATATCGCTGAATTCTACGGTATCGCCGCTGACTGAATTTCCTATTCCGAAGCGAAGTGCTCCGTAATATCTGCCTGTCTGAGCGGTGTATTCAAAATCTACGGTTGCCTCGGCTCCGCTTGCAACGTTAATGCCGACAGCCTTTCTGTTTGCTCCGTCGGAGTCCCCGCTGTTAAGATTAGAATCGGCAAAACAGAAGATATATACAACTACATTCTTTGTGCTCGATGATGTATTCTTAACTGTAGTTCTGATTCTGTAGGTATGACCCGGAACTATCGAAAATGCCGCCGATTTAATTCCGTACCACTGACCTGTGTATGCGTCCGAGCCTGTTGCATTAAGCCTCAGCTTGTTTGACGCATAGTCAATATCATATGTTGAATTATTTGCGCCCGAAGCAATATCGGAAGCGGTAATCTTATCAAATACAAATTCGTTATCAAACATCAGTTCGGGGGCAACAGTCCACTTTGCATAAAGCTTTACGTTGTAGTTGCCGATAGTTGATGTTGAAGTGTATTTCGTTCCTGTACCGTTGCCTGTCGAATCCTGGTTATTGTACCAGCCGTCAAAGGCATAGCCCGTTCTTGAAATACTTGCCATTGTGCCGATCTGAGAACCTGAAGTCAAGCTAAGATTTGCGTGCGGCGTTGCGTCGGTAACGTCATCATTAAAGCCGCCCGGAGTTGTGATATCCTGGATATAGATATCACTGAATGAAGCGGTAATACTTGCCGTTCTGAGTCCGAGACGAAGTGTCATGTAGCTTGCATCCGACGGAATCTTAAATTCGCTTGTCAAGGTTCCCTCGGCGTTTGCCGCAAGGTCAATCGTCGGTCTTGAATAATAGGGTGAAGTGCCTGCAGTCGGGGTGGAGCGGTTTGCATCTTTGTAAGCAAATGCCATGTAATCAACGGTACCTGCCGTTTCGCCCATCTTGACCTTCATGCTTATTCTGTAAGTATGATTCGGAATAACGTTCATATAATATGAACCCGTTCCGTTGATATTGCCGGTTGAATAATCCGTGCTTGTTCCCGGGTTTGTGACCGTTGCAGTATTTGTTGCCATATCGAAGCTGTAGGTTCCGCTGAAAGTAGCCTTGACCGCCCACTGATCAAAATCAAACTCATTGTCAAAAAGGACATCGGGGTTTACAAGATAATAAAATGTATAAGAATAATTCTCATTTTTTGCATTGCCGAATACGAGATTTTCATTCTTTGACTTCTGCACAACATCGGTACTTGTCTGAATTCCGGTGAACGCCGAAGCGGTAATTGTATTACCCTTTTCAGAAATACCTGATTTGTTATAGCCGATGTACGTGTAACCCTTATACTGCTCCGCAGAGAACTCAACCTTATCGTAAGCCTTAAAGGTCTTGGCAATTGACGCAGTACCGTCCGTAACTGCCTCGGCAATAGGAGCAACTGTGAAGCTTCCGTCAGGATTTGCTACAAGACCTACGTTTGTCTGCGTTGCAGTGTAGTTGTTTGTATTTCTGGGAGCCGCTCCCCTGCTTGCATTAAGAAGAACGTCAACGGCATCCATAAGAGTTTTGGCAAGACCCGAGCGCTTGGAAGCATCGGTATTGTATGTACCGAAATCCGCTGTTCCGTCAACCTTTGTCAAAGCATTCTGTGCGTTGGCAAGTGCTGTGGTATAATTAGTCCACTGTGTTGAGCCGTTGAAATATTCTGCCTGAAGCGCATAGTTGTACTTTGCGGCATATTCAACTGCCTGACGAAGACCGCTTCTGTCCTGTCTGTAAACCTTAACAGCAGCATAACCTCTTGCCGAAACATTATCATCACTGTCAATATATTGATATGTTTTCAACACAATCAAGTCAACGTTTGCGGTTGATGCACTTGTTAATGTTGCGTTTGTATTCCACGTCGCATCAGTCTTATTTGTGCCCTTGCCGTATTGTCCGGAATCCTTAACAATTGTGTTAGAAGTATTATAATTGCCCGAAATAGTATAGTAATTACAATAATAATCCGTCGAGTTAACATTACCCGTAGAACTGATACCGTGGAAATCACTTCTTAGAGTAAAATTGGGAATTTGAGAGAAATTCGATACTCTTGAAGTATCTACATAAATTTTTCCGATTCCGCTGACACTGTCTGTGTCACCCTCATATGTTCTGTATACCCATCTCATTCCGGTATAGCTTGAGGAGCAAAATCCGGGAGTAGCTTCTCCGTCCCATTTTGGAACTGTATAGCTCGGAGAATTGATAGGTATGCTTGATGACGGATAATATCCTCCGATTCCGTCTTTTTCATTTGAGTTATCTGTTGTTGTGTATGACGTGCCGCCAATATAAATGGAAGGGCTGTTTCCTCCCGATGGGGCAACTTCAAGTTCATGAATACCATAAATCAAAGAGGTTACAGAAACATATCTTCTACGGGCACTACCAAAAAGCGGATTGTTTTTACTGAGCGCCTGTGCCGAAGCTGCAACAGTCTGTGTTGAGGGATAGTAAATATACGATTTTGCCGTAACTGTCTTTTCAACATTATCTTCAACATATGTTGCAGTCCATGTAATATATGAGGATTCCGCCGAAGAAGCCATACCACTTGAAATGTTAGCGGTTGTAACTGAGGACTGCGAGGTATTTACATATGAGTTTAAGGAAGTTATATTTCCTCCGCTCAAGGAAACACTTGACGCACCGCTTTGAGTAATCTTAACCTTGCTTGCGTTTTTATAATAGAAATAAATATTACCTGTTGTATCGTTGCCGGACGAGCTGACCGTCGGTGTGCAAACGCCGTTGCTCAGAGATACCGAAGCCATATCCGAATAATACTGGAATGTCCTTGTTCCCGGTTTAAGGTATATTACCTCGGGAACATAGAAATATACAAAGTTATCAGTTGTCGTAGTTGAATTAACGATTGATGTTTCTATAGCCTTTACAGAGCCCGAAGCCGTTCCGCTGAGGGAGGTTGTTGTCTTGGAATAAAGCTGCGGGTTACAAAGCGTTTCAGCTACAGACTTAAGCTCTGCATAATATGCTGAATAGCCGCTTGAATATGTTTTGTAATCAATATGTGAATGTGCGGCATCATTATAAGCGGTACGGAGCGTCTGCTTATTGACTGTCTCGGTGTAAAGACCGTTATAGTGGTGAACACCGATACTCTCGGTATATCCCGTAACGTGTTTATAACCGTTGAAGAACCATGTATCAAAGGTAACAAGTCCGTCTACGACTGAACCGTTGAACTTATAAAGTCCTCTTGCAACGGAATAGCTGTCGTGATCTGTATAGTTGGAGGTATCAACATCGCAGTATATTGTTCCGTCATAAGTAATGCTTGTTGAGCCGCCCTTATAATATCTTTTAACACTCTTGATAGAGTTAAGCTTGTTGCCGTTACCGTCAAGGTCATGATAGAACTGTGCATAACCTGCGCTGAGGTAAGGAATCTGATTATAGTTTGTGTATCTGGAGGTATCAACAACTATGTATGCCATACCGAGCGTAACGCCAGAACCGATTACACCGTCGCCGGTATTGGTAATAGACGCACTACCCGTAACTGTACCCGCATAGCTTGAGGGGACAGAAATGCTCGTTGTCTCATAGTAAAGCTCGTTTGCTCCTCTTGCTCCTCTGTCATAAACAAATGTATTATAAGGCGTCTTGGAAGACGAGAAGTTGTTTTCGTTCAGCGCCTGTCCGTCGCCGCAGGGAATTGTATAGTTGTTCTCGTTCTGTGCACGTCCTACGAAAGATACAAGCGGAGCCGCCATAAGTGTGTTTGCCGTTGTACCGAGGAACTGAGATTTTCTGTTACCGCCCGAATACTTCATTGCACCCGTGATAAAAGACCACGAGTGGTTCTCGGTCGGGTTTGAACCTGATTTAATATATCTCTGCGAGGTCGAAATACCTGCCTGATCAAGGAGCGGTACATAAACGCCGGTGTACATAAAAGCAAAGTGATATGCTCCGTCAACTTTGTAACGGAATACCCACTGGATATAATATGTAGTTCCTGTCGTTGTGCCGGCAAGCGAGCACTGGCTTGCATTAAGTGTAACGGAAATTGTTCCGCCGGAACCGTTGCTTGTTAAAGCGCTGAACGAAGATGACGTTGTGGCATTATAAGCAATCTTATTCTGCGTAACATTGACGTTGTTGATTTTAAGTGCTCCCGAAAAATCAGCATCGTTTTCGCCGTTCTTGTAATAAACCCTGTTGACGCCGACAGCAACCTCGGTCGCGCCTTTGTAGTCAAACTCAAGTTTTGATGTCGAGTCATTACTGCTTATCGCCTTACCCGTTGCCGGATCGTAGTTGCTGAAGTACTGGAACGCACTGCTGCCGGGCTTGAGATAGGCAATCTCGGGCGCATACATATACTGACTCGAGAGCGAACCCTTCATCTTGTTATTTTCTGTTACGGTGACCATTGCCTGCGATATCACGGAACCGATATCGAAGAAGCAGAAGGTCGTCAGAAGCATAGTGAGACACAGAATCACGCTCAGTGTGCTCCTTCCGATTTTGGTGAGTTTTTTGGTCATTTTATTACCTCCCGTACTGCGGCAAACTTGGTAATTTGCAACATTTTTCAGGTTAGCGATTTGTGAAAACTGTTGCAAAAAATATACTTTGCCAACTTTAACGGAAATTTTAGCATACATAATTATAGTGTTTCAACAATGTTCATTAACTTACATTTATTTTCAATCATTTGTATATAATTTTTCATTGCTTTAGGATATTTTTACTGTATAATTCGACATGTAAATAACATTTTCGACGCATTTTAATATATTTTAAGAATTAACAATTTTTGCCATAAAATTGTATTTTGTAATATAGAAATTTGTATAGTTCTTATATAAAAATTAAACTGTAGCAATACTGTACTGCCCGTGCGGCAGAGTTAAAAAAAATAACAAAACCGATTAAACTCTCAAAACTTCCCCAGTGGCATTAAAATGTCGGCACTTACAGCCGAGGGGTTGGATTAAAGCTAAAAAGCAAAAAAGATGGCATTACTTTTTCGTAAAGCCATCTTTTTGCCAAACATAATAAATTCTGTTCGCCCTAAAAGCACTTGTATTCTTTTGAATTTACAACTACCCTTATATCGTTTTCGGCCTGCTCG